>NZ_JBJHAO010000008.1:0-180672 GCF_054051075.1 Blastococcus sp. SYSU DS0617
CCCCCCCCCCCCCCCCCCCCCCCCCCCCCCCCCCCCCCCCCCCCCCCCCCCCCCCCCCCCCCCCCCCCCCCCCCCCCCCCCCCCCCCCCCCCCCCCCCCCCCCCCCCCCCCCCCCCCCCCCCCCCGCAGGTGATCAGCCGGAGCTCCGCGCCGGGCACCGGCCCGTAGACGGCGTCGGTCGGGAAGGCGTGCTTGGGCACCCGGACCACCCGGTCGACGGCGAACCGCACGCTGGTGCCGTCGGCCCGGTCGACCGCGATCTCGTCCCCGGGGGCGAGCCGGTCGAGTCCGTCGAACACCGCGGGGCGGCCGGCCCAGTCCACGTGCCCGGCGAGCACCGCGGGCCCCGGCCGGCCCGGAGCCGGACCGGCGACGTACCAGCCGGCCACCACGGGATCGGCCGGCACGGTCAGGGCACCGGCGGCGCCCAGACCGGAGCCGGTCACCGCGGCGTCGATGCCGGCCGCGGGCACGCGCACCCGCACCGGCAGGTCGTCGCCGGCAGCCCGGTCGTGCGCGGCCGCGGCGAGAGCGGCAGCGAGCCGGGGGAACCGGGCGGGCCGCGCGATCGATCCGCCGGCCTCCACCCCGCCCACGGGCTGTACGGCCGGTGCGACGGCGTCCACGAGCGTCCGGACGGTCAGGCCGCCGCCGGGGGCGTCGAGGACCAGCAGGCTCACGACGGTGCCCGCGGTGAGGTCCACCGGCACGGCGGTGTCGTCCGCACCGCCGGTCAGCCGCACCGTCGCCGGGCCGGCCGGGACGGCGGTGTAGCCGGACGCGGCCGTGAAGGGGAGCTCCGCGGCCAGTGCCGGGCCCGTGTCGAGGAGCACGTCGAGGCTGGGCGCCGCGGCCGCCGCCGCGAGCACCCGGACCCGGGCGGTGCCGTCGGCCGGCGCGGTGAGGTCGTCGGGGAGGGGTGTCAGCGCGAGCTCGGCGAAGGTGCCGGACAGCGCGAGGGTGCGGGCCCCGCCGGCGGGCACGTCGACGAGGGCGGAGAGCGCCGGTGGCGTCTCCGGTGGCGTGTCCGCCGGCCGGACGCTCACCGCGTAGCTGCCCGCGGGGAGGGTGCGGTAGCCGCCCACCTCGCCGTAGCCGAGGGCGCCGGCGACGTCGGGTCCCGGGTCCGCGGCCGGCCCACCGGCCGCGGCAGGGGTCAGGGCGACGTCGACGGCCGGGGTGTCGGGGGACAGGTGCGCGATCCGGAGCCGGCCGGACTCATCGCCGGCCGAGGCCACCGGCGCCCCGCCGAGGACCGGGAGCAGGGTCCACAGCAGGGCGGCCGACAGGAGGGCCAGCAGCCTCCGCGGAGCGGTCAGGAACGCCCCTGCCCGACGGGCTGGTCGATCGACTGGGTGGACGGACCGCCGGCCGGAGCGGTGGTCGTACCCGCGGGAGTCTGGCCCGGCCGGGGCGGCAGGGGCAGCTGACGGGTGGCGGGCGCCTCGGCCCGGGTCGGCTGCCGGGTGGCTGCGGACTCCCCGTCACCGCGCGACACCGGCGAGGCCGCGGGCGCGGGCTGGGCCGGCTCGGTGGACTGCTGCGCGGCGGGGGCCGGCTGGGTGACCCGGGGCGTCGGCTGGGGACGCTGCTCGGCGGTGGTGCGCGTCGCCTCGGGCCGCTCGGTCTCGGTGCGCGCGGGCTCCGGACGGGCGGCAGGCTCCGGACGGGCGGCCGGCTCGGGACGGACTTGCTCGGCACGGACCTGCTCGGCACGGGCCTGCTCCGGGCGGGCCTGCTCCGAGCGGGGCTGCTCCGCACGGGCCGGCTCGGGTCGCTCCGTCGCGCGGGGCGCCGGCTGCTCGGCGAGGTCACCGAGGTCGGGCAGGTTGTCCAGCAGGCGGCGGGCCTGGACCAGCCGGCCGGTGAGCTCGTCGCGGACACCGCGGATCGCCTCCGCCTTGGCCTCGGCGTCGGCGACCAGCTGGGCGGCGTGCTGCTCCGCGGCGGCGATCCGCTGCCGTGCGGCCTGCGTGGAGACGCGCTCGCGCTCTTCCTCGGCGCGCGCTGCCTCGGCGCGGCGAGCGCGCTGCGCGATGTCGAAGTCCTCCTCGACCTTGGCGCGCCGGGCCTGCGACTCGGCGTCGAGGCGGGCCACCCGCTCCTGGGCCTTGGCGACCAGCTCGTCGGCGCGCAGCTGGGCCTTCTGCATGATCTGCTCGGCGGCCTGCCGCGCCTCGGCGATCATCCGCTCGACCTCGGCCTGCCCGGCCGCGTGGCGCTCGAGCAGTGCGCGCTCCTCGGCGTCGGTCTGCTCCCGGACCGCCTGGGCGTCGAGCTCGGCGGCCCGCCGGATCTCGCCCGCCTCCTCCTCGGCGAGCTGCAGCATGTGCTGGATGCGCTCGCTGATGTTCTCGAAGGTGGGGGCGGCCGCGGTGGCCGCCTTGCGGCGCAGCGACTCGATCTCGCCGTGCATCGCCGAGAGCTGACCGGCCAGATCGGCGGTGCGGGCGACGGCGGCGTCGCGGTCGGCCAGCGCGATGCGGAAGTCCGCCTCCAGCCGCTCGATCGTGTCGGCGACCTGGCTGCGGTCGTACCCCCGCAGCACCACGTCGAACGAGTGCTGGGCCTCGTGCATCGGCAGTTCGTGGCGGGGGTCGCTCATGGCCACATCCTCGCAGACGGGGGATCGGTCAGTCACCGTGTCGGGCGCTTCATATCCCAGGAGTCCCGGACGCCCCGGGGGCAACGGCAGGGCCGTCGGACGTGCCGAGGGCCCGGCCCCCGGAGGGGAACCGGGCCCTCGGGCTCCGTCGCCTGCTCAGACGCCGCGGAAGCGGTTGATCGCCTCGACGTGCTTCGCGCGCTTCTCGGCGTCCTTGATGCCGAGGCCCTCCTCGGGGGCGAGGGTCAGGACGCCGACCTTGCCCTGGTGGGCGTTGCGGTGGACGTCGAGGGCGGCCTGGCCGACCTCCTCCATCGGGTACACCTTCGACAGGGTCGGGTGGATCAGGCCCTTGTCGATCAGCCGGTTGGCCTCCCACGCCTCCTTGTAGTTGGCGAAGTGGGAGCTGAGGATGTTCTTGAGGTTCATCCACAGGTAGCGGTTGTCGTACTGGTGCATGTAGCCGCTGGTGGAGGCGCAGGTGACGATCGTCCCGCCCTTCTTGGCGACGTAGACGCTGGCGCCGAAGGTCTCGCGGCCGGGGTGCTCGAAGACGATGTCGACGTCCTCGCCGCCGGTCAGCTCACGGATCTTCTTGCCGAAGCGCTGCCACTCCTTGGGGTCCTGGTTGTGCTCGTCCTTCCAGAACTTGTAGCCCTCGGCGGAGCGGTCGATGATCAGCTCGGCGCCCATCTTGCGGACGATCTCCGCCTTCTCCGGGCTGCTGACGACGCACACCGGGATCGCGCCGCCGTTGAGCGCCATCTGGGTGGCGTAGGAGCCCAGGCCACCCGAGGCGCCCCAGATGAGCACCGTGTCGCCCTGCTTCATGTGGGCGCCGTTCCGGCTGACCAGCTGGCGGTAGGCGGTGGAGTTGACCAGCCCCGGGCTGGCGGCCTCCTCCCAGGAGAGGTGGGCAGGCTTGGGCATGAGCTGGTTGCTCTTGACCAGGGCCAGCTCCGCGAGACCGCCGAAGTTGGTCTCGAAGCCCCAGATCCGCTGCTGCGGGTCCATCATCGTGTCGTCGTGGCCGGCCGGGTCCTCGAGCTCCACCGAGAGGCAGTGCGCGACGACCTCGTCACCGGCCTTCCACTTGTTGACGCCGGGGCCGACCCGCAGCACGACGCCGGCGAGGTCGGAGCCGACCACGTGGTAGGGCAGGTCGTGCCGCTTGGTGAGCTCCGACAGGCGGCCGTAGCGCTCCAGGAAGCCGAAGGTCGAGACCGGCTCGAAGATCGACGTCCACACGGTGTTGTAGTTCACCGAGGAGGCCATGACCGCGACGATGGCCTCGCCGGGGCCCAGTTCCGGGGTGGCGACCTCGTCGATGTGGAGGGACTTGCGGGGGTCCTTGTCCTTCGTGGCCACCCCCTCGAACATGTTCTGCTCGTCCTTGCGCACCACGACGGCGCGGTAGGACTCCGGCACGGCGAGGCCGCCCAGTGCGTCCAGCTGGTCGGCGAGGATGGCGTCCCTGATCTCGTTCACGCGAACTCCTGTTCGTGGAAGGCCGTCGACGGCCGGCTCCGAGGGCGGTACGGGCAGTGCAGTGCCGGAGGTTACCGAGCGTTAACCCGGCCGGAACACGGTGGTACCGGCGGTCAGTGCGCGGAGGCCGCCGGCTGGACGAGCTCGACGAGGACGCCGCCGGCGTCCTTCGGGTGGATGAAGTTCACCCGGCTGTCGGAGGTGCCGCGCTTGGGGACGTCGTAGAGCAGCCGCAGGCCGCGCTCGCGCAGGGTGGCGCTGACGGCCTCGACGTCGTCCACCCGGAAGGCCAGCTGCTGCAGGCCGGGGCCCGAGCGGCCGATGAACTTCGCGATCGTCGACTCGGGGGTCAGCGGGGCGAGCAGCTGGATGCGGGTGTCGCCGTCGCCGACGGCGAGCATCGCCTCGCGGACGCCCTGCTCCTCGTTGGTCTCCTCGTGCACCGAGCGCACGCCGAAGGCCTGGGCGTAGAAGGCGATCGCCTCGTCCAGGTCGGGCACCGCGATGCCCACGTGGTCGATGGTGGTGAACAGCCCCTGGGGCAGACCCGAGGACGGCGCGTCGTTGGTGGTCACGTCGGGCATCCTGCCGCGCCTCCGCGCGGGGCGACACTCCGGGGCCGCCGGGATGCCCGGGTCGGGTGACGGGAGTGGGCCAGGCCACGCCGGTCAGGAGGTGGTCCTATCCTGGTATACAGCCCGACGCCGCGCGCTCAGCGCGGTCTGCTCTGTCACTCTCGGTCGCCGGCGTCGGCGGCCCGGCACTGGAGGTCCCCCTATGAGCGAGAACAACAGAGCCCGCTCGGTCATCGTCAGCGGTGCCCGCACCCCGATGGGCCGGCTCCTCGGTGGGCTCAAGGACTTCTCGGCCGCCGACCTGGGGGGCTTCGCGATCAAGGCGGCCCTCGAGCGCGCCGGCATCTCCGGCGACCAGGTCGACTACGTGATCATGGGCCAGGTCATCCAGGCCGGCGCCGGGCAGAACCCGGCCCGCCCCGCCGCCGTCAAGGCCGGCATCCCGATGTCGGTCCCCGCCCTGACCATCAACAAGGTCTGCCTCTCGGGCCTGTCCGCGATCGCCATGGCCGACCAGCTCATCCGCGCCGGCGAGTACGACGTCGTCGTCGCCGGCGGCCAGGAGTCGATGACGCAGGCGCCGCACATACTCGCGAACTCGCGCACCGGCACGAAGTTCGGCGACACCAAGCTCATCGACTCGATGTCGCACGACGGCCTGTCCGACACCTTCGACCAGGTGGCCATGGGCGAGCTGACCGAGAAGGCCAACTCCCGCTACAACCTGACCCGCGAGGAGCAGGACGAGTTCGCCGCGGCCAGCCACCAGAAGGCCGCGCGCTCGCACAAGGACGGCGTCTTCGCCGAGTCGATCACCCCCGTGCTCATCCCGCAGCGCAAGGGCGACCCGATCGAGTTCACCGACGACGAGGGCATCCGCGCGGACACGACCGCGGAGAGCCTGAGCAAGCTGAAGCCGGCCTTCGCCAAGGACGGCACGATCACCGCCGGCACCGCCTCGCAGATCTCCGACGGCGCCTGCGCCGTGGTGGTCATGAGCGCCGCGAAGGCCGCCGAGCTGGGCATCACCCCGATCGCCGAGATCGGTGCCCACGGCGTCGTCGCCGGCCCGGACGCCACGCTGCAGAGCCAGCCGTCCGGGGCCATCAAGAAGGCCTGCGAGCGCGAGGGCATCGACCCGAAGGACCTCGACGTCGTCGAGCTCAACGAGGCGTTCGCCGCCGTCGGCATCGTCTCCACCCGCGAGCTGGGCATCGACCCCGAGAAGGTCAACCCCAACGGTGGCGCGATCGCCCTCGGTCACCCGATCGGCATGAGCGGTGCCCGCGTCGTGCTCGACGTCGCGCTGGAGCTCCGCCGCCGGGGCCTCAAGGTCGGTGCCGCCGCGCTGTGCGGCGGCGGTGGTCAGGGCGACGCCCTGATCCTGCACGCGCCATCCGCCTCGGCGTGACGGAGGTCCCTGCGGGGACCGCGGTCCAGACGTCCGCCCCCGCCGCCTCCGGGCGGCGGGGGCGGCGTGCTGTCGACGTCCCCGCGCTGGTCGAGCGGGCCCGAGAGGGCGACGCCCGCTCGGTGGCCAGACTGATCTCGCTGGTCGAGGACGCCAGTCCCGTCCTGCGCGAGGTGGCCGCGGCGCTGGCGCCGCACACCGGCCGCGCCCAGGTGCTGGGCCTCACCGGCTCGCCGGGTGTCGGCAAGTCCACGACGACGACGGCGCTGGTGCGGGCGCTGCGGCAGGCCGGCAAGCGCGTGGGCGTGCTCGCCGTCGACCCGTCGTCACCGTTCTCCGGCGGCGCCCTGCTCGGTGACCGGGTGCGCATGCAGGACCACGCCGGCGACGGCGGGGTCTTCATCCGGTCCATGGCCTCGCGCGGGCACCTGGGCGGGCTCTCGTGGGCCACCCCCCAGGCGCTGCGCGTGCTGGACGCCGCCGGGTGCGACGTCGTGCTGATCGAGACCGTCGGGGTGGGCCAGTCCGAGCTGGAGATCGCCTCGCTGGCCGACACCACCCTGGTCCTGGTCGCGCCGGGGATGGGCGACGGCATCCAGGCGGCCAAGGCCGGCATCCTCGAGGTCGCCGACGTCTTCGTCGTGAACAAGGCCGACCGGGACGGCGCCCAGCAGGCCGTGCGCGACCTGCGCTACATGCAGTCGCTCGGCGGCCGGTACACCGAGGCCGGTGGCTGGCGCCCGCCCATCTGCACGACGGTGGCCTCCCGCGACACCGACAACGGCGTCGACGACGTGCTGGCCAAGGTCGAGGACCACCGGCGCTGGCTGGAGTCCTCCGGGGAGGGCCACCGCCGGCGTGCCGAGCGCGCGGCGCGGGAGATCGAGGCGATCGCCCTCGCCGCGCTCCGCGAGCGGATCGGCGACCTGCGCGGCTCGTCGGCCCTCGGCGCGCTGGCCGAGCGGGTCGTGGCGGGGGAGACCGATCCCTACGGCGCGGCCGACGAGCTGGTCGCCAGGCTCTGAGGCGCGCGGTCGGTGAACCGGGCGGTCAGCCGCTCCCACGGGAGGATCGACAGGATCGCGATGCAGTGCGGCAGGAAGATGATCGTCACGCCGGCGAACACCATGAGGTGGAAGCCGATGAGGAAGAGCACCAGGCCGATGCGTGCGCGGTCGCTGCGCACGAAGAGCATGAGCGGCGCCGCGAGTTCCAGGACGATCATCACCCACTGCGCCGCCGTCAGCAGCCACGGCACCTCGACCGTCCAGTCCGACATCCACGTGCCCCGGCGCAGGACGGCCCGGGTCAGCGTGGAGCCGGTGGGCCAGTCCCAGCCGCCGAAGCGGATCTTGGCCCAGGCGGCGAGGAAGTAGGTGAGCATGACGGCCACGAGCACGGCCGCCATCGCCCAGCCCGCGGCCTCCGAGCGGCGCATGTCGCGGAACCTCGCCCGGCCGATCGTGGGCAGCACCGCGAGCAGGACGAGGAAGGCGATCCGGTCGTGGTCGACCTTGCCGTAGCTCATCGCGATCACCATCCACTCCAGGTAGAGGAGGAAGACGGCGGAGCCCAGCAGCCGCGGCGCCTTGCCGCTGGCAGCGGCCACCGCGGCCAGCACCAGCGCCCACTGGACGACGACGATCAGCGTGTGCGTGGGGGTGGGCAGGTGCAGCACCCGCCCGATGAGCAGCGGGGCGTACCACTCGGTGGGGACGTCGGCGTGCGCGCGGACCCAGGCGGTGGTCAGGAACACGTCGACCGGGATGAACAGGTAGGCGATCACGCGGACCACCGCGATCCGCGCCAGCGGCACCGGGGTGAACCACCACCGGCTGGTCAGGGGCGCTGCGGTCGGGGTCGGGTTCGCGGTCGTGCTCACGATGCGTCGTCCTCCAGCTCGAACTCGACGACGACGGTGTCGGTGTAGTCGCCCGTAGGCTTGCCGTCGGCCAGCTCGAACTTGCGGTGCACCATCTGGACGGCCACGAGCTCCGGCGCGTCCGGGTTGGCGTCGGCGAACGCGTCGGCGAGCAGTCCCAGCAGCTCCGGGTGCTCGCGCAGCCGGTTGATCTGCCCCTCGAACTCCGCGCGTCGCAGCCCGACCTGGCCACCGGACAGCCGGACCTCCTCGCCGGCGGCGGTCACCCCGACCGCCCGGGTGGAGATCACCGGGGTGTTCGGGTCGTTGCGCGTCGAGTACATGCGGAAGGGCCCGAACGGGAACGCGTCGTCGTCGCCCCAGACGGTGCCCGCGAGCAGCAGCGCCAGCACGACGACGACGGCCGCGAGGCGGCTCCGGCGCCCCGCCGGTGTCAGCCGGAGCACCTCCGGCTCGGCCGTCGGTGGGAGATCGAGGGAGGACTGCACCGGGGGAGGCTAGAGCCGGCCGGGCCCGGGTCGCCACGGGCGCGCGCGCGAGGGCGGCCGGTACGCCTCAGCTGCACGGCCCGACTCACGAGCCACGGAACTTGCGCATCGGGGATGCCCTCGTGAGGATCACCCGGTGAGTGGGCGTGCTGGACGACCCGATGCCGTCGTCGTCGGAGCGGGGCCCAACGGGCTGGCCGCGGCGCTGCGGCTGTCCGCGGCGGGGCTCCGCGTGCAGGTGGTGGATGCCGGCGACCGCCCCGGCGGCGGGATGCGCACGGAGGAGCTGATCCGTCCGGGCTTCCACCACGACGTCTGCTCGACCGTGCAGCCCATGGCGGTCGCGGCGCCGTTCTTCCGCGAGTTCGACGTGGAGAGCCGCGGGGTGCGGTTCGTCCAGCCCGAGATCAACTTCGCGCACCCGCTGGACGGCGGGCGGGCGGCGCTGTCGTTCCGCTCGCTGGAGGAGACGGCCGTGGGGCTCGGGGCGGACGCCGAGGCCTACCGACGGCTGTTCGGTCCGCTGGTCGAGCACGGCACCGACATCATCGACTTCTTCCTGTCCAGCCGGCTGCGCTCGCTGCCGACGAAGAGCGTCGCGCAGGTCACCAGGTTCGCCCTCACCGGCCTGCCGAACGTGCGCTGGCTGGCCAACCGGTACTTCGACACCCCGGAGGGCCGCGCGCTCGTGGCGGGGGCCGGCGCGCACGGGATGCTCGACCTCGCCCAGCCCCTCACCTCGGCGCTGGGGATGCTCCTGGCGATGCTCTCCCACCACGCGGGGTGGCCGTTGATCGAGGGCGGCTCGCAGAAGCTCGCCGACGCGATGGTCACCGCGCTCGAGGAGCAGGGCGGCGAGGTCGTCACCGGGCACCGGGTCACCGACCTCCGGGAGTTCGAGGGCGTGCCGGCCGTGCTGCTGGACACCACCCCCGAGGACTTCGTGACGATGGCCGGCGACCGGCTGAACGAGGGCTACCGGCGCTGGGTCCGGCGGTACAAGCACGGCGCCGGCGTCTTCAAGATCGATTGGATCCTCTCCGAGCCCGTGCCGTGGACCAACCCCGACGTGCGGCGCGCCGGCACCATCCACGTCGCCGGCGACCTCGAGGAGACCCTCGCGGGGGAGCGGGCGCCCAACCAGGGCCGGCTGACCGACAAGCCCTACGTGCTCGCCGTGCAGCCCACGGTGCCCGACCCGACGCGGGCGCCGGAGGGTGGCCACATCTTCTGGGCCTACGTGCACGTGCCGCACGGTGCCGACGTCGACATGACCGGGCCCATCGAGGACCAGATCGAGCGGTTCGCGCCCGGGTTCAAGGACACCGTCGTGGCGCGGGCGACGAAGAACGCCGTGCAGATGGAGCAGTGGAACCCGAGCTACCTCGGGGGCGACATCTCCAACGGGCGGGCCACGCTCCGCCAGATGCTGGCCCGGCCGGTGCCCCGCTGGAACACCTACCGGACGCCGGTCGAGGGCGTGTACCTCGCGTCCGCGGCGACCCCGCCCGGGCCGGCGGTGCACGGCATGTGCGGCGACCTCTCCGCACGGGTGGCGCTCCGCGACGTCTTCGGCGTCCGCGACGTGCCGCCGCTGCGTCCGGCCCTCGGCTGACTTCCTCCTGCGCCCGCATGCGCATCGGCGTCGTCACCACGTCGCCGGAGGCCGCGCTCAGCCGTACCGGCGCGGGGACAGCACAGCGGTGAGGCGGGCGATCAGCCCAGCGGGGTCGCGGAGGTCCGCCGCCGTCGCGAAGACGACGGTCCACCCAGCGGCGGTGAGGTCGTTGAGCCGTCGCCGGTCGCGCCCCACCTGCTGCGCCTGCCCGTGCCAGACGCCCTCGTACTCGAGGGCCACCTTCGCCTCCGGCCAGGCGAAGTCGGTCCGCGCGACGAACTGCCCGGCGGCGCCCCGGATCGTGCACTGCGCAACAGGGCGAGGCAGCGGGCTGGAGAGCAGCACCAGTCGGAGGCGCGTCTCCTGAGGTGACCCGGCCAGGCCGTCGGCGAGCTCGGCGGCCCGGCGCACGGAGCGGCAGCCGGGCCCGCCGAGCGCGGACGCTGCTCGACGCAGCTCCCCGAGGGTCAGGAGGCCGGC
This sequence comes from Blastococcus sp. SYSU DS0617, assembly GCF_054051075.1. Taxonomy (NCBI): domain Bacteria; kingdom Bacillati; phylum Actinomycetota; class Actinomycetes; order Geodermatophilales; family Geodermatophilaceae; genus Blastococcus; species Blastococcus sp. SYSU DS0617. The sequence goes on from NZ_JBJHAO010000008.1 coordinate 10,548, forward strand.
GCCGATCACCTGGTCCAGGGCGACCACGGCCTCCTGCACGGGCTGGATGCGGGCGACGTCCACCGCGGTCCGGATCGGCGTGGTCACGCGGACGCCGCCGCGGACGACGACGTCGTCCGCCGGCAGGCTCCGCCGCGAGATCCGGATGCCGCGGACCGCCCCCGCGCGGCAGTCCGGCGGGACGGTGAGTTCGACGTCGTCGTCCGCGTCGGCGAGCGGGACGCCCCAGAGCACGGCTGCGCTGCGCCCGCTGATGCAGGCACCGCGCACTGCCAGAGCGGCCGCTGCCCTGGCGCGGCACTCGTGGTCGACGGCCAGCGAGGCGCAGGCGTAGACGTCGGGGAAGAGCCGTCGCCAGGCGGCGCTGCGCAGCTGCCCCTTCGTCAGGCGGCCCGACCGCACCTGGTCGGACCCGCGGAACAGTTTCCCGCGCAGCGCGGGCGGACGGGTCGGGGGGACCGGCATCCGTGCACTCTGCCGTTCTCTGCGGAGGTGCTGGATCGCCCGTCCACAGGCTGGGCGCCCGCATGCGCATCGGCGTCGTCACCACGTCACCGGACGCAGCGCTCATCCGTACCGGCGCGATCCGGACGGAGCCGCGCGGGGCGCCGGTAGCGTCGCGACCATGGTGCGACCGCTGGGGCTGCCGTTCGACCCGATCGAGCGGGCGGCCGAGACGTGGGAGGAGCGCTTCGGCCCGGCCGCGACGATGCGGGCCGCCACGTCGGTGTTCCGCGTGCAGCAGATCCTGGTGGCCCGCTTCGACGGGGTGCTCAAGCCGCACGGGCTGACCTTCGCGCGGTACGAGGTCCTCGTGCTGCTCTCCTTCAGCCGCACCGGGGAGCTACCGCTGAAGGTGATCGGGAGCCGGCTGATGGTGCACCCCACCAGCGTCACGAACGCCATCGACCGGCTCGTCGCGGCCGGCTACGTCGACCGGCGTCCCAACCCCGCCGACGGGCGCGGGGTGCTCGCCGGGATCACCGAGGCAGGGCGAGCGGTGGTCGAGGTCGGCACCCGCGCACTCACGGACCTGGACTTCGGCCTGGGGGACCTCCGGGACGGCGAGCTGGACACCCTGTTCGACGTGCTGCGCCGCGTCCGGCTGGGCGCCGGCGACGTGGCGGGCGGGGACGCCGGCGCGGCCCCGGACGGAGCCCGTTCCTGACAGACCCGTCCGGCACTCTGCCGGGCATGACGGACACCACCGCACACAGGCACCACTCCATCGACTACGTCGAGCTCACGGTGACCGACCTCGCCGCGGCCAAGCGGTTCTACTCCGCGGCCTTCGGCTGGGGCTTCACCGACTACGGACCGGCGTACTCCGGGATCCGGGGCGTGACGGAGGGCGCGCCGGAGGCGGGCGGCCTCCGGCTGGACAGCGAGCCGCCACGGCCCGGTGGCCCGCTGGTCCTGCTCTTCTCCGCCGACCTGGACCGGACGGTCGCCGCGGTCGAGGCGGCCGGGGGGCGGGTGACCGACGGCCCGTACGCCTTCCCCGGCGGCCGGCGCTTCCACTTCACCGACCCCAGCGGCAACGAGCTCGGGGTCTGGGCCGAGGCCTGAGGGCCGCGACCGCACCCGGGCCCGACACGCCCGTGCGCGCGGTGGGATGATCGAGGTCATGCAGCCGACCCGACCCGGACGCCCCGACCCCCGCCAGGCCCAGCTGGCCGCCACCATGGCCGGGGCCGTCGATCTCGCCGCCGTCAAGGCGCGGTCCGAGGCCGCCGCGCGCGCCCAGGCCGCGCCGCCGCCGAGCGCCGCCGCTCCCGCCGGGGCGTCGGGCAGCGCGGTCGTGGACGTCACCGAGGCCACCTTCCAGGCCGAGGTGCTGGACCGCTCCTTCCAGGTGCCGGTCGTGCTCGACCTGTGGGCCGAGTGGTGCGGTCCGTGCAAGCAGCTCTCGCCGGTGCTCGAGCGGCTCGCCGCCGAGGGGGGCGGTTCCTGGGTGCTGGCCAAGGTCGACGTCGACGCCAACCAGGCGCTGGCCCAGGGCCTGCGGGTGCAGGGCATCCCCGCGGTCAAGGCCGTGTGGCAGGGCCAGCTGGTCGCCGAGTTCAACGGCGCCATCCCCGAGGAGCAGGCGCGCGAGTTCGTCGCCGAGCTCGTCCGCGCCACCACCGGGGGAGCGGTCCCGGCCGACGGGGAGCCCGCGCCCGAGGCCGAGGACCCCCGGCTGGACGCCGCCGAGGCAGCGCTCGAGCGCGGTGACCTCGCCGCCGCGGAGGCCGCCTACGAGGCGATCCTCGCCGAGGAGCCGAACCATCCGGACGCCGGCATCGCGCTGCGGCAGGTGCAGCTGTTCCGCCGCGCCGAGGAGGCCGGGCCCGACGCGCTGGCGAAGGCCGACGCCGCTCCCGACGACATCACGGCGCAGACCCGGGCCGCGGACTTCCTCCTCGGCACCGGCGACGTCGAGGGCGCCTTCGAGCGGCTGCTGTCGGTGATCCGCCGGACCGCGGGGGAGGAGCGCGACCAGGCCCGCAAGCACCTGGTGGAGCTGTTCGCCGTCGTGGGCGACCAGGACCCCCGCGTGGGCCCCGCCCGCCGGGCCCTCACGACGGCGCTCTTCTAGGCCCCGCTCGGCTAGGTGTCGAGGCCGCAGGCGTCGAGCCCCTGGACGAAGCCGTTGCGGAAGAGGTCGACCAGCTGGAACCCGGTGAGGTCGGCGTCCGGGACGACGGAGGGCTCGCCGCCGAAGGCGAGCAGGAACTGCACGCTCTCGTCGATGTCCCCGGGTGAGACGGAGGTCCCGCCCGCCTGGCCCGCGTAGACCTGCGCGGCGTACCAGCCGCTGAGGCAGACCGCCGAGCGGAGGGCCTCCTCGCCGTCTGTGGACAGCCCGAGCTGGTCGCGGACCGCCAGTCCGTAGGGCAGCGCGACGGCGGTCGCGACGGCGAAGTCGCCGAGGTCCTCGTACGCCGGAGCGGCCAGATCGGTCCGGTCGAACGCCACCAGGTTCTCGTCGGCGCAGTAGACGAGGTCGAGGCCGGCATCGGTGGCGCAGCCGGGGGCGTCGCCGTCGAACGAGGCGATCGTGGGCGGCTCGAAGCCGGTCACCGCCTGCTCCCACGCGGCCGGCAGGGACCTGTCGATGATCTCGAGCAGCTCGCCGTACGGCGCGTTCCCGCCCCTGTCGAGGTCCTCGTCGCTGAGGAACGGTTCCTGGGTGAAGACCCGGTCGGGCCCGAAGTTGTCCCGGCAGGCCGCGGTGCCGCTGTCGAAGCCCTCCTGGAAGGCGGCGACGCGGTCGAAGTAGGAGCCGTGCGCCTGCTGCTCACCGGGGTTGGTGCCCACCGGGTCGCGCAGCAGCAGATAGCCACGCAGCAGTTCGTCGAGCTCGGGGGTCCGCAGCACCGAGTGCTCGGCCTCGCCGTCGGCGACCCAGCGCGTCCAGGTGCCGGCCAGGCAGTCGGCCTGGGTCTCGACGGCGATCGAGACCGGCGGTGCGCCCACGCGGGCCTGCACGGCGTGGGCGAACTCGTGCGCCATCACCAGCGCCGGGATGAACCGGCCGTACTCCGCGCCCAGGTCGGCCAGGAAGGTGCGGTCGTAGCTGATCGAGTCGGAGTTCGGGGCATCGCGGGCGACGCAGTAGAAGGCGTTGTTCTCGACGTCACCGGCGACGCTGCCGCAGCCGATGCCGCGAGGGTAGGCAGCCGGGTCGGCATTGCCGGGATCGACGCTGAAGTAGCCGCCGGCCAGGGGCTCGAAGGCGATGCCGAAGTCCTCGGGGAACCGCTCCGCCCAGAAGACCTCCAGGTCGGTGAGCGCGTTGCGGGCCAGCACGTCCACCGGCTCTCCGGTCGCACCGGTGATCCCGGTCTCCCCGGCGGCGACGTCGGTGACCGGCGGCCGGGCCGGGGTGGCCTGGCCCACCACGACCACCGAGCACCCGGTCAGGACGACCAGCGAGAACGCGACGGCGGTGAGCCTCGCCCACCGCCGTCGCATGCTGCTCGCCCCCACGAAGCGGACCGGTACCCGTGCGGGCGTCGATCAGGCCTCGTGCAGGAACCAGACCGTGCCCAGGGGAGGTGCGGCGATCGTGGCCGAGTACGGCTGCCCGTGCCAGGGCTCCGCGACGGCCTCGACGCCGCCGAGATTGCCCACCCCGGAGCCGCCGTACCCCTCGGCGTCGGTGTTGAGCACCTCGCGCCAGTAGCCCGGGCGCGGCAGGCCGATCCGGTACTCGTGGTGCGGGGTGCCGGCGAAGTTGACCACGCAGGCGAGCGCCGAGCGGCTGTCCGCGGGAGCCGCGTCCTGGCTCCCCGTGGCCGCCTCCTGGTCCTCGGCGGCGTCGCCCTCAGCGGGCGGCGCGGCGTCCGCCGGCGTCGTGGACCTCCCGTAGCGCAGGAAGGACAGGGTGTTGCCGCCGGCGTCGTTGGCGTCGATCCACTGGAAGCCCGAGGGGTCGATGTCGTGGGCCCACAGCGCGTCCAGTTCGCGGTAGCGGCTGTTGAGGTCGGTGACCAGCTGGAGGATCCCGCGGTGCGCGGGGTCGTCGAGGTGCCACCAGTCCAGCGACCGGCTCTCGGCCCACTCGGAGTCCTGGGCGAACTCCGAGCCCATGAACAGCAGCTGCTTGCCGGGGTGCGCCCACATGTAAGCGTAGTAGGCGCGCAGGTTGGCCAGCTGCTGCCAGCGGTCACCCGGCATCTTCCGCAGCATCGAGCCCTTACCGTAGACCACCTCGTCGTGGCTGATCGGCAGCACGAAGTTCTCGGAGTAGGCGTAGTGCATCGAGAACGTGAGCTGACCGTGGTGGAAGCTGCGGTACACCGGCTCCCGCTCCACGTAGGCCAGCGAGTCGTGCATCCAGCCCATGTTCCACTTGAACCCGAAGCCCAGGCCGCCCAGGTGCGTGGGCCGGGTGACGCCCGGCCAGGCGGTCGACTCCTCAGCGATCGTCATGACGCCGGGGACCTCGCGGTAGACGGTGGCGTTGAACTCCTGCAGGAACGCGACCGCCTCGAGGTTCTCCCGGCCGCCGTACTGGTTGGGCAGCCACTCGGTCCGCGAGTAGTCCAGGTACAGCATCGAGGCGACCGCGTCGACGCGGATGCCGTCGACGTGGAACTCCTTGCACCAGAACAGCGCGTTGGCGACCAGGAAGTTGCGGACCTCGGAGCGGCCGAAGTCGAAGACCAGCGTGCCCCAGTCCAGCTGCTCGCCACGGCGGGGGTCGCCGTGCTCGTAGAGCGACGTGCCGTCGAACCGGGCCAGCGCCCACTCGTCCTTCGGGAAGTGGGCGGGCACCCAGTCGACGATGACCCCGATGCCGGCCTGGTGGGCGCGGTCGATCAGGTAGCGCAGGTCGTCGGGGCTGCCGAAGCGCGAGGTGGGCGCGTAGTACGAGGTGACCTGGTAGCCCCACGAGCCACCGAAGGGGTGCTCGGCCAGCGGCATGAACTCGATGTGGGTGAAGCCCGCCGCGACGACGTAGTCGACCAGCTCGTCGGCCATCTCGCGGTAGGACAGCCCCTGCCGCCAGGAGCCGGCGTGCACCTCGTAGACGCTCATCGGCTTCTCGTGCCAGCCGGCGGAGGCACGCTCGGCCAGCCAGGCGTCGTCGTTCCACTCGTGGGTGGACTCGGTGACGACCGAGGCGTTCAGCGGCGGCACCTCGGTCGCGAAGGCCATCGGGTCGGACTTCTGCCGCCACACGCCGTCGGCACCCAGGACGTGGTAGCGGTACCGGCTGCCGACCGGGACGCCGGGCACGAAGATCTCCCACACGCCCGAGGAGCCCAGGGAGCGCATCGGGTAGGCCCGCGCCTCCCAGTAGTCGAAGTCGCCGGTGACCTTGACGCCCTGGGCATTCGGCGCCCAGACGGCGAACGAGACGCCGTCGACGGTGCCACGCGGGGTGTCGTAGCGCCGCACGTGCGCCCCGAGCACCTCCCACAGCCGCTCGTGCCGGCCCTCGCGGATGAGGTGCTCGTCGACCGGGCCGAGGGTCGGCAGCCACCGGTAGGGGTCGTCGACCGTGTAGCGCGTCGTACCGCCCTGGCCGTCGGGGTACTCGACCTCGATGCGGTAGTCGCCCGGCTGCCGCGGGACGGTGGCCTCGTAGATGCCGCCGGGGTGCACCTGGCGGGCGTCGTGGCGGCTGCCGTCCTCGTCGAGCACGGTCACGGAGACGGCGTCGGGGCGCAGGGTGCGCACGACCCAGCCATCGCCGGCCTCGTGCGCGCCCAGGACGCGGTGCGGGTCGTGCGACCAGCCGTCCACGATCGCGCGCAGGTCGTCCTCGCCCACCTCGCCGAGGGTGGGCTGCCCGCCGGCGGTCGCCGGCCCGCCGGCGGCGGCACCGTCGGACACGGCACCGTCGGAGGCGGGTTCCGCCGGCGCGGCCGGCGCCGGGGCGGAGGCCACGCCACCGTCCTCGGGAGCCTGCGGCGTGCTCGGCTCGGCGGGGTCCGGGTCCGGCGCCTCGGGCGGTGCGGCGGGGCTGCCGGCCGGATTCCCCGGCTCGGCGATCGGTGCCGGGGCGACCACCGGCGCCGTCGTGGTGCCGCCACCCTCGGGCGCGGTGGAGGCGGTGCTCTCCTGCTCGGCCGTCGTCTGCACGTCGTCCGGAGCGGTGTTGCCGGTGGCCGGCTCGGCGGCGGGAGTCCGCTTCGCGGTCGCCTTCTTCGCCGGCGTCGCCTTCTTCGCGGGCGTCGCCTTCTTCGCGGGCGCGGCCTTCTTCGCCGGCGTGGTCTTCTTCGCCGCGGGCTTCGCGGCTGCCCGGGTCGTCTTCTTCGCCGGGGCGTTGATCACGGGTTCGGTGCCGGCGGCCGCCTCCGCGGCGGCCACGCGCTCCTCGACGGCTCGCTGCAGGTCGTCCTTGTCGGCCACCGGGTCCTTCCGGTCATCGCTGCTCATCGTGTCGTCCTCTGCTCGGGTCCGGAGTGTCCGCGCGCTCAGTCGCGGCTGGTGAGCCGGGACAGGGAGTCCAGCGGGATCATCAACCAGTGCGGACGGTTGCGTGCCTCGTAGACGCACTCGTAAACCGCTTTGTCGGCCTCGAACGCCCGAAGGAGTGGTGAGCCGCCGCACGGGTCCAGGCCGCTGGCCTCGGAGTAGCCGGCGCAGAACGCGGCCCGGTTGCGCTCGGCCCACTCCTGCGCCCGGTAGGCCCGCTGCGTGTCCTCGGGCTGCTCCACCAGCATGTGCCGCGCCGCGTAGTCGAAGCTGCGCAGCATGCCCGCGACGTCCCGAAGCGGGCTGTCCAGCTCGCGACGCGAGGCCAGCGGACGGGCCGGTTCGCCCTCGAAGTCGAGCACGATCCAGCCGGTCGCGGTGCGCAGCACCTGACCGAGGTGCAGGTCGCCGTGCACCCGCTGGCGCACCGTGGGCTCGGTGCTCTGCGCCACCGCCGCGTAGATCGTGCGGAGGCCGTCGGCGTGCTCGGCGAGCTGGGGGACGACCTCGATCGCGGCGTCCAGGCGCTCGCCCATCTGCCGGGCCACCGTGGCGTACCAGTTGCGGTCGGCCGGCTCGGTGGGCAGGACGGCGGCCATGTCGCGGTGGACCGACGCCGTCGCCGCGCCCAGCCGCTCGCTGTCGGCGGCGAAGTCGCCACCCACCTCGTCGGCGTGCAGGTCGCCCTCGGCGTACAGGTCCCGGACGCTGGCCGTGGCCAGGCGCCATCCGTCGCTGGCGTTGGGGACGAAGGTCTGCAGCATCGCGACCGTCGCCGGCTCGTTCGCCGCGTCGGGGTCGTCGATCTCGATGTGCCCGAGCAGCGGGGCGATGTGCGGGTTCTCCGTCCGGCGCAGCGCGTCGTGGATCTCCACGTCCGGGTTCATCCCCGGCTCGAGACGCCGGAAGATCTTGAGGATCGCCTCCGACCCGTAGACCAGCGAGGTGTTGCTCTGCTCGGTCGAGACGATGTCGCCGGGCACCCCCTCGGGGATGTAGGCCACGCCCGCGGGGTGGAAGTGCATCGGGCCGACGGTCGAGGCGTTCACCAGGTGGATGAGCCAGGGGGTCGTGGCGTCCCGGTCGCGGAGGGCGTCGTAGGCGTGGGACTGCTGGTCGCCGTCGCCGGCCAGCGGGCCGATGTAGGCCGAGCTGAGCTCCTCGACCGCGGAATCCCGCCAGGAGATCGGCACCAGGTAGGTGTCGCCGTGGCCGTCGGTGTAGGTGACCCGCACGCGGTGCACCGAGAGCACCGGCTCGCTGCGGTCGAGGAAGAAGCCGTCCTCGGTGACGTCGGCCCATTCGCGGCCCTTGCTCCCGAACCACCGCTGCGCGGGCATCCACTCGCGGAGCAGCTCGGCCAGTGCGCTCATCGGGATCCTCCGTCGGAGTCGTCGGGGGCCGGGAGGTTGTCGCCGGGCGTCTCCTCCGCGGCCTGCACCACCCCGGCGGCGAGGAGGGAGTCGGCGACCGGGCTGCTGCCCGTGCTCTCCCAGTCCTCGGGCTCCTCGGGGACGGGCTCGGCCGGCTTGGACAGCTCGAACCAGTAGAAGCCGTGCCCCGCGAGGGTCAGCATGTACGGCAGGACGCCGATCTGCGGGAACTCGACCCGGCCGGTGAGCTCGACGGGCGTGTAGCCCTCGAACTGCCGCAGGTCCAGCTCCACCGGCTGCGGGAACCGGGACAGGTTGTTGACGCACAGCACGACGTCGTCGCCGAACCGCCGCACGAACGACAGCACGGTCGGGTTGCGCGAGCCGATCTCCTCGAACGTGCCCAGGCCGAAGGTCGGGTGCTGGTTGCGGACCTGGATCATCCGGCGGATCCAGTGCAGCAGCGAGGTGGTGTTGCGCAGCTGGGACTCGACGTTGGTCACCTGGTAGCCGTAGACCGGGTCGGCGTTCAACGGCAGGTACATCCGCTGCGGATCGGCGGTGGAGAACCCGCCGTTGCGGTCCGGCGTCCACTGCATCGGCGTGCGGACGCCGTCGCGGTCACCGAGCCAGATGTTGTCGCCCATGCCGATCTCGTCGCCGTAGTAGAGGACGGGCGACCCGGGCAGGGACAGCAGCAGGGCGTTGAACAGCTCGAGGGTGTTGACGTCGTTGTCCAGCAGCGGGGCCAGCCGCCGGCGGATGCCGATGTTGGCCTTCATGCGGGGGTCCTGGGCGTACTCGCCCCACATGTAGTCGCGCTCCTCGTCGGTGACCATCTCGAGGGTCAGCTCGTCGTGGTTGCGGAGGAAGACGCCCCACTGGCAGTTGTCCGGGATGTCCGGCGTCTGCGCCATGATCTCCGAGATCGGGAACCGCTGCTCCCGCCGGACGGCCATGAACAGGCGCGGCATCACGGGGAAGTGGAAGGCCATCTGGCACTCGTCGCCGTCGTCACCGAAGTACTCGACGACGTCGGCCGGCCACTGGTTGGCCTCGCAGAGCAGGACGACGTCCTGGTAGTTCGCGTCGACGACGCTGCGCACCTCCTTGAGGAACTCGTGGGTGCGCGGCAGGTTCTCGCAGTTGGTGCCCTCCTCCTCGAAGAGGTAGGGCACGGCGTCGAGCCGGAATCCGTCGATGCCCAAGTCCAGCCAGAACCGCAGGGCGTCGATGATCGCCTCGCGCACCTTCGGGTTCTCGAAGTTCAGGTCCGGCTGGTGGGAGAAGAACCGGTGCCAGAAGTACTGCTTGCGCACCGGGTCGAACGTCCAGTTCGAGCTCTCGGTGTCGACGAAGATGATCCGCGCGTCGGAGTAGCCGGTGTCGTCGTCGGCCCAGACGTAGAAGTCGCCGTACGGGCCGTCCGGGTCGCTGCGGCTGGCCTGGAACCAGGGGTGCTGGTCCGAGGTGTGGTTCATGACGAAGTCGATGATCACGCGCATACCGCGCGAGTGGGCGGCGTCGAGGAACTCCTTGAAGTCCTCGATGTCGCCGAACTCGGGCAGCACGGCGGTGTAGTCGCTGACGTCGTAGCCGCCGTCGCGCAGCGGTGAGGCGAAGAACGGCGGCAGCCACAGGCAGTCGACGCCGAGCCACTGCAGGTAGTCCAGCTTGTCGATCATGCCGCGGATGTCACCCACGCCGTCGGAGTTGCTGTCGGCGAAGCCGCGGACGAGCACCTCGTAGAAGACGGCGCGCTTGTACCACTCGGGGTCGGTGCCCGGCGGGGGCAGCGCGGAGTGGGCGGGGGCGGACTCGGGAACGGGAACGGTCATCGGTGCGGGGAGCCCTCGGTGAGTCGCGGATGGGCGGTCGGTACGTGCTCCGGTCAGGCGACCGGCGGCGGGAACTGCACGGGGCGGGGGAAGGTGACCGCGAAGACGTGTGCGGGCTCGCGGAAGGGATCCAGTTCGAGGTAGTTGAACTGGCCCCAGTCGTAGGAGGCGCCGGTGAGCTCGTCGGTGACGGAGAACCGCTCGTGCCAGTCCAGGCCGAGCGCCCGCATGTCCAGCGCCGTCGTCCCGATGTGGGTGTCCCGGCTGGACAGGTTCACGACCACGAGGACGGCGTCGGCCGAGCCCGGGTCGGTCTTGGAGAAGCAGAGCAAGTTGGGGTTGTCGACCGGGTGGAAGTGCAGCGTGCGCAGCTGCTGCAGGGCCGGGTGCGCGCGGCGCACCTCGTTGAGCCGCCGCAGGTAGGGCGCCAGGCTGCGGCCGGCGGCCTCGGCGCCCTCCCAGTCGCGCGGGCGCAGCCGGTACTTCTCGCTGTCCAGGTACTCCTCGCTGCCCGGCTTGACGGCGACGTGCTCGAACAGCTCGAAGCCGGAGTAGACGCCCCACGTCGGGCTCATCATCGCGGCGAGCACGGCCCGGATCTTGAACATCGGCGGGCCGCCGAACTGCAGCGACTCGTGGAGGATGTCCGGGGTGTTCACGAAGAAGTTGGGCCGCATGTAGTGCGAGTTCTCGGCGAGCTCGCGCCCGTACTCCTCGAGCTCGTCGCGCTCGGTGCGCCAGGTGAAGTACGTGTAGGACTGCGTGAAGCCGATCCGCGCCAGCTGGTGCATCATCGCCGGCCGGGTGAACGCCTCGGCCAGGAACAGCACGTCGGGGTCGGTCTTCTTGACCTCCCAGATCAGCCAGTGCCAGAAGTTCAGCGGCTTGGTGTGGGGGTTGTCGACGCGGAAGATCTTGACGCCCGCCTCGATCCAGACCCGGATCACCCGCAGGCACTCGGCGTAGATGCCCTCGGGGTCGTTGTCGAAGTTGATCGGGTAGATGTCCTGGTACTTCTTCGGCGGGTTCTCCGCGTAGGCGATCGTGCCGTCGGGCTTGGTGGTGAACCACTCGGGGTGGGCCTCCACCCAGGGGTGGTCCGGAGCGGCCTGGAGCGCGAAGTCCAGGGCGACCTCCATGCCCAGCTCGCGGGTGCGGGCGACGAACGCCCGGAAGTCGTCCATCGTGCCCAGCTGCGGGTGGACGGCGTCGTGCCCGCCCTCGGCGCTGCCGATCGCCCACGGCGAGCCGACGTCGTCCGGTCCGATCTCGTGCGGGTTGCCGCCGGGGAACTGGGCGGTGTTCGGGCCCTTGCGGTTGACCGTGCCGATGGGGTGGATCGGCGGCAGGTAGACGACGTCGAAGCCCATGTCGGCGATCGCCGGCAGGCGGTCGGCCGCGGTGGTGAAGGTGCCGTGCGTGGGGACGCCGCCGACGACGGGTCCCTCGGAACGCGGGAAGAACTCGTACCAGGAGCCGTACAGCGCCCGTGGGCGGTCGACGTACACCTCGAACGGCTCCGTCCGGGTGACCAGCTCCCGGACCGGGTGCTCGTGGAGGTACCGCTGCAGGCCCGAGGCCAGCGCGGGGGCCACCCGGACGGTGAGCTCCTGCGAGCCGTCGCGCAGCGCGGCGGCCGCGGCCGCGACCCGGTCCCGCCAGTCCCCGTCCGCCTCGGCGGCGACGCGGTCCAGCAGGCGCGCACCCTCCTCGAGGTCGTTGGCCAGCTCGTCGGCGCCCTGACCGGCCTCGATCTTCACCTCGACGGCGTGCCGCCAGGTGGCCAGCGGGTCGCTCCAGGCCTCGATGCGGAAGGTCCAGGGCCCCTCGCGGTCGGGGACCACCGTGGCCAGCCAGCGGTCGGGCTCGGGCGGGAGCTTGGCCATGCGCACGAACGGCGCGCTCGCGTCGTCTCCGCCGGGTGCGGTCCAGACGACGTTCGCGGCGACGGCGTCGTGGCCCTCGCGGAAGACGGTGGCGGTGATCGGCAGGTGCTCGCCGACGACGGCACGGGCGGAGAAGGTCCCGCAGGAGACGACGGGGGCGACATCGGTGATGCCGAGGCGGAGGTCAGCGCGGCCATTCATTGCCGCAACGCTATCGAGGTAGTGCGGCCCGGGCACCTCGGCGGGCACTCGTCCGGGTGGGGGCGGGGGAGGACCCGGCGTGGGGGGCGGGGGGTGAGGCGTCGTGGGGCCGGTGGGACGGGGGCGCCCAGAGATGTCCCGCGCACCTCTGGCGGTACCGCTCAGGCTGGCTAGTCTCGTCCGCGTGCGAGCCCTCCGTCGTTTCACCGTCCGCGCCGCCCTCCCGGAGCCGCTGCTCCCGCTGTCCCAGCTGGTGATGAACCTCCGCTGGTCCTGGCACCCCGAGACCCGGGACCTGTTCGAGACCCTGGACCCCGAGCTCTGGCAGCGCTGTGGCGGTGACCCCGTCAAGGCGCTCGGAGAGGTCTCCGCGGAGCGCCTGGCCGCGCTGGCCAAGGACCGCCGGTTCGTCCGCCGTCTCCAGGACGCCGTCGACGACCTGGAGGAGTACCTCGCCACGCCGCGCTGGTACCAGTCGCTGGGCGACGAGGCGCCGGCGAGCATCGCTTACTTCTCCGCGGAGTTCGGCATCACCGAGGTGCTGCCGCAGTACTCCGGCGGTCTCGGCATCCTGGCCGGTGACCACCTCAAGGCGGCGTCTGACCTCGGTGTCCCGCTGATCGGCGTGGGCCTGCTGTACCGCGCCGGCTACTTCGAGCAGGGGCTGTCCTCCGACGGCTGGCAGCTCGAGCACTACCCCTCGCTCGACCCGCACGGCCTCCCGGTCAAGCTGCTGCGCGAGCCCGACGGCACCGCCGTGGTCATCTCCGTGCCGCTGCCCGAGGGCCGCACCCTCTACGCGCACGTGTGGCGGGCGCAGGTCGGCCGCGTCACCCTCCTGCTCCTCGACAGCGACATCGAGGAGAACGCGCCGGCCGAGCGCGGCGTGACCGACCGCCTGTACGGCGGCGACGAGGACCACCGCCTGCGCCAGGAGATGCTGCTGGGCATCGGCGGCGTCCGGGCGCTGCGCGCCTACTGCACGCGCACCGGCACCCCCGCCCCGGAGGTGTTCCACGCCAACGAGGGCCACGCCGGCTTCCTCGGCCTGGAGCGGATCCGCGAGCTGATGGAGTCCCACGGCCTGGCGTTCGCCGAGGCGCTGCAGGCGGTGCGCTCGGGCACCGTGTTCACCACGCACACGCCGGTGCCGGCCGGCATCGACCGCTTCCCGAAGGCGCTCATCGAGCGGTACTTCGCCGGCTTCGGCGTCCCGCTGCACGACCTGCTCGCGCTGGGCGCCGAGGAGGACCCGGCGAAGTACAACATGGCGCACATGGGCCTGCGGCTGGGCCAGCGCGCCAACGGGGTGAGCGAGCTGCACGGCCACGTGAGCCGGGGCATGTTCAGCAACCTGTGGCCCGGCTTCGACGAGAGCGACGTGCCGATCGGTTCCATCACCAACGGCGTGCACGCGCCGACCTGGACCGCGCGCGAGCTGGTCGACATGGGCACCCAGACCTCCAGCCAGGGCGACCCGGTCGACGTCGACGGCCCGGTGCACTTCGACGGCGTCGACGGGATCCCCGCCGGCGACCTGTGGGGCATCCGCCGCACCCTGCGCGCCCGGCTGGTCGAGGAGGTGCGGCGTCGCGTCCGCGAGACCGCGCTGTCCCGCGGGGCGACCGAGGCCGAGGTCGGCTGGACCGAGAGCGTCTTCGACCCGGACGTGCTGACCATCGGGTTCGCCCGCCGGGTGCCGAGCTACAAGCGCCTGACGCTGATGCTGCGCGACCCGGCCAGGCTCAAGGCGATGCTCCTGGACCCGGAGCGCCCCCTGCAGCTCGTCATCGCCGGCAAGAGCCACCCCGCCGACGACGGCGGCAAGAAGCTGATCCAGCAGATGGTGGAGTTCGCCGACGACCCGGAGATCCGGCACCGCATCGCGTTCCTGCCCGGTTACGACATCGGGATGGCCCGCTACCTCTACTGGGGGTGCGACGTCTGGCTGAACAACCCGCTCCGTCCGCTGGAGGCCTGCGGCACCTCGGGGATGAAGTCGGCCCTCAACGGCGGGCTGAACCTCTCCATCCGCGACGGCTGGTGGGACGAGTGGTTCGACGGCCAGAACGGCTGGGCGATCCCCACGGCCGACGGCGTCGCCGACGCGGACCGCCGCGACGAGGTGGAGGCGCGGGCCATCTACGAGCTGCTGTCCACCCAGGTGCTGCCGCGGTTCTACGAGCGCGACGGCGAGGGTGTGCCGGCGCGGTGGGTGGAGATGGTGCGCCACACCCTGCGCGAGACCGGCCCCAAGGTGCTGGCCACCCGCATGGTGCGCGACTACGTGCAGGCCCTCTACGTGCCGGCGGCGCAGTCGGCCCGCGTCATGTCGGCCGACGGGTACACCCCGGCGCGTGCCGAGTCGCAGTGGCGGGGGCACCTGCTGCACAACTGGTCGACCGTCCGCGTCGCCCACGTCGAGGCGACCGGTGCCGGCGACACCCCGGAGATCGGGTCGACCCTCGCGCTGCGCGCGGAGGTGGAGCTGCCGGGGCTGGAGCCGGGCGACGTCCAGGTGCAGGCCGCCTACGGCCGGGTGGACGACGCCGACGGACTGCACGAGGTCACCACGGTGCCGATGGAGCACGAGCAGACCGAGGGGTCGAGGCACTGGTTCACGGCCACCGTCCCGCTGGAGCGCACCGGCGCGTTCGGCTACACCGTGCGCGTCCTCCCGCACTCCGAGCACCTGGCCGACCCGGCCGAGCTCGGCGTGGTGACGACGGCCTGATCGCGAGCCCGGTCACCCGTCGCGACGCTCCCGTCACGCTCGTCCCATCTGTTCGGTTCACCACAGAACGATCACGGCGTGGCGGGGGCGGCCGGGCGCCGAACCCCGTTGTGCATCACTAGGCTGGCCGCCATGCCCGACCGCTGTGAAGTCCTGCCCGGAGACGCCGTCGTCGCCCGCCGCGACGGCGGGATGCTGTGGGTCGACGCACCCGGTTCCCCAGCCCTCGTCGCTGCCCTGCACGCCTGCCTCGGGGTCTCGGGCCCCGGGGCCGAGCAGGTGCTGACGGCCGTGCTCGGGCAGGCCGGGTCGCTCGCCTCCGGCACCGCGTCGTTCGCCCTCGTCCTGACCGACGCCGGCACCGGGTCCGGTGTCGCCGTCTGGTCCGGCAAGGGGCAGCCGTCCGTGGACGGGGTGCCGGTCTCCGGTTCCTCCGTCTCCGGCGGCACCGTCGCCTCCTTCTCGCTGGGCCGCACGCTCTACGTGGGTCCGGGATCCTCCGGCCCGCAGCCGGCCCCCGGGGTCTCCTTCGACCTCGTCGAGGGCACCGTGCCGGGTTCCGGCGCGACGCTGCACGTGACCGCTCCCGCTGCCGCGCCGGCCGCGCAGGCTCCGGCCCAGGCGGCGCCGTCCTCGTTCACCGCGGGCTCGGACTCCGGCTTCGGCTCCGGGACGGGTTCCAGCCGCGCCGGTGCTCCGGCCGAGTCGGGGGAGCAGACCGCGTTCTGGCGGCCGGACTCCGACGCGGCTCCCGCCGACGACGCCCCGGTGCTGCGTTTCGACGACGGGCTGGTCGTGCCCGTGGACGGCGATCTCGTGCTCGGGCGCCGTCCCGACAACCACGAGATGGTCACCAGCGGCACCGCCCGCCCCGTGCCGATCGCCGACACGCAGAACGTCCTCTCCTCGGCGCACGCCGCCCTGACGCGTTCGGGCAGCGAGGTGTCGCTGGTCGACCTCGGCTCCCTCAACGGCACCCACGTCGCCGGCCCCGAGGCCACCGAGTGGACCCAGCTCGAGCCGGGGATCGCCCACCCGCTCTCCGACGGCGACCGCCTCCTGCTGGGCTGGACCGTCATCACCTTCGAGCAGGCCGAGTGACACCGCGATCCTCCGGATCGCACCGCGGCCACGTGCCGTTCCCCGGTTGAGCTGAGCCCTCCCCGTCCCACGTCGGGGAGGGCTCCGCCCTCCCGCTCCGCGGAGTCGGACCCGTCGTGGCCGGCGGGGACCCTTCGGGCCCGCCACCGGCCACGACATGCCTCACGGCCTGCGCAGCACCTTGAGCACCCAGACGCAGCGGGCGGGGAGCTCCACCGGCCCGGGCGCGACGATCGCCGTCTCCGGGGGTGCGCCGGTCGGGTACTCGGTCGACAGCACGAGCTCGTAGCCGTCGGCCCACGGCGCCTCGGGCAGCTGCACGGTGAGCGGCTCCGGCCCGGCGTGCAGCCAGACCAGGTAGCAGTCGTCGACCACCGGGCGGCCCTGGGCGTCGCGGTGCCGGATGCCGCGCCCGTCGAGGTACATGCCCACCGTCTGCAGCCCGGTGTCGAACCAGTCGGCGGTGGTCAGCTGCCCGCCGCCGGGTGCGAACCAGGCGAGGTCGCGGGTGCCCCCGGTGCCCGGCAGCTCGTGGCCCTCGAAGAACGCCTCCTGTCGCAGCACCGGCGCCGAGCGGCGCAGCCGCAGCAGGTGGGTCACGAACGCGCGCAGGTCCTCGTCGACCTGCGTCCAGTCCAGCCAGGAGAGCTCGTTGTCCTGGCAGTAGGCGTTGTTGTTGCCGCGCTGGGTGCGACCGAGCTCGTCGCCGGCGGTGAGCATGGGCACCCCGGTGGAGACCAGCAGGGTGGTGAGCAGGTTGCGCACCTGCCGGCTCCGCAGTGCCGTGATCTCCGGGTCGGAGGTCTCGCCCTCGACGCCGCAGTTCCAGTTCCGGTTGTGGTTCTCGCCGTCCCGGTTGTCCTCGCCGTTGGCCTCGTTGTGCTTCTGCGCGTAGGTGACCAGGTCGCGCATCGGGAAGCCGTCATGGGCGGTGACGAAGTTGATGCTGGCGAACGGACGGCGGCCGTCGGAGCGGTAGAGGTCCGAGGAGCCGGTGAGCCGGTAGGCCAGGTCGCGGACGCCCACGTGCGCCCCGGACCACACGTCGCGCACGGTGTCGCGGTACTTGCCGTTCCACTCCGTCCACGGCGGCGGGAAGTTGCCCACCTGGTAGCCGCCGGGGCCGACGTCCCACGGCTCGGCGATCAGCTTCACCCGGCTGACCACCGGGTCCTGGTGCACCACGTCGAAGAACGCCGACAGCCGGTCGACGTCGTGCAGCGAGCGGGCCAGCGCCGAGGCGAGGTCGAAGCGGAAGCCGTCGACGTGCATCTCGGTCACCCAGTACCGCAGCGAGTCCATGAGCAGGCCCAGGACCGCGGGGCGGCGGACGTCCAGGGTGTTCCCGCAGCCGGTGTAGTCGGTGTACCGGGCCGGGCTCTGCGCGTCCAGGCGGTAGTAGCCGGCGTTGTCGATGCCCTTGAACGACAGCGTGGGGCCGGTCTGGTCGCCCTCGGCGGTGTGGTTGTAGACGACGTCGAGGATCACCTCGATGCCGGCGGCGTGCAGCGCCTTGACCATCGTCTTGAACTCGGTGACCTGCCCGCCGCCGCTGCCCGAGGAGCTGTACGCGGCGTGCGGGGCGAAGAAGCCGAGGGTGTTGTAACCCCAGTAGTTGGTCAGCCCGCGGCGCAGCAGGTGCGGCTCGCTGACGAAGTGGTGCACCGGGAGCAGCTCCACCGCCGTCACCCCCAGGGACTGCAGGTGCTCGACGAAGGCCGGGTGGGCCAGCCCCGCGTAGGTGCCGCGCTGCGTCGCCGGCACGCCGGGGTGCCGCATGGTCGCGCCCTTGACGTGCACCTCGTAGATGACGGTGTCCGACCACGAGGTCCGCGGGGCGCGGTCGCCGTCCCACGGGAAGGTGTCGTGCACGACGACGCCGCGGGGGACGTGCGGAGCGGAGTCCCGGTCGTCGGGGACGGCGCTGTCGACGGCGTCGCCGGGGTGCCCGAACAGGGCGGGGTGCAGCTGCAACCCGCCGTCGACCGCGCGGGCGTAGGGGTCGAGCAGCAGCTTTGCCGGGTTGTAGCGGTGCCCGGTGGCCGGGTCGTAGGGCCCGTGCACGCGGTAGCCGTAGCGCTGACCGGGGCCGATGCCGGTGACCCGGCCGTGCCACACCTGGTGGGTGCTCTCGGTGAGCGGGTGCCGGTGCTCGGTGCCGTCGGGGTCGAACAGGCACAGCTCCACCGCGGATGCGCCGGCCGACCACAGGGCGAAGTTGGTGCCCGTGCCGTCCCAGTGCGCGCCGAGCGGGGTGGGGGAGCCGGGCAGGACCTCGACGGCCGGGGATGCGGTCACCGGGCGATCGTGCCAAGTCCCGGGGTGGACGGCGTGCAGGTGGCGCGCGCGGGGTGGGGTTGGATGGGGTCGTGACGAGCTCAGGTGCCTCCGACGGCGCCGTCGTACGGATGACCGGGGTCGACGTCGTGCGGGGCGAGAGCCACCTGCTGCGCGGCGTCGACTGGCGCGTGGAGGCCGACCACCGGTGGGTGGTGCTCGGGCCCAACGGGGCGGGGAAGACGACGCTGCTGCAGCTGGCGGCCGCGCTGCTGCATCCCAGCCGTGGCGAGGTGGAGCTGCTGGGGGAGACCCTGGGCGCGGTCGACGTCTTCGAGCTGCGTCCGCGCATCGGGCTGACCAGTGCGGCCCTGAGCCAGCGGATCGCCCCGGCGGAGAAGACCGGCGACGTGGTGGTCTCGGCCGGGTACGCCGTCGTCGGCCGGTGGCGGGAGCGCTACGACGTCCACGACCTCACCCGCGCCGGGATGCTGATGGAGCAGTGGGGCGTGGCCCAGTTCGCGCACCGGCCGTTCGGGACGCTGAGCGAGGGGGAGCGCAAGCGGACCCAGATCGCCCGCGCCCTGATGCCCGACCCCGAGCTGCTGCTGCTGGACGAGCCGGGCGCCGGCCTGGACCTCGGCGGCCGGGAGGACCTCGTGGCCCGGCTGTCGGACCTGGCGCGCTACCTCTACGCGCCGGCGCAGGTGCTGGTCACCCACCACGTCGAGGAGATCCCGCCCGGCTACACGCACGCCCTGCTGCTGCGCGACGGGGAGATCGTCGCCTCGGGCGCCGCCGACGACGTGCTGACCACCGCGAACCTCTCGGACACCTTCGGCCTGCCGCTGGAGCTCACCCGCACCGACGGTCGTTTCACCGCCCGCCGCGCTCGTTAAGGTGCCGTCCATGGCGCAGACCCCGGAGTTCGTGACCCTGCAGGTGGAGGACGGGGTGGGCACGATCCGCCTCGACCGCCCGAAGATGAACGCCATCGACGAGCAGCTGCACCTGGAGGTGCGCGCCGCGGCGATCGAGGCGGGGGAGCGCGCCGACGTGCGCGCCGTCGTCGTCTACGGCGGTGAGCGGGTGTTCGCCGCCGGCGCCGACATCAAGGCGATGTCCCAGCTGGACGCCGCGGGCATGCGCGAGTGGGGCCGCGAGCTGCAGGACTCCTTCCGCACCGTCGCCCGCATCCCCAAGCCGGTCATCGCGGCCATCACCGGGTACGCCCTCGGCGGCGGGTACGAGCTCGCGTTGTGCGCCGACTTCCGCGTGCTCGGCGCCAAGGCCAAGATCGGCCAGCCGGAGATCCTCCTGGGGGTCATCCCCGGTGCCGGCGGCACGCAGCGGCTGGCGCGCCTGGTCGGCCCGGCCAAGGCCAAGGACCTGGTCTTCACCGGCCGGCACGTGGGGGCGGAGGAGGCCCTCGAGATCGGCCTGGCCGACGCCGTCGTCCCCGACGCCGAGGTGTACGGGACGGCGGTGGCCATGGCGCGCAAGTTCGCCGCCGGACCGCCGCTGGCGCTGGCCGCCGCGAAGCGCGCCATCGACGAGGGCCTCGAGCTGCCCATCGACGAGGCGCTGGCGCTGGAGACCCGGCTGTTCGCGGAGCTGTTCGACACCGAGGACCAGGCGACCGGCATGCGCTCGTTCCTGGAGAGCGGCCCGGGCAAGGCGCAGTTCACCGGCCGCTGAGACCGCCGGTCCGTTCGCCGAGAGATCACCGGACCGTCACGTCCCCGTACCGGGCGCCGCCATGTCCGGTCGGTCACAATGCGCGAGGCCGTCCGGCCGGGTCCAGAGGGATCCGGGTGCGGAACGGCCCCACACCAGGAGGACACGTGCGACGAACCACCCTGCGGACCGCGGTCGCGGTCGTCACCGCGGGACTCACCCTGACCGCCTGCGGCTCCGACGACGGCGGCTCGGGCTCCGGCGGCGGCAGCGACTCCGACTGGGCAGAGGCCACCTCCGTCGAGGACGGCGGCGGGATGGACGCCCTGGTCGAGGCGGCGAAGGCCGAGGGCGAGCTCAACGTGATCGCGCTCCCGCCGGACTGGGCCAACTACGGCGAGATGCTCGAGACGTTCAGCGACAAGTACGACATCGAGATTAACAGCGCCAGTCCCGACGGCTCCAGCCAGGACGAGCTCAACGCCGTCACCAGCCAGCGCGGCCAGGACCGGGCTCCCGACGTCCTCGACCTGGGGACGGCGTTCGCCCGCCAGGCCCAGGGCCAGGACCTGCTCGCTCCCTACAAGGTGCAGACCTGGGACGACATCCCCGAGGACCAGAGGGACCCCGACGGCCACTGGTACAACGACTACGGCGGCTACATCTCGATCGGCTGCAACGACACGATCGTCGACGAGTGCCCGGAGACGCTGCAGGACCTCCTCGACCCGCAGTACGCCGGCCAGGTGGCGCTCAACGGCAACCCGACGCAGGCCGCGGCGGCGTTCGCCGGGGTCTGGGCCGCGTCGCTGGCCAACGGGGGCGACCTGGACGACATCGGCCCCGGCATCGACTTCTTCGTCGAGCTGAAGGAGGCGGGGAACTTCAACCCCGTCGAGAGCACGCCGGCCACCATCGAGAGCGGTGAGACCCCGATCGTCCTCGACTGGGACTACCTCAACGCCGCCTACGAGGAAGGCCTCGCCGAGATCGGCACCGAGTGGACCGTGGCCGTCCCCACCGACGGGCTCTTCGGCGGCTACTACAGCCAGGCCATCAGCAAGTTCGCGCCGCACCCGGCCGCGGCCCGGCTCTGGCAGGAGTTCCTCTACAGCGACGAGGGCCAGAACATCTGGCTGAACGGCGGCGCGCGCCCGGTGCGGCTGCCCGCGATGGAGGAGGAGGGCACGGCCGACGCCGAGGCGCTCGCGGCACTGCCTCCGGTCGAGGGCGAGGCGGAGTTCCCGACCCAGGAGCAGGAGACCGCGGCCAAGGACGTCGTGACCGCGCGCTGGAACGAGGAGATGTCCGGCTGAGCACCACTCCGGAGACGATCGACGCGCCGGCCCCGGGCACGCCCCGGGGCCGGCGCGCCGGTGTGCTCGGCGCGCTGGGCATGGTGCCGTTCTTCCTCTACATCGCGGTCTTCCTGCTGCTGCCTCTCGGCGTGCTCGCCGTCGAGGCGTTCCGGGTCACCGACCCGGTCACCTTCGACGAGGGCTGGTCGACGGCGAACCTCAGCGCGGTGACCCAGGGTGCGGCCGGACGCGCGTACCTGGGCAGCCTCCAGCTCTCGGCGATCACCGCGGTGCTCGGCGCCGTCCTCGGGCTGGCGCTGGCGGTGGCCATCCTGCGGTCGCGCCGCGGCACGCTGCTGCGCCGGCTGGTCCTCACCGCCGCGGGGGTGCTGGCCAACTTCGGCGGCGTCCCGCTGGCCTTCGCCTTCCTGGCCACGATCGGCAACGCCGGCGTGGTCACCTCGCTGCTCACCGACACCCTCGGCCTGGAGTTCTCGCTGTACTCGATGACGGGCCTGGCGGTGGTCTACCTGTACTTCCTCATCCCGCTGATGGTGCTGATCATCACGCCGGCGCTCGAGGCGCTGCGCCCGCAGTGGCGGGAGGCGGCCGACAACCTGGGGGCCAGCGGCTGGCAGTACTGGCGGTACGTCGGCGGCCCGGTCCTGCTGCCCCCGGTGCTCGGCGCGACGATGCTGTTGTTCGCCTCGGCGTTCGCCGCCTACGCCACCGCGAAGGCCCTGGTGGGCAGCAGCGTCCCGCTGGTCACGCTGCAGATCGCCGACGCGCTGTCGAGCAACGTGGTCGTAGGGGCGGAGAACCTCGGCAAGGCGCTGGCGCTGGGGATGGTCGTCCTCGTGGGGCTGGTCATGGTGTTCTACGCCTGGGTCCAGCGGCGCACCCAGCGGTGGCTGGCATGACGGCCATGGCCACGGGGGTCGCCGGGGCCGGAGGCGTCGCCCCGGACACCCCGGTCCGTCCGGGCAGCCGGGGCCGCGGCGCCTGGCGCTGGGTGGTGTTCGGGCTGCTCGGGGCCTACTTCCTGGTGCCCATCGGCGCCTCGATCTGGTTCACCGTGCGGGACCGCCGGAACGGCGGCATCACCCTCGAGCCCTACACCCAGATCCCGGGCGCCCCGGGTTTCGCGGAGTCCTTCGGCCGGTCGCTGCTGCTCGGGGTGCTGACCGTGGTCCTCGCTCTGGCGCTGGTGGTGCCGACCATCGTCCTGGTCGAGCTGCGGTTCCCGCGCCTGCGGACGACGGTGGAGCTGCTCACCCTGCTGCCGCTGGTGCTGCCACCGATCGCGCTGGTGGTGGGCGTGCGCAGCGTGCTCGCCTGGGCGCCGGACTACTTCTACGGCACCCCGGTGGCGGAGTTCATGTTCGCGCTCCAGGAGCCGGACCTGCCCTGGATCCTGGTGCTCGTCTACGTGGTGCTGGTGATGCCGTTCGTCTACCGCGCGCTGGACGCCGGCGTGCGGGGTGCGGGGCTGCGCACGCTCACCGAGGCCGCCCGCAACCTCGGCGCCTCGTGGCCGCGGACGATGCTCTCGGTGGTCCTGCCCGTGCTCCGCACGTCGGTGCTCAACGCCTCCTTCCTGGCCCTCGCCCTGGTATTGGGGGAGTTCACCGTCGCGAACATCCTGGGGTTCCAGACCTTCCCGACCTGGATCGTGCTCGTCTCGGGTGCCGCTCCGCAGCTGTCGGTGGCGGTCTCGGTGCTCGCGCTGCTGCTCACCTGGGGCCTGCTGCTGATCATCTCCTCGCTGGACCGTCAGCGGGGCACGAAGGAGACCGCATGACCGCCACCTCGCCGCGGACCGTGGACGCAGGCGCGGCCGACCGGCCCGGAGTGCCCATCCGGCTCGACTCGCTGACCCGCCGCTACGGCGCGGTCGTCGCCCTCGACGGGCTGGACCTCGACATCGAAGGTGGGGAGTTCCTCGCCCTGCTCGGCCCCTCGGGCTGCGGGAAGACGACGGCGCTGCGGGCCATCGCCGGGTTCGACCGGCCGGACGCGGGCCGGGTGCTGCTCGGGGGCCGGGACGTCACCGGCGTCCCGGCGAACAAGCGCGACATGGGGATGGTCTTCCAGGCCTACAGCCTGTTCCCGAACCTCACCGTCGCGGAGAACGTGGCCTTCGGTCTGCGTGTGCGCCGCCGGGACCGGTCCGAGCAGCGCGGCCGCGCAGCGGAGCTGCTCGAGCTGGTCGGCCTGGCCGACCGCGGGAACCGCTACCCCCACCAGCTCTCCGGCGGCCAGCAGCAGCGGGTGGCGCTGGCGCGCGCGCTCGCGGTGGCCCCCCAGGTGCTGCTGCTCGACGAGCCCCTCTCTGCGCTGGACGCCCAGGTGCGCGTGCAGCTGCGCGAGGAGATCCGCCGCATCCAGCTCGAGCTGGGCATCACGACGGTGTTCGTGACCCACGACCAGGCCGAGGCGCTGTCGGTCGCCGACCGGGT
Organism: Blastococcus sp. SYSU DS0617; assembly: GCF_054051075.1. Lineage (NCBI taxonomy): Bacteria > Bacillati > Actinomycetota > Actinomycetes > Geodermatophilales > Geodermatophilaceae > Blastococcus > Blastococcus sp. SYSU DS0617. The sequence continues at coordinate 34,307 of NZ_JBJHAO010000008.1, forward strand.
GGGGGTCATGCGGGCCGGGCGGCTGGAGCAGGTGGCCGGCCCCGACGAGCTCTACGAGCGCCCGGCGACGGCGTTCGTCGCCGAGTTCGTGGGCACGATGAACCGGCTGCCCGCGACGCTGTCGGCGGGCGCGGTCGAGGTCCTCGGCACCCGCCGAGCGGTAGCGGGGGCGACGGTCGACGGGCCGGTCGAGGCGCTGATCCGCCCCGAGGCGCTGCTGGTCACCGATGGCGGTCCCGGCCGGGTGGTCACCCGCACCTTCTCCGGTGCGAGCACCCGGCTGCTCGTCGCGCTGCCCGGCGGCGTGGAGGTGCGCGTGGACCTCGCCAGCACCGACAGCCAGCGCCTCACCCCGGGGACGGCGGTGTCTGTGGTGCCGGCCGAGCGCCCGGTGCTGGTCGTGCCGCGGGAGCCGGGGACGGCGCCGGCCGGGGCGTAGCGTCGGGGGAGTCCTGGTCCTCCCTCGCGCAGCGGCCGTCCGCACCCGCTGCCGGGACCAGGAGCACACCGTGGGCCGGTCGTCCGGCCCGGTCAGGTAACCCCATGTCTTCCGCACCGTCCCCCGTCCTCGCCGTCCAGGCCGCACCCGTCGACGCCTGCGGCAACTGCCCCCACCCGCTGAGCGCCCACGACGCCATCTCGCTGCGCTTCTGCCGGGCGACGCGGGCCGGCGACCTGCCGCGCGGATGCGCCTGCCCGTCGTCCTGACGGCGGGCGATGCGTGATCATGCGCGGGTGAACGCTCCCGCGGATTCCGCCGCCGTCGACCGCTCCGATCCCGACGGCCGGGCGTGGGTCGACCGCGCGGTCGCGATGGTGGAGGCCGACGCCCGCCGCAGCGCCGACACCCACCTGCTGGTCTACCCGCTGCCGCCGGAGTGGGGCATCGACCTGTACCTCAAGGACGAGTCGACGCATCCGACCGGCAGCCTCAAGCACCGGCTGGCCCGGTCGCTGTTCCTGTACGGGCTGTGCTCGGGTCAGATCACCGAGGGCAGCACCGTGGTCGAGGCGTCCAGCGGGTCGACGGCGGTCAGCGAGGCCTACTTCGCGCGGATGCTCGGCCTGCCCTTCGTCGCGGTCATGCCCCGCTCGACCAGCTCCGAGAAGGTGGCGCTCATCGAGTTCCACGGCGGGCGGTGCACCTTCGTGGACCGGGCGCCGGAGATGTACGAGGAGGCCCGCCGGCTGGCCGCCGAGTGCGGTGGCCACTACCTGGACCAGTTCACCTTCGCCGAGCGGGCCACCGACTGGCGCGGGAACAACAACATCGCCGAGTCGATCTTCGACCAGCTCTCCCAGGAGCGGCACCCCATCCCGGAGTGGGTGGTCGTGGGCGCCGGCACGGGCGGGACGAGCGCCACCATCGGCCGCTACCTGCGCTACCGCAGGCACCCCACCCGGCTGGCCGTCGTCGACCCGGAGAACTCCGCGTTCTTCCCCGGCTACGCCAGCGGCGACCCGGACACCACCACCGGGATGCCGTCCCGGATCGAGGGCATCGGCCGCCCTCGGGTGGAGCCCTCGTTCGTGCCGACCATCGTCGACCGGATGGTCCGCGTCCCCGATGCCGCCTCGCTGGCGGCGATGCGGCACCTGGCGGAGGTGACCGGGCGGCGGGCCGGCGGGTCCACCGGCACCAACCTCTGGGGCGCGTTCGGCCTCGTGGCCGAGATGCTGGCGGCGGGACGCACCGGCAGCGTGGTCACGCTGCTGTGCGACGGCGGCGAGCGCTACGCCCACACCTACTACTCCGACGAGTGGGTCGCCGGGCAGGGCCTGGACCTCGCTCCGCACACCCGCACGCTGCGCCGATTCGCCGCCACCGGCGAGTGGGACGGGGCGAGGTGACGTGGCTCACCCAGCCCTCGTCCTGCGCCGCCTTAACGTGCAAGTAACCTCGAAGGTCGGAGCTGGGCGGGCTACCTGCCCGCACCCCATGACCCCGTCGCGGAGGTAGGTCTGGCGTGAACATCGTCGTTCTGGTCAAGCAGGTCCCCGATTCCGGTAGCGAGCGCAAGATGGATCCGGCGGACAACACCGTCGCCCGCGCCGCCGCCGACAACGTCGTCAACGAGATCGACGAGTACGCCATCGAGGAGGCGCTCGTCATCAAGGAGGCGCAGGGCGGCGAGGTGACCGTCCTGACCGTCGGCCCCGACAGCGCCACCGACGCCATCCGCAAGGCCCTCTCGATGGGTGCGGACAAGGCGGTGCACGTCTCCGACGAGGCCATCAAGGGCTCCGACGCCGTGCAGATCAGCGCCGTCCTGGCCGCTGCGCTGCAGCAGATGGAGTACGACCTGGTCCTCTGCGGCGCCGAGGCCACCGACAGCCAGATGAGCGTCATGCCGGCGCTGCTGGCCGAGCGACTGGGCCTCCCGCAGCTCTCCGGCGCCCGCAAGCTCACCGTCGACGGCGGTGTCGCGAAGATCGAGCGGCAGACCGACGGCGGCTACTGGGCCGTCGAGGCGCCGCTGCCGGCGATCGTCTCCACCTGGGACACGATCAACGAGCCGCGCTACCCCTCGTTCAAGGGGATCATGGCCGCCAAGAAGAAGCCGGTCGAGACCAAGTCGCTCGCCGACCTCGGCGTCGACGGCTCCGCCGTCGGCCAGGCCAACGCGACCACCCAGGTCCTCGACTTCGCCGGTCGCCCGCCGAAGGGCGAGGGCGTCAAGGTGACCGACGAGGGCGACGGCGCACAGAAGTTCGTCGACTTCCTCGCCGGCCAGAAGATCGTCTGACCCGGCTCGGATCGAAGGAAGAGGAGAAGCTACTCATGGCAGAGGTCCTGGTCCTGGCCGAGCTCAACCCGGCCGGCGGAGGAGTCCGCAAGACGACCCTCGAGGCGCTGACGGCGGCTCGCGCGCTCGGTGAGCCGTCCGCGGTCGTCATCGCCGCCCCCGGCGCCGCCGCGGGCGTGAAGGACGCGCTGGCCGAGTACGGCGCAGCCACCGTCTACGTCGCCGAGGCCCCCGAGATCGACGAGTTCCTCGTCGCTCCCAAGGCCGAGGTGCTGGCCCAGCTGGTGGGCGAGAAGTCGCCCGCCGCGGTCGTCATCCCCTCCTCGCCCGAGGGCAAGGAGGTCGCCGCCCGCCTGGCGATCAAGATCGGCAGCGGCTTCCTGACCGACGTCACGGAGATCGCCGCCGACGGCACCGCGACCCAGGTCGCGTTCGCCGGGCAGATCATCGTGCACTCGAAGGTCACCGCCGGCACGCCGATCTACACGCTGCGCGGCAACTCGGTCACCCCCGAGCCGGCTGCCGGTGCGGGCGCCGAGCAGGCCGTGTCCGTGTCGGTCTCCGACGCCGCCAAGCAGGCGAAGGTCACCGACCGGGTCGTGGAGCAGAAGAGCAGCCGCCCCGAGCTCACCGAGGCCTCGATCGTGGTCTCCGGTGGTCGCGGTGTGGCCAGCGCCGAGAACTTCTCGATCATCGAGGGCCTGGCCGACTCGCTCGGTGCCGCCGTCGGTGCCTCGCGCGCCGCGGTCGACTCCGGCTTCTACCCGCACAGCTTCCAGGTCGGGCAGACCGGCAAGACCGTCTCGCCGAACCTCTACGTCGCGGTCGGCATCTCCGGTGCGATCCAGCACCGCGCCGGCATGCAGACGTCGAAGACGATCGTCGCCATCAACAAGGACCCGGAGGCGCCGATCTTCGAGCTCGCCGACTTCGGTGTCATCGGTGACCTGAACACGGTCGTCCCGCAGGCGACCGAGATCATCACCGCCCGCAAGTAGTCGCACTCGCGCGCGCCGAGCGCCGGTCCCCGTCCGGGGACCGGCGCTCGACGCGTCTCAGGCGGCAGGCCCGCGGTGCTCCAGCCAGGCGAGGACGGCGCTCACCCGCCGGTCCACCTGTCGCGACTCCGGGAGGTCCAGCGCGGCGAAGATGGCGGCGACGTGCTTGCTGACGGCCGACTCCGACACGTGCAGCCGCGCCGCGATCGCGCCGTTCGTCCGGCCCTGGGCCATCTCCCGCAGCACCTCGAGCTCGCGGCCGGTCAGCCGGTTCACCGGTGAGTCGCGGGCCCGGCGCCCCGCAGCGACCAGCGCGTCCACCACGGCAGGGTCCACCACCGAGCCGCCCTCCCGCACGGCACGCAGCGCGCGCACCAGCTCCTCGCGGTCGGCCACGCGGTCCTTGAGCAGGTAGCCCAGACCTGCCGTCCCGGCGCTGAACAGGGTCGTCGCGTACGAGGCGTCGGCGTGCTGGGAGAGCACGACCACACCTGTACCGGGATGCTCGGCCCGGACCTGCAGTGCAGCGGCGATGCCGTCGGTGCCGAATCCGGGGGGCATCCGGATGTCGGTGAGGACGACGTCCGGGCGCAGCTGCGCCACCCGCGCCAGCAGCTCCGGTGCGCTGGCGGCGGTGCCGACCGTCTCGATCTCGGGCCCGTCGTCCAGCAGCCGGCGCACCCCCTCGCGCACCAGGTAGTTGTCGTCGGCCAGCACCAACCGCACGGTCACCGCCTCCCCGCCGGAAGCGTGGCCCGCACGACGGTCCCCCCACCGGGCGCGCGGCCGGTGGTGAAGGTGCCGCGCAGGGACTCCACCCGGTCCCGGAGACCGCGGAGCCCATGTCCGGACGGCTCGTCGTCGGGCAGCCCGGGACCGTCGTCGGCCACCTCGAGGCACAGCCGGTCGCCGTCGACCAGATCGATGCGCACCACGACCCGGCTGCCCGGCGCGTGCTTGAGGGCATTGGTCACCGCCTCCGCCGCCACGAAGTAGGCGGCGCCCTCGACGGCGGGGGCGCAGCGCACCTCCGGGCCCAGCCGGGTCTCGAGCTCGACGCGGGCGGGCAGGCCGACGAGCCGGCTCTCCACCGCCGCCACGAGGCCGGCGTCGGCGAGCACCGGAGGGCGCAGCCCGCGCACCAGTTCGCGCAGTTCGGTCATCGCGCCGTGGACTCGCTCACCGACCTCCCCGACCGTGGCCCGGGCCTCCTCCGGACGGGAGGTGGCCTGCCGGGAGGCGAGCGCCACCAGCGAGAGGGCGGCGACGAGCTGCTGCTGGACGCCGTCGTGCAGGTCTCGCTCCAACGCCCGTCGCGCGGCGTCCTCGGCGTTGACCAGCCGCTCGCGCGACTCGACCAGACGTGCCTCCAGCCCACGGACCCTGCGGGTGATCCCGATGAGCAGGGTGACCGGGAACAGCGCGAGGGAGACCAGGAACAGCGGCACGAACACCCGCTCGGGCGGGATCGGCAGGTCGCTGACCTCCACGACCACGATCAGCACGAGCAGGCCGGCGAGCAGGGCGATGCTGCGCAGCGCCCAGCTGAGCTCCCGTCGGCGTTCGGCGTCCCCGCGGCGCCACCGGATCACCAGGACGAGGACGCCCAGCAGGACCCAGGCCGGTTCGGTGACCCGCACGGCCGCTCCCAGCGTGGCCAACGGCTCGAGGGCCGCGACGGCCAGCGGATTCGCATGCACCACGCCGTCCTCGTCGACGGCCAGGGTCGGGGAACCGAGCAGCTCGAGAACCGGTGCGAGCACCGCGAGCACGGCCAGGCACTGCGGGAGGCGGACGTGCCACCGGCGGTCCGGTCGTCCGTCGGGCAGCCGCACCAGGGTTGCGACGATGGCGGCGACGCCGCCCAGGAAGGACGCCCAGCCGGCGGTGCGGAGCAGGGCGAACGACAGGTCGCCCACGTCGGGATCCTCCGCGAGGGAGTCGGCCACGGCGCTCGCGGAGAGCAGCATGCCGGCCAGCAGCAGGGCGCGCGCGGCGGCGTTGCGCGGGGTCAGGCAGACGGCCGCCAGTCCTGACGCCAGCCACGCGACCAGGACCGAACCGATGAAGACCTCGGCGGGCACTGCGTCACTGTCGCAGTCGGGGGCTCGGTGCGGGAGGGAGCGGACTCCAGGCCCGCCCTGCAGTGGACTGCAGGCGGCCGGGCAGCCCGCGTCAGTCCCGCAGCCGTCGCGAGTTCCGACGATCGGTGCGACCACCGTCGTCGTCCCCGCTGGAGGACATCGTGAAGCGCTCGTCCCTGCCCGTCCTGCTCCTGCTCGCCGGTGCCGCCTGGACCGCCGGCCAGGCCGTGCTCCCCGACATGGGCACCGCCTGGTCCGACCGGCTGGCCGCCGTCGCCGACGACCGGCCGATGCAAGCCGTGGCCACCGCCCTGTTCGTCCTCGCCGGGGCCCTGCTCGTGTCCGCCGCAGTCGTGGCCGGTGGCCTGCGCGCATTCGGCCGCGGCGGTGGAGCCGTGCGGGCCGGCACGGTGATGCTGGCGCTCGGTGGCGTCTGGCTGGCCGCCGGCCGCGGCGCCTTCAACCTGCGCATGTACCAGCTGACCGACCCGGCGGTGAGCCGGGACGCGGCCGAGACCGTCGTGGGTGTCGACGTCGGCGTCGGCTTCCTGCCGCTGGTGCTCACGCTGCCCGCGTTGCTGCTCGGGCCTGTCGTCCTGGCCGCGGGGCTGCTGCGTGCCCGGCAGGCCGGCATGCTGCCGTGGGCCGCACTGGCCTGCTGGCTGCTCGGCATCGGGGCGTTCGTCGCGACCGAGTTCACCGTGAAGGCGACCGAGATCGCGGGGATCGCGGTCGCGACCGTCGGGCTGGTCCTGCTCGGCCGCGCGCTGACCGTGCGGCCGGAAGGCGCACCGGCCGCCCCGGCCGCCGGGCCGGCCGTCTCCGCCGGCCGCGACTGACCACCGTCGACACGAGCCGCTCCGGAGCGGGAAGCTCCGGGGCGGCCGCGCGGTTGGGCCGTTCGTGGAGGGGACTGCGCAGCCGAGCATCTGGGACGCCGGCCATCGCCGCACCACGATCGGCCTGCTGACCCTCGTCACCCTCGTGGCCTTCGAGGCGATGGCGGTGGGGACGGCGATGCCCAGCGCCGTCGACGAGCTCGACGGCGTCGCCTGGTACGCGTGGCCCTTCAGCGCCTTCCTGGTCACCTCGGTCGTCGGCATGGTCGTCGGGGGCGAGGTCGGTGACCGGCGGTCGCCCCGGCCGGGCGTGCTCGCCGGTGTCCTCGTCTTCGCCACGGGGCTGCTGATCGCCGGCATCGCCCAGCACATGGCCGTGCTGATCCTCGGCCGGGCGGTGCAGGGTCTGGGCGCCGGCGTCGTCATCGTGTTGCTGTACGTCATCGCCGGGCAGGCGTACTCCTCGGACCTGCGCCCCCGGCTCTTCGGCGCCTTCGCGGCCGGGTGGGTGCTGCCCGCCCTCATCGGCCCGCTGGCCGCCGGGCTGATCACCACCCACGTCGGCTGGCGCGGGGTGTTCCTGTTCCTCCTGCCGCTGGTCGGTGCCGGCCTCGTGCTGCTCCTCACCGCCGGGTCGGACGACGCCCCCGCGCGGGAGCGGGCCGACCACCCCCGCAGCAAGGCTCCGTACGCGCTCCTGGCCGGCGCCGGCATCGCCGGCCTGCAGTACGCCGCCCAGCGCCTCGACCTCGCTTCCGTCGCTCTCGTGGTCGTCGGTGCCGCCGCGCTGGCGGTGGGTCTGCGCCGGCTGCTGCCCCGCGGCACCGTCCGCGCCCGGCCGGGGATCCCCGCGGTCGTGGCCTGCCGGGGTCTGCTGGCCGGTGCCTTCTTCGGCATGGACGCCCTGCTCCCGTTCGTCATCACCGAGCAGCACGGGTGGAGCGCCGCCACCGCGGGGCTGCCGCTGACCGCCGGAGCCGTGGGCTGGGTGGCCGCCGCCCAGCTGCAGGGCCGCCGTCCGGACGTGCCTCGGCAGCGGGTGCTGCGCATCGGCTTCCTCGTGCTGGCCGCAGGACTCCTCGCCACGGCCACGGCCGCGGTGCCCGCCCTGGGCGGCTGGCCCGCCTACCTCACCTGGGCCGTGGCCGGGGTCGGCATGGGGCTCGGCATGCCGAGCGTCGGCGTGCTGCTGCTGGACCAGTCGCCCGAGGCCGACCGCGGCGCCAACTCGGCGGCCTTCCAGATCTCGGACGTCACCGCATCGGCCCTCTGCGTCGGCCTCTCGGGCGTGCTCGTCGCGGGAGCGGCGAACGGCGACGGTGCGCTCCTGCCGGCGGTGCTCGCCGCGGTGGCCGTGCTGTCGGTCCCCGCGCTCCTCGGCGTCCGGGTGGCCGGGCGCACCGTTCCGCCGGGCCAGGCGGCCCCGGCGTCCGCGACTACCCTGGCGGCGACATGACGTATCTGGACCACGCGGCGACGACGCCGATGCTGCCCGAGGTGCTGGCGGCGATGACCGGGCAGCTGGCCCGGGTCGGCAACGCCTCGTCGTTGCACGCCAGCGGCCGGGCGGCCCGCCGGGTGGCCGAGCAGTCGCGCGAGCGGCTCGCCGACGCGCTCGGCGCCCGGCCGTCGGAGGTGCTCTTCACCGGCGGCGGCACCGAGAGCGACAACCTCGCGGTCAAGGGCCTGTTCTGGGCCCGGCGGGCGGCCGACACCCAGCGGCGCCGGCTGGTGGTGAGCCCGGCCGAGCACCACGCCGTGCTGGACAGCGTCGAGTGGCTGGTCAAGCACGACGGCGCCGAGGTGACCTGGCTGGCGGTCGAGCCCAGCGGGCGGATCCGCCCCGAGGCGCTGGCGGAGGCGCTCGGGGACGGCCGGGACGTCGCGGTGGCCAGCGTCATGTGGGCGAACAACGAGATCGGCACCGTCAGCGACATCGCCGCGCTGGCCGCGACGGCGCACGCCGTCGGCGTCCCGCTGCACACCGACGCCGTCCAGGCCGTCGGGCAGGTGCCGGTCGACTTCGGTGCCAGCGGCGTGGACGCCCTCACCATGACCGGGCACAAGCTGGGCGGGCCCATGGGTGCGGGCGTGCTGCTGCTGCGCCGGGACGCCGAGTGCACCCCCCTGCTGCACGGAGGCGGTCAGGAGCGGGACGTGCGCTCGGGCACCCTCGACGTCGCCGCGATCGTCGGCCTCGCCGTCGCGACCGTGGCCGCGGTGGGCCGTCGCGAGGAGCGCGCGGAGCAGGTGGGCGCGCTGCGCGACCGGCTGGTCCGCGGGGTGACCGCCGAGGTCCCCGACGCCCAGCTCAACGGCGCCGCGCTGGACGACGTGCTGGCCGGTGGCCCCGGCCGGCTGCCCGGCAACGCGCACCTGTCCTTCCCGGGCGCCGAGGGCGACGCGCTGCTCATGCTGCTCGACGCCCGGGGCATCGAGTGCTCGACGGGCTCGGCGTGCAGCGCCGGCGTGGCCCGCCCCAGCCACGTGCTGCTGTCGGTGGGCGCGGACGGCGAGCGCGCCCGCAGCTCCCTGCGGTTCAGCCTCGGGCACACCTCGACCGACGCCGACGTCGACGCCGTCCTCGAGGTGATCGGCCCGGTCGTGGAGCGGGCCCGCCGGGCGGGGCTGGGCCGTCGATGAGGGCCGCGTCGTGAAGGTGCTCGCCGCGATGAGCGGTGGTGTCGACTCCGCCGTGGCCGCCGCGCTGGCCGTGGACGCCGGGCACGACGTCACCGGCGTGCACCTGGCGCTGTCGCAGAACCGGCAGACCCTGCGCAGCGGCTCCCGCGGCTGCTGCAGCGTGGAGGACTCCCACGACGCGCGCCGGGTGGCCGACGAGCTCGGCATCCCCTTCTACGTCTGGGACCTGGCCGAGCGGTTCACGGAGGACGTCGTCGACGACTTCGTGGCCGAGTACGCGGCGGGGCGCACCCCCAACCCGTGCCTGCGCTGCAACGAGAGGATCAAGTTCTCCGCGGTGCTCGACCGGGCCCTCTCGCTGGGCTTCGACGCCGTCGTCACCGGGCACCACGCGCGGCTCGCGGACGGCGAGCTGCGTCGCTCCGTCGACACCGGCAAGGACCAGTCCTACGTGCTCGGCGTCCTGACCCCGGACCAGCTGGCCGCGGCGTGGTTCCCGCTCGGGGGCATGACCAAGGACCGGGTGCGCGCGATCGCCGCCGAGCGCGGGTTCGCCGTGGCGACCAAGCCCGACTCCCACGACATCTGCTTCATCCCCGACGGCGACACCCGGGGATTCCTCGCCCGGCGGCTCGGCAGCCGTCCCGGGCCGGTGGTCGACGCGCTGACCGGCGAGACGGTCGGCGAGCACGACGGCACCTACGGGTTCACCATCGGTCAGCGGCGGGGCCTGGGGGTCAGCGCCGGTGACTCGGCGCCGCGGTACGTGCTGGGCATCGAGCCGGTCAGCCGCACGGTGACCATCGGCACCGCCGAGCAGGCCACGGTCGACGAGGTGCGCACCGGCGTCGCCACCTGGACGGGCGCGGCTCCGGCGCTGCCCGCCCGGTTCGAGGTGCAGCTCCGGGCGCACGGCGTCCCCACGCCCTGCGAGGTCACCGCCGACGACGGCGGCCTGCGCATCGCCCTGGCGCAGTCCCAGCGCGGCGTCGCCCCCGGGCAGTCCGCCGTCCTGTACGAGCCGGACGCGCAGCGCGGGGACCGGGTCGTCGGCCAGGCAGCGGTGACGTCCGCCGGCTGAACCGGACCTCTCCTCCGGGCGTCACCCGATGGTGGACCGGGTACCGCTTCGGTTCGTGCCCCCTGCTGTCCCGTGGTGGGCTGGACGACCGACGGGCCGGGAGGACGAACGTGCGCAGCTGGAGCGGAGTGGCCGGGGCCTGCCTGGTCACGCTGGCGCTGACCGCTGCGGCATGCACGGGCGGGCAGACCTCGGTGCACGAGGACGCGGTCGTGGAGGCGGCTGCGCCGCGCGAGCCGGTGGCCACGCCGGTGCAGATCCTCGCGATGAACGACCTGCACGGCCGGATCGCGCCACCACCGGACGACGAGGCCGTCGCCGTCGTGGACGACGGCCCCGGCCCGGACGGGCTGCCGGGCACCGCGGACGACGGCACCGCCGTGCTCGGAGGAGCCGCACACCTGGCGGCCACGGTCCAGCGGGTGCGGGCCGACTTCGGGGGGCCGGCGGAGGACAGCCTGCTCGTCTCCGCCGGTGACCTCGTCGGCGCCTCGACCTGGGCGTCGGCGACGTACGCGGACGAGCCGACGATCGAGGTCCTGGACGCGCTGGGCCTGGTCGCGTCCGCGGCCGGCAACCACGAGTTCGACAGCGGCCAGGACGAGCTGTTCCGGCTCTCCGGCGCGACCGACGGCACCTACCTCGACGACGTCGGTGCGTGCGACGCGGTCGGCACGGTCGGCGGGACCTGCTTCCGCAACAGCGCGGGGGAGCGGTTCGAGGGCGCGGGCTTCCCCTACCTGGCGGCCAACGTCGTCGACCGGGAGAGCGGCGCGCCGGCGCTGCCGCCGTACGAGATCGTGACGACCAGCACCGGCATGCAGATCGGGTTCATCGGCGTGGTCACCACCGATACCGAGCTGTTCGTGCGGCCTTCGGGCCTGACCGGGCTCGCCGTCGAGGAGCCCGTGGCGGCGGCGAACCGGTACGTGTCGGAGCTCCAGGAACGGGGGGTCGAGGCCATCGTCCTGCTCGCCCACGAGGGCGGCCGGCAGGGACCGGGTGGACGGCTGGACTCCTGCGCGGGGGAGCTGGCCGGGACCCCCATGGGAGAGCTCAACGCGGCGCTGTCGCCGGCCGTGGACGCCGTCGTCGGCGGGCACACGCACACCCCGTACACCTGCCTGCTGCCCGACCCGGACGGGGAGCTGCGCCCGGTCACCCAGGCGCTGACCTACGGGCGTTCGCTCACCGACCTGCGGTTCGTGGTGCGGCCGGACGGCGACGTCGACCGGTCGTCGGTCACGGTGGCCGCGGTGCCGGTCACCCGGGAGGCGGAGGACGAGCGCGTCGCCGCGATCGTCGACCACTGGGTGCAGCGGGCCGCGGCCAGTGGGGACCGGCCGGTCGGGACGCTCGTCGAGGACGTGCGGGAGGAGCGGGCGCCGGACGGGCCCCTCGGGGTCCTGGTGGCCGACGCCCTCCTCGCCGCCGTGCGGGGGCCGGAGTTCGGCGACCCGGTCCTGGCCTTCATGAACCACGGGATGCTGCGCAGCGACCTCCTGCGCGGGAGCAGCGGTCCGGGCGACCCGGAGGGCGTGGTGACGCAGCGGGAGGTGTTCCGGACCATGCCCATGCGGTTCCCCGTGGAGGTGGTCACGGTGTCCGGCGCCGACATCCGCGCGGCCCTGGAGCAGCAGTTCATCGGTGCGCCGGCTCTCCTGCTCAGCACGTCCCAGGGGCTCGCGTACCGCTACGACCCGGCCCGGCCGGCCGGTGACCGGGTCGACCCCTGCTCGCTGACCCTCCTCGGGTCCCGGATCGATCCGGCCGGCAGCTACCGCGTCGCCATGACCGCCTACCTGCGGGAGGGCGGTGACGGGTACACCTCCTTCGCCGACGGGGCCGACCTCGTCTCGCACACCACCGGCACCGATGCCCTCGCCGCTCACCTGGCCGCGACGTCGCCGGTGGGTCCGCCGGCCGGTGGTGCGGTGCCCACCGCGGAGCGGCTCTCCTGCTGAGGCGGGACCGACCGGTGCCACCGGGACGGCTACCGTCGCCTCCGTGACCACCCCCCACGACCCCGCAGGCCTGCCGGACGGGTCCGGCGGTGCGGCACCGGCAGCGACGTGGGGCCCGGCCACGGGCATCGGCTCCCTCCCGGGGACCGACCCGGCCGAGGCGCTGCGGCTGGTCCTCGGCGAGCTGCCCGGGATGCCGCACCTGCCCGAGCTCCCCGGCCGCGGCGCCGGTGCGGACATGATCGGCCGGACCGCGAGCCTGCTCGTGGACCTCGCCGTGGAGATCACGCCGGCCGGCTGGCGGCTCGTGCCGCGCTCCGGTGTCGACCAGCGACGTGCCCAGGAGTTCCTGGCCCGCGACCTGGACGCGCTGCACGAGCAGGCGGAGGGCTACGCGGGGCCGTTCAAGCTGCAGGTCGCCGGACCCTGGACGCTGGCCGCCTCCCTGGAGCGGACGCGCGGGGAGCGGGCCGTCGTCGATCCGGGCGCGCGCCGCGACCTGGCGCAGTCGCTCACCGAGGGGCTGCGGGCGCACGTGGCCGCGGTCGGTGCGCGGCTGCCCGGTGCGCGCCTCGTGGTCCAGCTGGACGAGCCGAGCGTGCCGGCGGCGCTGCAGGGCGGCCTGCCCACGGCGACCGGGTTCGGCCGCCTCCCGGCCGTTCCCGCCGAGGCCGTCGAGCAGGAGCTGCGGGCGGTCGTGGCGGCGCTGCCGGTGCCGGTGGTCGTCCACTGCTGCGCGCCGCGGATGCCGTTGACGCTGTTCCGCGGCGCCGGTGCCGCCGGGCTCTCCTTCGACCTGTCGCTGGTGCAGGACCTCGACGCCGTGGGGGAGGCCGTCGACGCCGGCGTCCACCTGCTGGCCGGAGTCGTCCCGGGTACCGATGCTGACCTGCCGGCCGCCCGGGCCACCGCGTCGCGGGTGCAGGGCTGGTGGCGCGAGCTCGGCTTCGCGGCCGAGCAGCTGCCCGGCGCCGTCACCCTGACGCCGTCCTGCGGTCTCGCCGGGGCCACGCCCGGCTACGCCCGCGCCGCGATGACCCACCTGAGCGAGGCAGCGAAGTACCTCCAGCCGGAGTGACGCCGACGACACGAGCGGTTCTCCACGCCGGGGAGCGGGAACGGCCCTACCCTGCGCCGGTGCACGAGACGCTGATCGACGGGATCCCGGCCTTCCTGGTGGAGGGCCCCGCGCCCACCACCGTCGGACTCGTGTTCGGGGTCGGCCGCGCCGACGAGACCTTCGTGCGGGGCGGGCTCAGCCACCTCGTCGAGCACCTGGTCATGAGCGCGGTCGGCCGGACGGTGTACGACTCGAACGCATCGGTCGACCTGAACCGGACGGAGTTCACCGCGTCCGGGACGCCGGAACAGGTCCGCGACTTCCTGACCCGCGTCTGCCGGGCACTGGGGGAGCTCCCGGTCGACCGGCTGCGGGTGGAGGCCGACGTGCTCCGGACCGAGGGTGCCGCCGCGGTACCCCCGGCGGTCGGGATCCTGCTCGCCGAGCGGTACGGCACGGAGGGCCCGGGGCTCGCCGGCGTGCGCGAACCTGCCATCCGGTCGCTGACGGCGGAGGACGTGCAGGGCTGGGTGCGCACCTGGTTCACCCGGCAGAACGCGGCGCTCTGGCTCAGCGGCCCCGTGCCCGAGGGACTGGTCCTGCGCCTGGCCGACGGATCGCCACCGGCCCGGCGCCCGCTGCGGCGCGCGGAGGTGCCGACGCCGGGGTGGCTGGAGGCGCCGGTGGAGGGGGCGGTCGCCCTCGGGGCAGAGCTGCCGCCCGGGGTCGCGGGCTCGATGACCCTCGAGCTGCTGCGCCGCCGGCTCGAGGACGAGCTGCGCCACCGCCGCGGGGTCGCGTACGCGGTGGGGGCCGACCGGCTGCCCCTCGACGCGGAGACCCGGTTCGGCGTCGTCGTCACCGACGTGCGGCCGGGCCAGGAGGACCTCGTCGTCCGTGTGCTCTGGCGGGAGGTGCAGCGGCTGGCCGACGAGGGGCCCACCGCCGAGGAGCTGGAGGACGAGCGGCGGGGTGTCCTCTCCGCCCTGGACGACGGTCGCGGCGACACGGGGGAGGCCGCCTCCCTGGCCGAGGCGCGCGTCACCGGGGTGCCCGCCTACGACGCGGACGGGCTGCGCCGGGAGCTGGCCGCGCTGACCGTCGTGGAGGTCCGGGAGGCCGCGGCGCGACTGCGGGACGGCGCACTGCTCGCCGTCCCGGGACCGCTCGATCCGGGCCCGGCGGGAGTCACCCGGATCCCGGGCTGGTCCAGGGACGCCGTGCAGGGAAGGACGTTCCGGCGGCGGCGGCGCACCGGCGTGCCGAAGGGGGCAGCGCTGGTCGTCGGGGACGACGGCGTGAGCGCGGTGCTCGCGGAGGGCGCGATCACCGTCCGCTGGGCCGACGCGGTCGGGCTGGTCCGCCAGGGGCCGGGGGAGTACCAGCTCCTCGGCCGCGACGGGTTCGCGCTGCCGCTGTCGGCGGCCGACTGGCGGGACGGCGAGGAGGCGGTCGGCCTGATCCGGGCCGCGGTGCCCGACGAGCTGCAGGTGGACGACGACGACGTCGAGGAGACCGCCGGGCTGCTGCTCATCCGGGCGCCGGAGCACCGCGTGCGCGAGGCGATCGCGATGTCGGACCACGGCGCCACCGTGGTCGCGAACGCGGAGTGGACCGCGGTCGTGGCCGACGACGCCCCGGACTTCCTCGTGCGGCAGGCGGAGCTGACGGCAGCGCCGGGACGCAGCCCGGTGTCGCTGGTGCTGCGGCAGACCCACGCCGACCTGGAGTACGTCCTCTACCGGGGGTACAAGGAGATCGCCCGCCACCGGTGGGGCATCGCTCCCGCGGATCCACGGCTGCTGGCCGAGGCGGTGCAGCGCCCCGAGGAGTCGGTCAGCCGGCTGCACGGCGCTGGAGGCACCCCGCGTGAGATCGCCGAGAAGGCGGTGGCCGCGCTGGGGCTGCCGCCCCAGGTGCCGGCACTGCTGGCCGGCGAGCCGGCGGTCGGCGGACAGCGGGTCGAGGGGGCGGGAGCGTTCGGTGGCTTCCGAGCGTCGATGCGTGGCGACTTCGTGCCGGAGCACGGCAAGGGCAGTCCGCTGGAGCGCTACCAACGACTGGCCCGCCGGCGACCGCGGTGGTTCCGGGCGCTGAACGCCGCCGGGGTGCTGGTGTACGGGTTGCTCGTCTGGGGCCTGGTCGCCTGGCGCGAGCACCTCGACGGCTGGCAGTTCTGGGCGCTGCTCGCGCTGTGCGGAGCCAGCCTGCTCAACGCGGCCTGGGACGCACGGCCGCTGCGGGGGCCCGAGGGCGGCGATCTCGTCCCGCCCGAGCCGGACCGGACCCCGACCGGGTGAGGACCGGTTCGCCGTCGTACCCGCCGGATAACGTGCCCGCGTGAGCACCGACCCCGCTGCGCTGGACGAGCCGGTCGTCGAGGCCGCGACCGACCGGGAGGACCTCACCGAGGTCCCCGACGACGCGCGCACCCGGCACCGGGACCTCTCGGAGGAACTGGACCGGTACGCCTTCGCGTACTACGTGCGCGACGAGCCGCTGGTCAGCGACGGTCAGTACGACGAGCTGATGGGCGAGCTCAAGGCGCTCGAGGCCGCGCACCCGGCGCTGGTCACCCCCGACTCGCCCAGCCAGAAGGTCAACGGCGGCTTCACCGCCACCTTCGCGCCGGTCCAGCACCTCGAGCGGATGCAGAGCCTGGACAACGCGTTCAGCAGCGACGAGCTCTCGGCCTGGGCCGCGCGGGTGGAGCGCGAGGGCGCGGCCGGCGCGAGCTACCTGTGCGAGCTGAAGGTCGACGGCGTCGCCGTGGCGATCGTCTACGAGCGCGGCCGCATGGTCCGTGCCGCCACCCGGGGCGACGGGACGACGGGGGAGGACGTCACCGCCAACGTCCGCACCATGGCCGACGTCCCGCAGCAGCTGGCCGGTGCCGACGTCCCCGACCTGCTCGAGGTGCGGGGCGAGATCTACTTCCCGGTCGCCGCCTTCGCCGACGTCAACGCCGGCATGGTTGAGTCAGGGAAGGCGCCGTTCGCCAACCCGCGCAACGCCGCGGCCGGGTCGCTGCGGCAGAAGGACCCGAAGGTCACCGCCTCGCGCCCGCTGCGCCTCGTGGTGCACGGCGTCGGCGCGCACCGCGGGTTCGACGTCGACCGGCAGTCCGCGGCCTACGACCGGCTGCGCGGGCTGGGGTTGCCGGTGAGCGACCGGTACGAGGTGGTCGGCGACCTGGAGGCCGTGTGGGCCTACATCGAGCGGACCCGGGAGCAGCGGCACTCGGTCGAGCACGAGATCGACGGGGTCGTCGTGAAGGTGGACCAGTACGCCCTCCAGCGGCGGCTCGGCTCCACCTCGCGGGCGCCCCGCTGGGCGATCGCGTTCAAGTACCCGCCGGAGGAGGCGACGACGAAGCTGCTCGACGTCCGGGTCAACGTCGGCCGCACCGGGCGGGTCACCCCGTTCGCGTACATGGAGCCGGTGAAGGTCGCCGGCTCGACCGTGCAGATGGCCACGCTGCACAACGCGTCGGAGGTGAGGCGCAAGGGCGTGCTCATCGGCGACACGGTGGTCATCCGGAAGGCCGGTGACGTCATCCCCGAGGTGCTCGGCCCGGTGGTCGCCGCCCGGGACGGTTCCGAGGTCGAGTTCGTCATGCCCTCGCACTGCCCGGAGTGCGGCACCGAGCTCCGGCCGGAGAAAGAGGGCGACGCCGACATCCGCTGCCCGAACTCCCGGTCCTGTCCCGCGCAGCTGCGGGAGCGGGTCTTCCACGTCGCCGGCCGCGGCGCCTTCGACATCGAGAACCTCGGCTACGAGGCGGCGACCGCGCTGCTGCAGAGCCACCTCCTGCAGGACGAGGGCGACGTCTTCTTCCTCGACGCGGAGCAGCTGCAGCGGTCGTCGTTCTTCACCAAGAAGGACGGCACCCTGAGTGCCAACGGCGCGAAGCTCCTGACCAACCTGCAGAGCCGCAAGGACGTCCCGCTCTGGCGCGTGCTGGTGGCGCTCTCCATCCGGCACGTCGGGCCGACCGCCGCCCAGGCACTGGCTCGCGACTTCCGCTCGCTCGACCGGATCATGGAGGCGTCCGAGGAGGAGCTGGCCGCCGCCGACGGGGTCGGGCCGACGATCGCGACGTCGATCCGCGACTGGTTCGCCGTCGACTGGCACCGCGAGCTCGTGGAGAAATGGCGCTCGGCGGGTGTGCGCATGGCCGACGAGGGCGAGGACGCCGGCCCCGGTCCGCTCACCGGTGTGACCGTCGTCGTCACCGGCTCGCTGCGCGACTACAGCCGCGACGAGGCGACGGCGGCGATCCAGCAGCGCGGGGGCAAGGTCACCGGCTCGGTGTCGAAGAAGACCGGCTTCGTCGTCGTGGGCGCGGACCCGGGCAGCAAGTACGACAAGGCCGTGCAGGTCAAGGCGCCCATCCTCGACGACGACGGCTTCCGGGTGCTGCTCGAGGACGGCCCCGACGCCGCCCGCGAGGTCGCGACGATCGGCGACGGGAGCGAGTAGCCCCCCGTCGTCAGAACGGTGGGGGAGCCGTGGTCGCGGCCAGGCCGGTCGGGGTGGTGACCGTGAGGGTGCCGTCGGCGGCCAGGTGGTGCTGCCAGCCGGGGGCCTGATGCTTGCCGCGGTGGTGGCCGGTGCAGTAACCGACGAGGTTGCCGGCGCTGGTCGGCCCTTCCGGCCACGGGCGGTCGTGGTCGAGCTCCCCGCCGCGCGGCACTCGCCGGCGGCAGCCGGGGAACCGGCAGCGCGGGTCGCGGGCCCGGACGAACCGGTCGAGTGCCGCCCGCGGGCGGTAGCCGTCGGTCGGCCCGGGCGGCCCCAGTCCCGGCCGGCCGGCCAGGTCGTGGTCGCAACCAGCCGGGTTGCGGCGGCAGCGGCGGGCACTGCAGGTGGCGTGCCGGCGCAGCTCGTCGCTGTCGGTGAGGCAGAGCAGCGCGCCGGTGAGCTCGTCGACGAGGGCGATGCGCGGGCGGTCGACGAGCCCGCCGCCCGCACTCCGGTCGAGCAGGTCGGCGAGTGCCGCCCGCTGGGCGTCGGCCATGGCGTGGAGGTCGTCCAGGGTGCCCGCCGCGGTGCGCACCCGTCCGGCCGCGCTGCCCTGCCACGCACCCCCGTCCTCCGCATCGGCACGGCGGGCACCGTCGACCGCCCGGTCGGCCCGCCCCACCGCGCGTTCGAGGTCCAGGAGGAGGGCGCCGGCCTCGTCCACCGCGCGGTCGGCGTCCGCCCAGCTGCCGGTGTCGGGGGCCGGGCATGCCTCGTCGTCCGGTCCTCCCTCGACCGGTGGAGGAAGTGTCGCCGCCGCGCTTCCCGGTGGGCGAGGAGCCGTCGGTGCTGGTCCCGGCGGTGCGGGTTCTGTCGGGGGCGGCGCGGTCGGTGCTGGTCCCGGCGGTGCGGGTCCTGTCGGGGGCGGCGCGGTCGGTGCTGGTCCCGGCGGTGCGGTCGGTGGTCGTCCCGGCGGTGCGTGTCCTGTCGGGGGCGGTGCGGTCGGTGGTGCGGTTCGGGACAGCTGGTCCCGTGCGGCCTCGAGGGCCCACCACCGCTCCAGTTCATCGCGCGGAGGATCGTCCTCACCACCCCAGTCACCGCGCAGTGCCCGCGCCTCGACCTCGGCCCACCACCGCTCGTCTGCGGACCGCATCGCCGCGGTCCACGTCCCGACGGGAGGTTCGTCCGGGGACAGGTCGTGCGCGGGGACGACCGGCGTCGGCGCGCGCGAGGGCGCACCGGGGAGGAGGCCGAGCGCCCGGGCCAGCACGCGCACCATCTCGGCGGGCACCGGCTCCCCGCCGATCTCGCCTGGAGCGTCCCCGCCGGCCAACGCCGGCACGCCGGCGACCAGCGTCAGGCGCGCCTGCACGGGGGCGTGGTCGTGCTCGCCGGGACGCAGCACCAGGTCGAGCAGGCAGTCGGCCATCTTCTGGCCGCGGGTCCGGGTGTCCCCGGGGTCGTCGATCGCGTCGGCGTACCGCCCCAGCGCGTCGAGCAGGGCCTGCGCCTCGGGGACGGTCAGCAGCGCGTCGAAGACGGCCATGCCCTCGCGGTGGTCCGCGCGGACGGAGACGCCGCGCTGGCGCAGCGCCCTCACCAGGCGCTGCGCGGCGGCCGCGGCATCGTGCCGGAGCACCGATCGCCGGACCTTCGCGCCCACCTGCGCCGGCGTGGTCACCGACCGGCCGGCCACCCAGTCGAGAACCTCGCGCTCCACGCGGGCGCGGATCCGCGCGTCGGTGATCGGCCCGACCTTGTCCAGCAGATGCCACAGGTGCCCGCCGTGGATCACCCCGGACTCGAGTGCCGTCAGGGTGCCCGGCAGCCGGTGCACCAGCAGGAGCGAGCGCTCCAGCAGATTCTCGGCGGTCACCTGCGTGATCGACAGGGCCAGCGCCAGCTCCTGCCCAGCCCATTCGCTGACGTCCGCGAGCACCTGCGGTCGACCAGCCCTGCGGTCGTCGCTCATGGCACCCGGCGTCCCGGCGGGGCGGTCAGCCGAGGCGGGCCTGCTCGCGGCGAACTCGGCCACGGCACGGGCCCGGATCGCCGTCTGCCTGCTGATCTCGCGCTCCGCGACCTGGACCGCGCCGAGCGGACCCGTCGCCCAGCCGACCGACGGTGCGCCCGCAGGCGCACCGGACGGGGAGGCGGCGTCGATCACGGGTCGATCATGTGTTCGACCACCGACAGTTTTCGCGCGCGGGATGAACGGGCCGAGCCAGCTCGACCGGCGGCGCCGGATCGATGGGTAGCGCAGGGTGGGCGGGACTGAGGCAGCGGTGCGGGTTCGTCGGGTGGCGTCGTCGGGTGGCGCGGGATCGGCGCGTGGCGCGGGTTGGTCGGGGGCGCCGATGGATGAGCGGCGCGGTTTCGTCGGGCGGCGCGGGGTCCGACGGGACTCAGGCAGGCGGCAGGTGGGTGACGGTCGAGGCGATGCCGGTCAGGTGCACCAGCCGCAGGAGCTCGGACCGGCGGAACGCCGGCCCACCGGAGCGGCCGACGACGACCGCGCGCGCCTCGCCACCGAACGGCGTCGCCATCATCTCGATCGCCATCTCCTGCCAGCGCTCGGGCAGCCAGTCGTCGTCGCTGGACAGCAGCCGGGGAGCGGCCAACGGCATCCACGGCAGCGCCACCCCGTCGAACGCGGGCGCCGCCTCGGACGCGGCACGGACCTCCCCGGTCACCCCCGGAGTGCCGTCGAGCACCACCGCCCACCCGCTGTGGAACACCCGCGGCAGCTCGGCGGCCAGCAGCTTCTCCGCCGTGCCGCCACCGGCGTGGGCCAGCGCGTCGAGCAGCTCCAGCTCGCGGTGGGTGTCCAGCGGGCCGGCGAACGGGCGCAGCGACTCCACCCGCACGTCGGGCACGCTCTGCGCGACGGTGATCAAGCTGTCGGGCAGCCGGTCGGGCGGGAGGTCGACCACCACGTCGTCGACGGCCACGCCGGTACCGCGCTCGAGCACGTCCAGGGACACGATGTCGATGCCCGCGGTGCCCAGCGCGGTGGCCACCGCACCCAGGATGCCGGGACGGTCGGGCATGACCAGACGCAGCAGATAGGACACGGTTCCTCCGGGAGCCTCGGGCGCGGGCCGATCTCCGTTGATCGCAGGCGAGGGCAGCCTCTCACGGTGACGACCGGGTCGGACCCCCCACGTACAGTGGCAAGGTCCGGTCCCGGCCCCGCACCACGGTGGTCGGCGCCGACCGTCGCCCCCCGAAGTGGAGTTCCGCCCCGCATGAGCACGCCGTCCCGCAAGGACCGACTCACCCGTGACGAGGTGGCCCACCTGGCGCACCTGTCGCGGCTGGCCGTGACCGACGAGGAGCTCGACCTCTTCGCCGGTCAGCTGGGCGCGGTGCTGGACGCCGTCGCCCAGGTCGGCAGAGCCGACGTCGCCGACGTGCCGCCCACCACGCACGCCGTGCCGATGACCAACGTCTTCCGCGAGGACGTGGCCCGGCCCAGCCTGCCCCGCGACGTGGTCCTGGCCGGTGCGCCGGCCGCCGAGGACGGCCGGATCCGCGTGCCGCGCATCCTCGGGGAGGAAGCATGAGCGACCTGACGACCACCGATGCCGCCGAGCTCGGCCGGCTGCTCGCCGCCGGTGACGTGACCGCCGCCGAGGTGACCCGGGCCTACCTGGACCGCATCGAGTCCGAGGACGGCGCGCTGGGCGCCTACCTGCACGTCGACGCCGAGGCCGCGCTGCGTTCCGCGGAGCAGGTGGACGCCGCCCGTGCCCAGGGGGACGAGCTCGGCCCGCTGGCCGGGGTCCCGCTGGCGCTCAAGGACGTCGTCGTCACCGAGGGCGTCCCGACGACGAGCGGGTCGAAGATCCTCGAGGGCTGGCGCCCGCCGTACGACGCGACGCTGGCCGCCCGGCTCAAGACCGCGGGCACCGTCCTGCTCGGCAAGACCAACATGGACGAGTTCGCGATGGGCTCCTCCACGGAGAACTCCGCCTACCGCGTGGCCCGCAACCCGTGGGACCACGACCGGATCCCCGGCGGCTCGTCGGGCGGCTCGTCCGCGGCCGTCGCCGGCGGGCTGGCACCGTGGGCGATCGGCACCGACACCGGTGGCTCGATCCGGCAGCCCGCCGCCGTCACCGGCCTGGTCGGGCACAAGCCCACGTACGGCTCGGTCTCGCGCTACGGGCTCATCGCCTTCTCCTCCAGCCTCGACCAGGCCGGCCCCATGGCGCGCACCGTCCTGGACGCCGCGCTGCTGCACGAGGCGATCGCCGGGCACGACCCGCTCGACTCCACCTCCATCGACTCCCCGGCGCCGGTGCTCGCCGAGGCCGCGCGCCGCGGCGCCGAGGGCGACCTGGCAGGCCTGCGGGTCGGCGTCGTCACCGAGCTGGGCGGCGACGGCCACACCGACGGCTACGACGAGGGCGTGCTCGCCCGGTTCGCCGAGACGGTCGCGCTGCTGGAGAGCCTGGGCGCGCAGGTGCGGCAGGTGTCCTGCCCGGCCTTCGACCTCGCGCTCCCGGCCTACTACCTGATCGCGCCCAGCGAGGCGTCATCCAACCTCGCCCGCTTCGACGGCGTCCGGTACGGCCTCCGGGTCGGCGACGACGGCAACCGCGACCTGGACGAGGTCATGGCGCTCACCCGCGAGCAGGGCTTCGGCCCCGAGGTGAAGCGCCGGATCATCCTGGGCACCTACGCGCTGTCCAGCGGCTACTACGACGCCTACTACGGGCAGGCGCAGAAGGTGCGCACGCTCATCACCCGCGACTTCACCAGCGCCTGGGACGACGTGGACGTGCTCGTCAGCCCGACCAGCCCGACCGTGGCCTGGCCGGTGGGCGCCCGCGTCGACGACCCGATCGCCATGTACGCCGCCGACCTGTGCACGCTGCCGGCCAGCCTCGCCGGGGTCCCCGCGATCTCGGTGCCCTGCGGGCTGTCCGAGGGCCTTCCGGTCGGGTTGCAGATCATGGCGCCGGCCCTGGCCGACGACCGCTGCTACACGGTGGCCGCCGCCCTCGAGGCCGCCCAGGACGCGGCCCGCGGATCGCGGTTCCTCGACCAGCTGCCCGTGCGGAGCGCCGCATGAGCGCCCCGCTGAAGGCCGCGTGGGGCCTGACCGCGTTCGTCATCATCGCCGGCATCGTCGGCTGGGTCGTCACCGACCGCGCCGTCTTCGCCGTCTTCCTCGTCCTGGGCGTGCTGACCGCCATCGGCGCCGTCGTCACCGGCCGCGCCGAGCGCGCCGCGACCAGGTCCGCCGCCCCGAAGGAGGGCCCCACCCCGTGAGCGTCACCACCACCGCCGACCGGCTCGTCGAGTTCGACGAGGTCCTGACCCGCTACGAGCCGGTGATCGGCCTGGAGACCCACGTCGAGCTGGGCACCGCGTCCAAGATGTTCTGCGGCTGCTCCACCACCTTCGGCGCCGAGCCCAACACCCAGACCTGCCCGACGTGTCTCGGCCTGCCCGGCTCGCTGCCGGTGGCCAACGCCGCGGCCATCGAGTCGACCATCCGCATCGGCCTGGCGCTGGGCTGCCGGATCGCCACCTGGGCGCGGTTCTCCCGGAAGAACTACTTCTACCCGGACATCCCCAAGGGCTTCCAGACGACGCAGTACGACGAGCCGCTGTGCACCGCCGGCCACCTGGACGTCGAGGTGGACGGCGAGACCTACCGCGTCGAGATCGAGCGGGTGCACCTGGAGGAGGACACCGGCAAGAACCTGCACGTCGGTGGCTCGACCGGACGCATCCACGGCGCCGACCACTCGCTGATCGACTACAACCGGGCCGGCATCCCGCTGGTCGAGATCGTCACCCGGCCCATCCCGGGCGCCGGCGCCAAGGCCCCCGAGGTGGCCAAGGCCTACGTCACCGAGCTCCGCGAGATCCTGGTCGCCCTCGGCGTCTCCGAGGTGCGGATGGAGCAGGGCAACCTGCGCTGCGACGTCAACACCTCCCTGGCGCCGATCGGCAGCCTGGAGTGGGGCACCCGCACCGAGACCAAGAACGTGAACTCGCTGCGCTCGGTCGAGCGGGCGGTGCGCTTCGAGATGCGCCGCCAGGCCGGCGTGCTCGACGCGGGCGGCACGATCACGCAGGAGACCCGGCACTTCCACGAGGACTCCGGCACCACCTCGCCCGGCCGCAGCAAGGAGGAGGCGACCGACTACCGGTACTTCCCCGAGCCCGACCTGGTGCCGGTCGCGCCCGACGAGGAGTGGGTCGCCACCCTCCTGGCCGAGCTGCCCGAGCTGCCGGCGGCCCGCCGCACGCGGCTGTCCGACGAGTGGGGCATCTCGCCGACGGAGATGGCCTGGCTGGTCAACGCCGGTGCCGTCGAGTTGGTCGGCGACACCGTCGCCGCGGGCGCCTCGCCCGGCGACGCCCGCAAGTGGTGGCTGGGCGACCTCGCCCGCCGCGCCAACGACACCGGCACCGACCTGGCCGAGCTGGCGGTCACCCCGGCGCAGGTCGCGGAGCTGATCGGGCTGATCTCCGCCGGCACGATCAACGACCAGCTGGCCCGCCAGGCGCTGGACGGCGTGCTCGCCGGCGAGGGGAACCCGGCAGCCGTGGTCGAGGCGCGCGGCCTGGCCGTCATGGGTGAGTCCGACGAGCTGGTCAGCGCCGTCGACGCCGCGATCGAGGGCAACCCCGACGTGGCCGAGAAGGTGCGCGGCGGCAAGGTGCAGGCCATCGGTGCGCTGGTGGGTGCGGTCATGAAGACCACCCGGGGCAAGGCCGACGCCGCCACCGTCAAGCGGATGCTCGAGGAGCGGCTGGTCAGCTCGTAGGTCCCGGCGGCACACTTCCCGCGTGGCCGCCGACGAGCCGACCGGCCAGCCGGTCTTCCGCGCGCTGCTCCGCCCGAGACCCCTGTCGACGGCGGAGCACCGTCTGCTGTCCTGGCTCGCCGCCGAGGCGGGGCCGGACGTGACGGCGCAGGTGGCCGACGCGACCGTCGTGGGGGAGTGCGCGTGCGGCTGTTCCTCGGTGCAGCTGTCCTCGTCGAGCGCGCTCCGTCACGAACACGTGCACTCCGAGGTCAGCGCCAGCGGGGTGGGCCACGACGGCCACGTGGTCGTCGTCGTGCTGCACCACTTCGACGGTCGGCTGCAGGAGCTCGAGGTCTTCGACTCCGACGCGGGGGAAGGGAGCGCCGTCGACCTCGACGGGCTGACCGGACTCGAGCTCGGTGCCTGAGCTGCCGGAGGTGGAGCTGCGGCCGTTGCGTCGGACGGACTTCCCGCTGCTCTGCCGCTGGCTGGCCGATCCGCTGGTCGCCCGGTGGTGGGGCGCTGGGCATCGACTACCTCGTGGGGGAGCCGTCCTCCCGCGGTCGCGGTCTTGGCGCGGCGATGATCGCGGCGGCCGTCGCGCGCGGCTTCGCCGACCACCCGGACGCCGGTGAGGTCCTGGTGCCGGTCGCCGCGGCCAACGAGGCGTCCTGGCGGGCGCTGGAGCGGGCCGGGGGCGCCCGCTACGCCACCGGTGAGCTGACCCCGGACAACCCGGTGGACTCGCGCGACCACGTCGTGCACCGGTTCGGGCGCCCACGACGCTGAGATCGACAGCGCCGGGCCCTACAGCGGGCTTCCGCCCGCTGACGACGGCGGGCTGATGCGCAGCACCTTGTCGTCGTCCTCGGCCGGGGTGCCGATCCCGTCCCGGTTGGACGTGGTGATCCACAGCGCGCCCTGGGCATCGGCCACGACGGTCCGCAGCCGCCCGTACTCCCCGTCGAGGAACTCCTCGAGCTCGCCGGAGACCGTGTTCGCCTCGTCGACGGGGACGGCGTGCACCCGCTGGCCGTCGAGCGCGCCGAGGAACACCGCGTCGCCCAGGACGGCGCACCCGCCCAGTCCGTCCTCGCCCGGCGGGATCTCGACCACCGCGCCGGTCGCGCCGGTGTAGTCCCCGCCCTCGATCAGCGCGTTCAGCTCGTCGGGGCCCTCGCGCGCGGCGTCGGCGGCGAACAGCCGGTCCTCCGCGCCGACGCACACGGCGGGAACGTCGCGGTGCCCGCTGGTGAAGACCGGTCCCGCTCCCACGGGGCCGCCGAACACGTCGATCCGCAGCACCTTGCCGGCCAGCGACGAGGGGTCGCCGGCCAGCGCCGGGTCCCCGGTGTCGCCGGTGCCGACGTACAGGGTCCCGTCGATGCCGAACGCGAGGCCGCCGCCGTTGTGCACCTCGCCCCGCGGGATGCCGGTCAGCACCGTGTTCGGCGTCCCGCCGATCGGGAAGCGCACCACGCGGTTGTCCGCCGCCGTGGACAGGTAGGCGTAGAGCAGCCCGTCCTCGGCGTACGTGGGGGAGACGGCGAGGCCGAGGAGGCCGCCGTCCCCGGCGGTGTCCACGCCCGGCACGGTCATCAGCTCGCGGGCCGGGGAGCGGTCAGGGAAGACCTGCAGGATGCGGCCGGTGTCGCGTTCCCCGACGACCGCGGTGCCGTCGGGGAGCAGTGCCAGGCCCGTGGGCACCGCCAGCCCGGTGGCGACGACGTTCGGATCGCCGGCGTCCTGCTCGGCACCCGGCTCGGCCGGGCGACCGGGGACAGGCGCCGTCGAGGGGGGAGGACCCACCTCCGGCGGCGCCCCTTCGGGCAGCGGCCGGAAAGGCCCGGAGGGCTCGTACCCGTCGTCGCCGCATCCGGCCAGCAGGAGCGCGGTCACCAGCAGCGCACCCGCCGAGACCCGCCGCATGTCCTCCACAGTACGTGCGCTGCCTGGGCGGGGCGGGTGGTTGCGCCTACTGTCAGCGCTCGTGATCGAACCGCTGGTCGGCCCCGACGAGGTGCTCGACGTCCTGGTCCCCTCCCGTGCGCTCGCGGCCGCCGCCGAGGCGGTCTCGCCGCGGGTGCGTGCCCACCGGTGGGCGCCGGCCGACGGCCCGCCCACGGGCGACGCCGCCCGCGCGAAGGTCTGGGTGCCGCGTTCGGGCGGCGCGGCCTTCCCCGGCGACGAGTTCTTCGCCGCGCTGCCCGATCTGCGCGTCGTCCAGCTGCTCAGCGCGGGGGCGGAGCGCTTCGCCGGACGGCTGCCCGACGGCGTGGCCCTCTGCAACGCCCGCGGCGCGCACACGCCCTCGACGGCCGAGTGGGCGGTGGCCGCCACCCTCGCCGCCCAGCGGGGACTGCCCTTCTTCGTCCGCGAGCAGGACGCCGGCCGCTGGACGCCCCGCACCCACGCCACGCTCGTCGGGGCGAAGGTCCTGGTCGTCGGCGCGGGGGACATCGGCCGCCGCATCGGCCGGATGCTCGCGGGCTTCGACGTCGAGCTGACCTACGTGGCCCGCACCGCCCGCGAGGACGTCCGGCCGACCAGCGACCTGCCCGAGCTGCTGCCGCAGGCCGACGTCGTCATCGTGATCGTGCCCGTGACCGACGAGACCATCGCGCTGGTCGACGCCGGGTTCCTCGCCGCCATGCGCGACGGCGCCCTGCTGGTCAACGCGGCCCGCGGTGTCGTCGTCGACACCGACGCCCTGCTGGCCGAGCTGACCGCCGGCCGGCTCCGTGCCGCGGTCGACGTGACCGAGCCGGAGCCGCTGCCCGAGGGTCACCCGCTCTGGACCGCGCCCGGCCTGCTGATCACCCCGCACGTCGGCGGGGACGTGCCCGGCACCAACGAGCGCGCTGCGGCGGCGGTGTCCGACCAGCTCCACCGGATCCTGGCCGGCGAGCCGCTGGTCAACGTGGTCGACCGCTACTGACCGTCGGGCAGCTGGGGCACGGGGATGCGGCCGCCGGACGCCCGCCCGATGGCCGGCAGGTCGCGGGCGCGCACCGCCGGGAGCCGCACCTCCGTCCCGCCGGTGGTGACCAGCCAGAGGTCGCCGCGCTCGCCGACCCGGACGCCCGCCACCTCCGACCACGGCACGCGGTGCCGGCCGAGCAGCGAGCGGATGGTGACGGCGTCGCCGTCGACGTCGAAGCCGGTGCGCAGCACCCAGGCCACCAGTACGGCCGGGACGAGCAGGAGCAGCAGGAACCAGGGCGAGGCCGCCGTCAGCGTGGTCAGGCACAGCGCGAACACCAGGACGCCCAGCAGCGTGGCGCGGTTGGTGCGGAAGCGGGCCGGGGTGTCCACGAGGGCCGATCCTCCCAGACGGGTCAGGCGGCCAGCCGCGCCAGCTTGGCCGCGGTGTCCGCCTCGGCCGCGGTGTAGACCACCAGCTGGAGCCCGGGGGCGTCGGCGGGGGTGAGCTGGTGGTGCTCCAGCACCAGGGTGCCGACCGCCGGGTGCTCGAACCGGCGCTCGGTGGAGGTGAACCGGTCGACGTCGTGGCTGGCCCACCCCTCGCGGAAGGCGGGGCTGGCCGCCTGCAGGCGGGTCACGAGGTCCACCACCTCCGGATCGGCCAGTCGCGGACCGACCTCGGCGCGGAACTGGGTGAGGAAGCGGCGGCTGTCGCCACCCCAGTCGCCCAGGAGCGCGCGGACGGCGGGATCGGTGAAGACGACCCAGAGCAGGTTCCGCTCCCCGTCGGGCAGCCCCGCGACCCCGGGGTAGAGGCGCTCGTAGGCGGCGTTCCAGCCGACGATCGACCAGCTCGAGGTGATCGCGTAGGCGGGGGAGGAGCCGAGCGCGTCCATCAGCCCCTGCAGGTGTGCCGGCAGCGCCTCCACGCGATCGTCGGCACGCACCGGGTCGTTGCCGGAGAGCCGGAGGACGTACTCGCGCTCGGCCGCCGACAGCTGCAGCGTCCGGGCCAGGGCGTCCATCACCTGGCGGGACGGCCGGATGTCCCGGCCCTGCTCGAGCCACGTGTACCAGGTGTGGCTCACCCCCGCGAGGAGCGCGACCTCCTCCCGCCGGAGCCCGGGGGTGCGCCGGTTGGTGCCGGCCGGGAGACCGACGGTTCCCGGGGCGAGCTGGCGGCGACGGGAACCGAGGAAGTCGGCCAGTTCGCGGCGGGCGGAGACGGTCACGGAGCTCCCCGATCAGTGGTGGTACCGGTACTAGTACCACCGCAGCCTCGGGGGTGTCTCCGATGGGGCCTAGCATTCCGGACCGTGACGATCGGCGAGGACCTCATCCCAGGCAACGACTCCGCCAGTGCGACGCGCAGCCCGATGAAGCCGCGCAGCTACGAGGTGACCGACGGCGACGCCAAGGCGCCCGCGCGCGCGATGCTCCGCGCCGTCGGCATGGGCGACGAGGACATGGTGAAGCCGCAGATCGGCGTCGCCTCGTCCTGGAACGAGATCACCCCCTGCAACCTCTCGCTGGACCGGCTGGCCAAGCGCGCCAAGGACGGCGTCCGCGCCGCCGGCGGCTTCCCCATGGAGTTCGGCACCATCTCGGTCTCCGACGGCATCTCCATGGGCCACGAGGGGATGCGCGCCTCGCTGGTCTCCCGCGAGGTCATCGCCGACTCGGTCGAGACCGTCATGTTCGCCGAGCGGCTGGACGGCTCGGTGCTGCTGGCCGGCTGCGACAAGTCGCTCCCGGGCATGCTCATGGCCGCAGCGCGGCTCGACCTGGCCAGCGTCTTCCTCTACTCCGGCTCGACCATGCCCGGCAAGCTCGGCGACCGCGACCTCACGATCATCGACGTGTTCGAGGCCGTCGGGGCGTGCGCCCGTGGCCTCATCACCCGCGACGAGCTCACCGCGATCGAGAAGGCCGCCTGCCCCGGGCAGGGGTCGTGCGGCGGCATGTACACCGCGAACACGATGGCCAGCGTCGCCGAGGCCCTCGGCATGGCCCTGCCCGGGAGCGCCGCCCCGCCGGCGCCCGACAGCCGCCGCGACGACTACGCGGTCGCCTCCGGCGAGGCGGTCGTGAACCTGCTCCGCCAGGGCATCACGGCGCGGCAGATCATGACGAAGAAGGCCTTCGAGAACGCGATCACCGTCGTCATGGCGCTGGGCGGCTCGACCAACGCCGTCCTGCACCTCATGGCCATCGCGCACGAGGCGCAGGTGGATCTCGAGCTCGAGGACTTCAACCGGATCGGCGACCGCACGCCCCTGCTGGCCGACGTGAAGCCGTTCGGCCGGTTCGTCATGACCGACGTCGACCGCATCGGCGGCGTCCCGGTCGTCATGCGCGCCCTCCTGGACGCAGGCCTGCTGCACGGCGACGTGCTCACCGTGACCGGGAAGACCATGGCGGAGAACCTGGCCGACATCGCCCCGCCGGACCCCGACGGCGCGATCATCCACGCGATGAACGACCCCATCCACGCGACCGGTGGGCTGTCGGTCCTGCGCGGTTCGCTGGCGCCGGAGGGTGCGGTCGTGAAGTCGGCCGGGTTCGACGCCGACGTCTTCGAGGGCACCGCCCGGGTCTTCGACGGCGAGCAGGGGGCGATGGACGCCGTCACCGAGGGCACGCTGAACCCCGGGGACGTGGTGGTGATCCGCTACGAGGGGCCGAGGGGTGGCCCCGGCATGCGGGAGATGCTGGCCGTCACCGGCGCGATCAAGGGCGCCGGCCTCGGCAAGGACGTGCTCCTGCTGACCGACGGCCGCTTCTCCGGCGGCACGACCGGCCTGTGCATCGGTCACGTGGCGCCCGAGGCGACCGACGGCGGCCCGATCGCCTTCGTCCGCGACGGCGACCGGATCCGGCTGGACCTGACCACCCGCACCCTGGACCTGCTGGTCGACGCCGACGAGCTGGCCCGCCGGGCAGACGGGTGGGAGCCGCTTCCGCCGCGGTACACGACCGGCGTCCTCGGCAAGTACGCCAAGCTCGTCGGATCGGCCGCCCAGGGCGCGATCTGCGGCTGACGCCGGGGGAGACCCGCCCCCTCCCATGGGGTGAGGTCCACCCCGCACGGCTTGGCCGGGCCCCGCCCGGTGCCGAGACATGCACCGTGGACCCGCGCCGCTGGTGGTTGCTCGCGGTGGCTGCGCCGGCGTTCCTCGCCTGCGCTGCCGCCGCCACGACGCCTGCCCTCCGTGACCTCGGCGACCTCGCCGTCGTCCTCGTCGGCCTGATCGCCTCGGCGGTCCTGTGGACCGCCGGCCGTCGCCCGGGCCGGCCACCGGCCTGGCGGTTGTTCGCGATCGCGCCGCTGTTCCCGGTGCTCGGCGCCGTCCTGGCGTCCGTGGTCGACGCCGCCGATGCGCTGGACCGGGTGGTCGTCCGCTGGGTGCCGACGGTGCCCGGCTACGTGATCGCCGTCGTGGCGCTGCTCGGGCTCGCCGGCCGGTCCCGCCTGCTCTCCGGACGCCGCGCGGCCACGGAGGTTGCGCTGTTCCTGACCTCCTGCCTCGTCGCGGTCCGGCTGCTCGTCACCGGCCCGGTCGGCGCCTGGTCCGGGATGGAGCTGCCCGAGCAGGTCGTCCTCGGCGCCGCCGTCGTCGTCACCTCGGCGACCATGACCGCCGCTCTCCTCCTGCTCGGCGTCGTGGAGCCGGCCCGCCGGCGCATGGCCGTCGTGCTCCTGGCCGGTACGGCGCTGCTCACCAGCGGCCGCGGGCTGGGCACCTCCGCCGTGCTCTCGGACAGCGTCACCTTCAGTGCGATCGCCCGCTTCCTGGTCGTGGGCGGGCTGCTCCTGCTCGCCCTCGCCGTCCTGCTCGACCCCGGCTGGAGCACACCGGCGCCTTCCGCGAGGGGGCTGCGCCGCTCGGTGGACGTGGGCCAGCTGCTGCCGATGGGCGCCCTGCTCGTGGCCGTCGCGGCCGCGGGGGCGGTCCGGCTGCTCGGCTCGCACCTGGACCTGTTCACCTGGGCCGGGCTCCTGCTTGCGGTCCTGCTCGCCCTGGTGCACCGCTGGACCACCGCGTGCCAGGAGCACCACCTCACGGCACGGCTGCGGCGCAGCGAGGCCTACTTCCGGTCCCTGGTGCACTCCGGCGTCGACGCCGTCGTCATCCTCGACGACGCGCTGCGGGTCACCTGGGCCTCCCCGGCCCTGGAACGGGCCCTCGGGCCCGCGGCAGCGCAGCTCGTCGGGCGCCCCCTGCTGGACGCCGTGCACCCGGAGGACCAGGCGGCCGTCGCCGACGCGCTGTCGTCCGACGCGGAGGCGCCGCCCCTGGTGGGGCTGCGGCTGCGGGACGCCGACGGGGTGTGGCGCTGTCTGGAGGCCGGTATCGCGGACCTGCGCGGTGACCCCGACGTCGGTGCCGTCGTCGTGCAGTGCCGGGACATGACCGAGCGGCAGGACCGCGAGCGCTCGCTGCAGAGCGTCGCCTACACCGATCCGATGACCGCGCTGCCCAATCGCGCCGGCATGCTGCGGCTCCTCTGCGAGCGGCTGGCCTCGCCCGCGGCCGACGAGGAGCGCGGCACCCTGCTGATGGTCGAGCTCGACGGCATCCTGGCGGCCCGGCAGCACGCGGGCCGGGACGTGGTCAGCGCGGTGGTCGCCGAGGTCGGCCGCCGGCTGCGGGCCACCGTGCGCGGTGAGGACGTCGTGGCGCGCCTCGGTGGCGGGGCCTTCGCCGTGCTGGCCGCGGGCCGGGGCGCCGACGCCGACCGGCTGGCCGGCCGGATCCTCTCGGTCGTCGAGCAGCCGATCCTGACCGCCGCCGGCATCGTCGACCTCAGCGCGTGCGTGGGCCTGGTCGAGCTCGAGACCGGTCTCGCCGTCGAGGAGGTCCTCGCCCGGTCCGACCTGGCCCTGCGGGCGGCGAGCGACGCCGGTGCCGGCATGGCGCAGCGCTACCGCCCGGCTCTGGGCGAGGCGGCTGCGCGCCGCGAGCAGCTGCGCGACGACCTCCGCTCGGCGCGTGCCCGCGGTGAGCTGTTCCTCCTGTTCCAGCCCGTCGTGTCCCTCACCGACCAGAGCGTGGCCGGGGTGGAGGCGCTGCTGCGCTGGCGGCACCCGACGCTGGGGGAGATCCCGCCGGCGGAGTTCCTGCCGCTGGCCGAGCAGTCCGGCCTCATCGGCGAGCTGCAGCGGTTCGCCCTGGAGGAGGCGGCGCGCGCCGGCGCCGCCATGCCCGAGTCGGCTGCCGGCGTGCGCATCGGGATCGACGCGCCCGCCGGGTACGTCGCCACCGGGGCGATGGTCGCCGACGTGGAGGCCGCGCTGCGCGCCTCGGGGCTCGCCCCCGAGCGGCTGGTGCTCGAGATCGGCGACGGCACCGTGACCTCCAGCGAGGAGCGCGACGGGCTCGACGTCTCGACCCTGCGGCTCATGGGCGTGCACGTGGCCCTGGCCGGCTTCGGTGGCGACTCCTCGATGCTCACCCACCTGACCAAGCTGCCCATCGACATGGTCAAGCTCGACCGGGCCTTCGTGTCGCGGATCGACCGGGACCCCACGACGCGGGCGCTGTGCGAGTCGATCATCGGCATCGGGCGCGCACTGGGCATGGCGGTCGTGGCCGAAGGAGTGGAGACCTCCGCGCAGCTGGCCGTCCTGAGCGGCTTCGGCTGCCACTTCGCGCAGGGCTTCCTGCTGGCCCGGCCGATGCCGCTGGAGCAGCTGATGGGGCTGCTCTCCGAGGCGGCGAGTCCGGCGTGGCCCGGCCTGGTCGCGTCCCGCTGACGGGCGGCGCGCGGTGACCGCGGTGCCGGGCGCGGACCGGCCACGGCGCCCCGTGCCGCCCGCCCGGGCGGCGCTCGCACCGGAAATGGACACACGAGTCCACTCCGTGGGACGCGTCGGTTGACGACCGGGCCGATCGGGGCGCACAGTGTGCAGGTGCCCCACGCCTGCCTGCTCGTCGACGGCTGCCGCCGCAGCCTCCTCGTAGTTCCCTAGCGCGCCGGTCGTCCCCGACCGACGCGCTGACCCCTCCGTGCCTGTGGCACGAGGGGTTTTTTGTTGCCCGACAGCTGTCGACGACCCGCCGGCACCCGCACTCGTCCCGCACGGCCCAGGAGAGACGCCGAGATGACCACCAGCCAGAGCGAGTCCGCCACCCGCGAGGCCGCCGCCGCCCTCACCGGCGTCGAGACCACGGCCCGCTCCCTCGAGGAGGCCGCGGTCGAGCCGGCCGCGGGCATCACCGGGGCGCAGAGCCTCGTCCGCTCGCTGGAGGCCATCGGCGTCGACGTCGTCTTCGGCATCCCGGGCGGCGCCATCCTCCCGCTCTACGACCCGCTGTTCGACTCGAAGGTGCGCCACGTGCTGGTGCGCCACGAGCAGGGCGCCGGGCACGCCGCGACGGGCTACGCCCAGGCCACCGGCCGCGTCGGCGTCTGCATGGCCACCTCCGGCCCGGGCGCGACCAACCTGGTCACCCCGCTGGCCGACGCCTACATGGACTCGGTCCCGATCGTGGCCATCACCGGCCAGGTGCCCAGCGGCTCGATCGGCACCGACGCCTTCCAGGAGGCCGACATCCGCGGCATCACGATGCCGATCACCAAGCACAACTTCCTGGTCACCGACGCCGCCGACATCCCGCAGCGCATCGCCGAGGCGTTCCACCTGGCCTCCACCGGCCGCCCCGGCCCCGTGCTGGTCGACGTCCCCAAGGACGTCCTGCAGGCGACGACGGACTTCGCCTGGCCGCCGCGGATGGACCTGCCCGGCTACCGGCCCACGACCCGGCCGCACGGCAAGCAGGTGCGCGAGGCCGCGGCGCTGATCGCCGGCGCCCGCCGCCCCGTGCTCTACGTCGGCGGCGGTGTGCTCAAGGCCGGCGCCACCGCGGAGCTGGCGGAGCTCGCCGCCCTCACCGGCGCCCCGGTGGTGACCACGCTGATGGCCCGCGGAGCCTTCCCCGACAGCAGCCCCCAGCACCTGGGCATGCCGGGCATGCACGGCACGGTCGCCGCAGTGACCGCGCTGCAGAAGTCCGACGTCCTCGTCGCCCTCGGCGCACGCTTCGACGACCGGGTGACCGGCCAGCTGTCCACCTTCGCCCCGGACGCGCTCGTCGTGCACGCCGACATCGACCCGGCCGAGATCGGCAAGAACCGCAAGGCCGACGTGCCGATCGTGGGCGACGCCAAGGAGACGATCGGCCAGCTGGTCACCGCGCTGCGCGCCGAGCACGAGTCGGGCCGCAGCCCGGACCTGGCCGACTGGTGGACCCAGCTGGACACCTGGCGGGACCGCTACCCCCTCGGCTACGACGAGCCCGAGGACGGCGCGCTGTCGCCGCAGTACGTCATCGAGCGGCTGGGCGCGATCGCCGGCCCCGACGCGATCTACACCTCCGGCGTGGGCCAGCACCAGATGTGGGCCGCGCAGTTCATCAAGTACGAGAAGCCCGGCACCTGGCTCAACAGCGGTGGCCTCGGGACGATGGGCTACGCCGTCCCCGCGGCGATGGGCGCCAAGCAGGGCTGCCCGGACACCACCGTGTGGGCCATCGACGGCGACGGCTGCTTCCAGATGACCAACCAGGAGCTGGCCACCTGCGCCATCGAGGGCATCCCGATCAAGGTCGCCGTCATCAACAACGGCAACCTCGGCATGGTCCGGCAGTGGCAGACCCTGTTCTACGAGGGCCGCTACTCCAGCACCAAGCTGCACGCGCAGAACCCGGACGGCACGCCCAAGCCGGTGCGCATCCCCGACTTCGTGACGCTGGCCGAGGCGCTGGGCTGCGTGGGCCTGCGGTGCGAGAGCAAGGACGACGTCGACGCCGTGATCGAGAAGGCCATGGCGATCACCGACGCCCCGGTCGTCATCGACTTCATCGTCGGCTCCGACGCCCAGGTGTGGCCGATGGTGGCCGCCGGGGCGAGCAACGACGACATCCTGGCCGCGCGAGACGTGCGGCCCGTCTTCGGAGAGGGTCAGGTCTGATGCCCCGCCACACGCTGTCCGTGCTGGTCGAGAACAAGTCCGGTGTCCTGGCCCGGGTCTCGGCGCTGTTCAGCCGCCGCGCCTTCAACATCGAGTCCCTCGCCGTCGGGCCGACCGAGAACCCGGGCCTGTCGCGCATGACGATCGTCGTGGACGCCGAGGCCTCTCCGCTGGAGCAGATCACCAAGCAGCTCAACAAGCTGGTGGAGATCATCAAGATCGTCGAGCTGGAGACCGGGGCCGCGGTGCAGCGGGAGCTCCTGCTCGTCAAGGTGCGCGCGCCGCTGGCCGAGCGCACCCAGGTGCTCCAGACCGCGGAGCTCTTCCGGGCCCGGGTCATCGACGTCAACCCCGAGACGGTGACGCTCGAGGCCACCGGCACCCCGGACAAGCTGCAGGCGCTGCTGGCCGTCCTGGCGCCCCTGGGCATCAAGGAGATGGCCCAGTCGGGCACCGTGGCCCTGGGCCGCGGGCCGAGGTCCATGTCGGGCACCGGTACCTTGCGCCCGGTCGAGCGCACCGCGTGACGACAGCCCCGGGAGCATCGCAGCGAGGAACGAGCGAGGAGCGGACCGGGGCGCGGAGTCGCGCAAACAAGACCGCC
Organism: Blastococcus sp. SYSU DS0617; assembly: GCF_054051075.1. Taxonomy (NCBI): domain Bacteria; kingdom Bacillati; phylum Actinomycetota; class Actinomycetes; order Geodermatophilales; family Geodermatophilaceae; genus Blastococcus; species Blastococcus sp. SYSU DS0617. The sequence goes on from NZ_JBJHAO010000008.1 coordinate 70,467, forward strand.
TGATCCACCCGCTCCGCACCACCGATCCGCTTTACCGCGGTAAAGCAGAACCGAAGGGAACAGCACTCAGCATGGCTGCCGAGATCTTCTACGACGACGACGCCGACCTCTCGATCATCCAGGGGCGCACCGTCGCCGTCCTGGGTTACGGCAGCCAGGGGCACGCGCACGCGCTGTCCCTGCGTGACTCGGGCGTCGACGTCCGCGTCGGCCTGCCCGAGGGCAGCAAGAGCCGGGCCAAGGCCGAGGCCGAGGGCCTGCGCGTGGTCACGCCCGCCGAGGCGTCCGCCGAGGCCGACCTGATCATGATCCTGGCGCCGGACCACGTGCAGCGGACCCTCTACACCGAGTCGGTGGAGCCGAACCTGCAGGACGGCGACGCGCTGTTCTTCGGCCACGGCTTCAACATCCGGTTCGGCTACATCCAGCCCCCGGCCGGCGTCGACGTCGCCATGGTCGCCCCCAAGGGCCCCGGCCACCTGGTGCGTCGCGAGTTCGAGAACGGCAAGGGCGTGCCCTGCCTCATCGCCGTCGAGCAGGACGCCAGCGGCAGCGCCCAGGCCCTCGCGCTCTCCTACGCCAAGGCCATCGGCGGCTCGCGCGCCGGCGTCATCAAGACGACGTTCGCCGAGGAGACCGAGACCGACCTCTTCGGCGAGCAGGCCGTGCTCTGCGGTGGCGCGAGCGCGCTGATCACCGCCGGGTTCGAGACCCTGACCGAGGCCGGCTACCAGCCCGAGGTCGCCTACTTCGAGTGCCTGCACGAGCTGAAGCTGATCGTCGACCTCATGTACGAGGGCGGCATCGCCAAGCAGCGCTGGTCGGTCTCCGACACCGCCGAGTACGGCGACTACACCTCCGGTCCCAAGGTCATCGACGCCCGCGTCAAGGAGTCCATGAAGGACGTCCTCACCGCCATCCAGGACGGCTCGTGGGCCGCGGCCTTCATCGCCGACCAGGACGCCGGCGCCCCGGACTTCAAGGCCAAGCGGGCCGCCGCCGAGGCGCACCCCATCGAGGAGACCGGGCGCAAGCTGCGCGGCCTCATGAGCTGGGTCTCGGCCTCGGACGACTACACCGGCACCGCCGCGCGCTGACCCGCGCACACGGAACGGGCCCCGTCACCTCGCGGTGACGGGGCCCGTTCTGCGTCCTGCCGGCTCAGTAGCCGTAGCCGCCGGCGGCCTGGTACTTCGGCGAGGGGCCGTGCTGGTTCGGGCCGGGCTGGCTGTCCTGGACGAAGAAGACGATCAGGACGATGAAGCCGATCAGCGGCACGAGCCCGATCAGCAGCCACCAGCCGGACTTGCCGGTGTCGTGCAGCCGCCGCACGCCGACCGCCAGGCTCGGGATCAGCAGCGCCAGGGAGAGCAGCAGGCTGAGGATGCCCATGCCGGCGGTCACCTCGCTGCCGATCGCCAGGTCGATGATCGAGGTGACGATCGAGGCGAGGAACGAGGCGAGGGCGAACCACCAGTACTCCGACCGGCGGGCGCGCCCGGTGAACGTGGCGTACTGCGTGAGGACGCTGCGCACCGCCGTGCCGATGTCCATCATCGGGGTGCTGGCGGCCGGGGCGTCGTAACCCGGGGCCGCGGGGTAGGGCTGGCCGTAGCCGGGGGCCTGGCCGTACTGGGGCTGCTGGCCGTAGCCGGGCTGCTGCTGCGGGGCGCCCCAGGACTGTCCGGGGTCGCCTCCGCCCTGCGGGTACTCGGGGCCGCTGCCGGTCGGGTTCGTCACGAGGCGTAGTCCTCCTGGTCAGTGGGGCCCCACCGAGTCGGCGGAGCGCTGGCGCGCGGAGTCTAGGGGCCCCGAGCGACCGGAAAGGGTCCCGTGGCCGAACCGCAACCCGCTCGTGTGGGGATACCGGCCCGTCCCTAGGCTGCTGCGTCGTGACAGCCATCGCGCCGGGGACCCCGCCCGTCGTCGTGATCGCCGAAGAGCTGGCCCCGAGCGTCCTCGAGGTGCTGGGCAGCGACGTCGAGATCCGGCACGTCGACGGGGCCGACCGGTCCGCTCTGCTGCCCGCGCTCGCCGACGCGGCCGCGGTGATGATCCGCAGCGCCACGCAGATCGACGCCGAGGCCCTGGCGGCCGCGCCGAACCTCAAGGTCGTGGCCCGGGCCGGCATCGGCCTGGACAACGTCGACGTCGCCGCCGCCACGGAGCGCGGCGTGATGGTCGTCAACGCGCCGACGTCGAACATCGTCAGCGCCGCCGAGCACGCCGTCGCCCTGCTGCTGGCCGCCGCCCGGCAGATCCCCGCCGCCGACGCGACCCTGCGCGCGGGCCAGTGGAAGCGGTCGACGTTCATGGGCGTCGAGGTCACCGGGAAGACCGTCGGCGTCGTCGGCCTCGGCCGCATCGGCGTGCTGTTCGCCCAGCGGCTGGCGGCCTTCGGCGTCGAGCTCATCGCCTACGACCCCTACATCCAGCCCGGCCGCGCCGCCCAGCTCGGCGTCCGGCTGGTCTCGCTGGAGGAGCTGCTCCGCGAGTCGGACTTCATCTCCATCCACCTGCCCAAGACCCCCGAGACGCTGGGGCTGATCGGGGCCGAGCAGCTGGCGATGACCAGGAAGGGCGTCATCATCGTCAACGCCGCGCGCGGCGGGCTGGTCGACGAGGCGGCGCTGGCCGACGCCCTGCGGTCGGGTCAGGTCGGGGCCGCGGGCCTGGACGTGTACGCCACGGAGCCCTGCACCGACAGCCCGCTGTTCGGACTGCCGAACACCGTCGTCACCCCGCACCTGGGCGCCTCCACGACCGAGGCCCAGGACAAGGCCGGCACCGCCGTGGCCCGCTCGGTGCGGCTGGCGCTGCAGGGCGAGTTCGTGCCCGACGCGGTCAACGTCCAGGCCGGCGGGGTCGTCGCCGAGGACGTGCGCCCGGGCCTCCCGCTGGCCGAGAAGCTCGGCCGGGTGTTCACCGCCGTCGCCGGCGGCCTGGCCCAGTCGGTCACCGTCGACGTGCGCGGCAAGCTCGCGGAGTTCGACGTCGCGGTGCTGCAGCTCGCCGTCCTCAAGGGCGTCTTCTCCGACGTGATCGAGGAGCAGGTCACCTACGTCAACGCGCCGCTGTTCGCCGAGCAGCGCGGCCTCGAGGTGGCGTTGAGCAGCGACCCGGAGAGCCCCACCTACCGCAACCTGGTCACCGTGTGCGGCGCCATGGCCGACGGCCGCCAGGTCACGGTCTCCGGCACGCTCTACGGCAAGAACCAGGTCGCGCGGCTCACCGAGGTGGCCGGTTTCGAGATCGACCTGGCCGCATCCGGCCGGCTGCTGTTCTTCACCTACGCCGACCGGCCCGGCGTCGTCGGCGCCGTGGGCGCGGCGCTGGGGGAGGCCGGGATCAACATCGCCGGTGCCCAGGTCAGCCGCACGACGGAGGGCGGCGAGGCGCTGATGGCGGTGACCGTGGACAGCCCGGTCAGCCCCGAGCTGCTCGAGGACATCGCCGGCCGCATCGGCGCCCGGGAGGCCCGCGCCGCGGACCTCGACACCCTCTGACCTAGGGTCGATCCTCATGCGCCTGGCAGTGATCCCCGGAGACGGCATCGGACCCGAGGTCGTGGAGGAGGGGCTCAAGGTCCTCCGCGAGGTCGCCCCGGACCTCGAGACGACTCCCTACGACCTGGGTGCCGCCCGGTGGCAGCGCACCGGTGAGCTGCTGCCCGACACGGTGCTCGACGAGCTGCGTGACCACGACGCGATCCTGCTCGGCGCCATCGGCGACCCGAGCGTGCCGCCGGGCATCCTGGAGCGGGGCCTGCTGCTGCGGCTGCGCTTCGAGCTCGACCACCACGTGAACCTGCGGCCGGCCCGGCTGTTCGACGGCGTCCGCGGGCCACTGGCGGCCGAGGGGCCCATCGACATGCTGTGCGTCCGCGAGGGCACCGAGGGCCCCTACGTCGGCAACGGCGGCGTGCTCCGCAAGGACACCCCGCAGGAGATCGCCACCGAGGTCAGCCTCAACACCGCCTTCGGCGTCGAACGCGTGGTCCGCTACGCCTTCGAGCGCGCGGTCGCGCGGCCGCGCAAGCACCTGACGCTGATCCACAAGACCAACGTGCTCACCCACGCCGGTGGCCTGTGGTCGCGGATCGTCGAGGAGCTCTCCTCGGAGTTCCCGGACGTCACCGTGGCCTACCAGCACGTCGACGCCGCCTCGATGTTCTTCATCACCGACCCGGGCCGCTACGACGTGATCGTCACCGACAACCTCTTCGGCGACATCGTCACCGACATCGCCGCCGCCGTGACCGGTGGCATCGGGCTGGCCGCCAGCGGCAACCTCGACGCCTCGGGCACGAACCCGAGCATGTTCGAGCCGGTGCACGGCTCGGCCCCCGACATCGCCGGCCAGGGCATCGCCGACCCCACCGCCACGGTGCTGTCGGTCGGGCTGCTGCTGGAGCACCTCGGGCGCGCCGAGCAGGCGAAGAAGGTCAACGCCGCCGTCGCCTTCGACCTCTCCACCCGTGACCCGCAGCAGCAGATCCGCACCGCGCAGGTCGGCGACCGGCTCGCGGCGCTCGCCAGCGGCTGAGCTCCCCGGGCCGACGGGCTGAGCGCGTCGGTGGTCTCGCTGGGCGCGGAGTGCGACCTCGTGACCGAGGAGGAGGTCCGCGCGCGGCCGCGCGCGCGGGTCCTCGCTCGGCCGTAGCGAGGTTCAGCCTTCCGGCGGCTCCTCGCGGAGCAGGTCGCCGACCGGGACCGGCAGCAGCGCGCGGCCGGTCTCGCCGGGCGCGGGCCACTCCGGGCGCACCGTGCACCCGGTCGGGGCGGACTCGACCAGCACGACGGGCTGCCAGTCCCAGTCCTCGTCGGGCTTCCCGGCCGGGAGGAGTCCGGGCGGGAGGGGAGCCGGCAACCGCGCCCACCAGCGGCGGTCCAGGGCGGCCAGCCCCCGCGACCGCAGCACCTCGGTCGCCTCGTCCCCGGTGCCGGCCGGCGCGAACTGCGCGCCGGTGAGCAGCCGCGGCCGCACCCGGCCGTCGGCGCCGTCGGGCTCCAGCCAGCCGACCTGCTCGCCGTCGGCGCGGTGCACGGGGGTCCAGTCGGTCGGGATCACGGTGCGGCAGCCTGCCAGGGCCGGCGGGCGACGGCGCGTGCTTTACTCGTCGGCGATGTACGCCACCCGCACGATCATCATCGTTTAGCGCGCAGTCCCTCCCCGACTGCGCGCAGACCTCCCGTACCCGGGGGGTCTTTTTCGTGTTCGGGCCGGCCGCACCCCCGGGAGACACCGTGACCACCAGCGAGACCGACTTCCACGTCTTCGACACGACGCTGCGCGACGGCGCCCAGCGCGAGGGCGTCAGCTACTCCGTGGCGGACAAGCTCGCCGTCGCCCGGCTGCTGGACGAGATCGGGGTCGGGTTCATCGAGGGCGGCTGGCCGGGGGCGCTGCCCAAGGACACGGAGTTCTTCGCCCGTGCCCGCACCGAGCTCAAGCTGCGGCACGCCCAGCTGGTGGCGTTCGGGTCCACCCGCAAGGCCGGCGTCCGGGTGGAGGACGACCTGCAGGTCCGCGCGCTGCTGGACGCCGAGACGCCCGTGGTGTGCCTGGTCGCCAAGTCCGACGTCCGGCACGTCCGCGAGGCGCTGCGGACGACGCTGGAGGAGAACCTCGCGATGGTCGCCGACACCGTCGCCTTCTTCGTCGCCCACGGCCGGAGGGTGTTCCTCGACTGCGAGCACTTCTTCGACGGCCACGCCGCCGACCCCGACTACGGGGTGGCCGTGCTGCGGGCGGCGTTCGACGCGGGCGCCGAGGTCGGCGTCCTCTGCGACACCAACGGCGGCATGCTGCCCTCGGGCGTGGCCCGGGTGGTCGCCGACGTGCGGGCCCGGGTGGACGGCCGGCTCGGCATCCACTGCCAGGACGACACCGGCTGCGCGGTGGCCAACTCGCTGGCCGCCGTGGAGGCCGGCGTCACCCACGTGCAGGGGACCGCCAACGGCTACGGCGAGCGGGCCGGCAACGCCGACACCTTCGCGCTCATCGGCAACCTGGTCACCAAGATGGGGCTGCCCGTGGTGCCGGCCGAGTGCCTGCCGGAGCTGCAGCGGGTCAGCCACGCGATCGCGGAGCTGGCCAACATCGCGCCCGACGACCACCAGCCCTTCGTCGGCGCCTCGGCGTTCGCGCACAAGGCCGGGCTGCACGCGAGCGCCATCAAGGTGAGCCCCGAGCTCTACAACCACCTCGACCCCGCCGTCGTCGGCAACGACATGCGCATCCTGGTCACCGAGATGGCCGGCCGGGCCTCGGTGGAGCTCAAGGGCCGCGAGCTCGGGGTCGACCTCACCGGTCAGTCCGAGGCCATCGGACGGGTGGTGGACCGGGTCAAGGTGCTCGAGGCCGACGGTTGGTCCTTCGAGGCCGCCGATGCCTCCTTCGAGCTGCTGCTGCGCGGCCAGCTCCCCGACGCCCCCGCGCCGCTGTTCGAGCTGGAGAGCTACAAGACCTCGGTCGAGCACTGGGGCAACGGCGTCGTGGTCAGCGAGGCCACGGTGAAGGTGCACGTCGACGGCCAGCGGGTCATCAGCACCGCCGAGGGCAACGGCCCGGTCAACGCTCTGGACAACGCGCTGCGGCAGGCGCTGGTGCACCGGTACCCGCAGCTGGCCGACGTCGCCCTGGCCGACTACAAGGTGCGCATCCTGGGCTGGCGCGGCGGCACCGGTGCCACGACCCGCGTGCTCATCGACACCACCGACGGGGTGGGGGAGTGGACCACCGTGGGCGTCCACGCCAACATCGTCGAGGCCTCGTGGCATGCGCTCGTCGACGCGCTCACCTACGCGGTGCTCCGCCGGCCCGCCTCGGCCGGCTGAGCACTCAGAGCAGAGCAGGGGCTAGTCACGGACGTACTCGACCTGCTCGCACTCGCCTGCATAGTTGGCCGAGGGCGCGCCGTCGAGCTGGGCGCCGAGGTCGTCGACGAACACGAACCGTTCGCACTCGGAGCGGACCCAGCCCAAGGAATCGGACCCCTCGGAAGGGCTGTCGAACTGCTGCTCGACGATCTCGTAGCGTCCTTCGCCGAGCACCCGGAAGTGCGAACGCCCGTATTCGCCCTCGTCGCCGTACTGCACGAGGGTCAGCTCCGCCGGGCGGTCGGCCGCGTACGCCTCCTGGAAGCAGTCGAATGCGGCTCGGTCGGGATAGCCCTCGTCGTCCGGCTCGACGGCCCCACAGCTCGGGAGCTCCTCACGCTGGCCGAACCACGACGGCGGTTCGTCCGAGCCGCCGCAGCCCGCCACGGTCACCAGGCACGCGGCAGCCGGAACGAGGAATCGCCTCATGGCACCAGGACGTCCGGCGACCTCGCTCGGTTCCGGACGCCGGGTCAGCGGGGCTGGATCTCGCCCATCGGGCCCCAGCCGGAGACGTCGGGCGCGTCCACGTAGATGATCTGCGGCTGCGCGGCGACGAGGTCCGGTGCCTGCTCGACGAAGCGCTTGAACGCGTCCGTGCCGACGTGGGCCGCGCCGGCCTCGGCGTCGCGGAAGCCCTCGACGCAGACGAAGGTCTCCGGCTCCTCGAGGCTGCGCGACCACTCGAAGAACAGGCTGCCCTCCTCGGCGTTCACCGAACGGGCGTAGTCGGCGGCCAGCGCGGTCCACTCGTCGGCGCGCTCGGGACGGACGGGGAACTTCACGACGATGAGGATCACGCGGACATCGTCGCCCCGGGGCGGCCGCCCCTGCCACTCGCCGGCCCGCCGCAGCTCCGCCGTCGGCACGCGACGATCAGGGAACCTGATCATGCAGCGTCCTCCCTCACCGTGGGACGTGAGGGAGGACGCTCGACGATCAGGTCACCTGATCCCAGCGGAGCCTCAGACCGGGTCGAGGCGACTGCGCAGCAGGCAGAACTCGTTGCCCTCCGGGTCGGCGAGCACGTGCCAGTTCTCCTCGCCGGTCTGGCCCACGTCGGCGGGGACGGCGCCCAGGTCGAGCAGGCGCTGCAGCTCGGCGTCCTGGTCGCGGTCGGTCGGGTTGAGGTCGATGTGCAGGCGGCGCCGCCCGGGGGTGGGGTCGGCCACCGGTCCGAAGACCAGCGTCGGGGCCGCCCCGCCGAAGCCCTCGGCGGGGCCGACCTCCACCGAGCCGTCCTCCTCGCGGCCCAGCACCTGGTAGTCCAGCACCGCGGCCCAGAAGGCGGCCAGCGCCTCGGGGTCGCGGCTGTTGACGACGAGCTCGGAGAAACGGCAGGCCATGGGCGCAACGGTAGGGCCCCGGCAGCCGGGCTAGCCTCCTAGCTGTGCGCATCGTTCGTTTCGCCTCACCCCAGGGCATGTCCTTCGGCGTCCTCGACGGAGACGGCCAGGTGGCCCAGATCGAGGGCCATCCTTTCGGCCAGATCTCCTTCACCGGCGCCCGCTACGCGCAGGCCGACATCCGGCTCCTGTCGCCGATCCTGCCCAGCAAGGTGGTCTGCGTCGGCAAGAACTACGCCGACCACATCGCGGAGATGAAGGGGCTGACCGGCGACGCCCCGAAGGAGCCGCTGCTGTTCCTCAAGCCGTCGACGTCGGTCATCGGACCGGGCGACGCCATCCGCATCCCCTCGGGCAGCACGAACGTGCACCACGAGGCCGAGCTGGCGGTGGTCATCGGCGCTCGCGGCGCCCGCAACGTCTCCCCGGAGCAGGCCCTGGCCAGCGTCTTCGGCTACACGATCGGCAACGACGTCACCGAGCGGGACATGCAGAAGAGCGACGGGCAGTGGACCCGCGCCAAGGGCTTCGACTCGTTCTGCCCGCTCGGGCCCTGGATCGAGACCGACCTCCCGGGCGTGGGCCTGGACGCCGCCGACCTCGAGGTGACCTGCACCGTCGACGGCGAGCGCCGCCAGCACGGCCGCACCAGTTCGCTGATCTTCGACATCCCGACGCTGATCTCCTACATCTCGCGCGTGATGACGCTGCTGCCCGGCGACGTCGTGCTCACCGGCACCCCCGCGGGCGTCGGCCCGATCCGCGCCGGCCAGCGGGTCGAGTGCACCATCGAGGGGCTGGGCACGCTGGCCAACTCGGTCACCGACGCCGACGCCGTCTCCACCGCCGGCGGCGCCCGATGACGGCGGCTACGGATGTCCCGCCCACCGCCCCGACGGCCCCGGTGCGCACCCGGTTCTGCCCGTCGCCGACCGGCCTGGTGCACGTCGGGCTGATCCGGACCGCGCTGTTCAACTGGGCGCACGCGCGCCACACCGGCGGCACGTTCGTCTTCCGCATCGAGGACACCGACGCCGCGCGCGACTCCGAGGACTCCTACCGGCACCTGCTCGACTGCCTGCGCTGGCTCGGGCTGGACTGGGACGAGGGCCCGGAGGTCGGCGGCCCGTTCGGGCCCTACCGGCAGTCGGAGCGCTCCGACGTCTACCGCGACGTCGCGGCGAAGCTGCTCGAGTCCGGGCACGCCTACGAGTCCTTCTCGACCAACGAGGAGGTCGACGCCCGCCGCCGCGCCGCCGGGCAGGACCCGAAGCTGGGCTACGACAACCACGACCGCTTCCTCACCGACGCGCAGAAGGCCGCCTTCCGCGACGAGGGCCGTTCCCCGGTGCTGCGGCTGAAGATGCCCGACGAGGACCTGGTCTGGACCGACCTGGTGCGCGGCGAGGTGCGCTTCGCCGCCGGGGCGGTGCCCGACTTCGTGCTGGTGCGCGGCAACGGCGCGCCGCTGTACCCCTTCGTCAACCCGGTCGACGACGCCCTCATGCAGATCACCGACGTGCTGCGCGGTGAGGACCTGCTGCCCTCGACGCCCCGTCAGCTGGCGCTCTACGCCGCCCTCACCGACATCGGCGTCGCCCGGGGCACGCCCCGCTTCGGTCACCTGCCGCTGGTCACCGGCGAGGGCACGAAGAAGCTCTCGAAGCGGGACCCCACGTCCAACCTCGACGTCTACCGCGACCGCGGCTTCCTGCCCGAGGGTCTGGTCAACTACCTGGCGCTGCTGGGCTGGTCGATCGCCGAGGACCGCGACATCTTCTCCGTGGCGGAACTGGTCGAGTCCTTCGACGTCAGCCGGGTCAGCGCCAACCCGGCGCGCTTCGACCTGAAGAAGGCCGAGGCGATCAACGCCACCCACCTGCGGGCGCTGCCGGTCGAGGAGTTCAGCGAGCGGGTCGTGCCGTACCTGGCCGCCGCCGGACTCGTGGCCGAGCCGCCGACGGCCGAGCAGCAGCGGACGCTGGCCGCCATCGCGCCCATGGCGCAGGAACGCATGATCGTGCTCTCCGAGGCCGTGGGGCTGCTGGGCTTCCTCTTCGTCGAGGACGTCGAGATCGACCCGGCCGCCGCCGAGAAGCAGCTCTCCGGCGAGGGCGCCGTCGCCGTCCTCGACGCCGCGACGACGTCGCTGCGCAAGCTGGGGGAGTGGAGCACCCCGGAGATCGAGGCGGCGCTCAAGTCCGCTCTGGTCGAGGGGCTGGGCCTCAAGCCGCGGCAGGCCTTTGGGCCCGTGCGGGTCGCCGTGAGCGGGCGCACCGTCTCGCCGCCGCTCTACGAGTCGATGGAGCTGCTCGGGCGCGAGCGCACGCTGGCCCGGCTCACCGCGGCGCGCGCGGTCGCCGGCGGATGACCGCCGCGGCCCCGGAGGAGGCCTACGCCGGCCCGCCGCCCACGGTGCGGCCGGCGGCGGACCTGCCCGTCCCGGGTCCGCCGCCGCCGGAAGCGCCCGCGGAGCAGCCGGAGCCGGCCGCGCCCACGCCGTACCTGCTCGCCATGCGCACGGCCGGGTGGGCGTGGTGGCGACCGCTGGCGGGGTTCCTGCTGGTCGCCTTCGTCCTGGCCATCGGGTACGTGCTGACCCGCATCGCCGACCTGCTCACCGGTACCGGCGCCGACCTGGACCCGGTGCCGCTGACCTGGCGCGGCCTCCTGGTCACCGACCTCCTCCTCGCCCTCGCGCTGCCTGCGGTGCTGCTGGCCTGGCCCCTGGTGCACGGCGTCGGCCCGGGTCGCGGGCTCTCGGTCGCCGGGCGGTTCCGCTGGCCGCTGCTGGGCCGGTTCGCCCTCCTCGCGCTCGCCACCGTGGGCGGAGCCGTGGCGCTGGGCGTGGCGGGCGCCGTGCTCCTCGCCGGCCGGGAGGTGCCCGGGCCGGTACCGGAGCTGCCGTGGGTCCTGGTCGTCGGGCTGCTGACCGTGCCGCTGCGGGCCGCCGGGGAGGAGGTCCTGCTCCGGGGGTACCTGAGCCAGGCGGTGGCCGGCTGGATCGGGCGGCCCGGGGCGGGCGCCGTCGTCGCCGCGGTCGTCAGCGCGCTGTTCGGCGCCGCGCTGCACGGCGTCGACGACCGGACCGCCTTCCTCGGGCGGGTGGCTCTGGGACTGGCCGCGTCGGCCGTGGTGGTGCTGACCGGCGGTATCGAGGCGGCCATCGCCCTGCACGCGGTCTGCGGCGTCGTGGTGCTCGTGCTCGGGGCGTCTCTGGGAGAGGGTGCGGTCCCCGGTCTGGTGCCGGGTGGGCCGGGTGCGGTGTTCGTGCTGGTGGCTGCCGTCGGCCTGGCGGCGTTCGTCGGCCTGGTCGCCCGCCGGGGCACGCGGAGCTAGAGGGGGGTGCGCCGACCCCGGCGCACGTCGGGTATGGTTCTCTGCGGCGCCGTGAGAACGGCCCATGGGGTATGGGGTAATTGGCAGCCCGACGGTTTCTGGTTCCGTTAGTCTAGGTTCGAGTCCTGGTACCCCAGCGAGGAAGCGCCAGCTCCTCCGCTGCAGCACCACCGCAGCACTGCACGGCCCCGTCGTCTAGCGGCCCAGGACGCCGCCCTCTCACGGCGGTAGCGAGGGTTCGAATCCCTTCGGGGCTACAGCACACGAGAGCCCCCGACCGGCAACGGTCGGGGGCTCTCGCGCATCAGGCCCCCGTGCAGACCGGTCCGGGGGTCATGGCAGGATGTCGGTGTCCGGCCCCGTCGTCTAGCGGCCTAGGACGCCGCCCTCTCACGGCGGTAGCGAGGGTTCGAATCCCTTCGGGGCTACAACGCTCGAGAGCCCCCGACCGGCAACGGTCGGGGGCTCTCGGCGTTCCGGGCCTCAGGCCTCCAGGGCGAGGGTCGCCTCCAGCGGGAGCTCCACGGCGCTCGTGCCCACCCGCAGCCGGTGGTCGCCCGGCTCGTACTGCCAGCCGTCGGCCCAGTACGCCAGCAGGCGCGTGGGGACGGCGACCTCCACCCGGGCGGTCTCCCCGGCCGGGACGCGCACCGGAGCGGAGCCGACGAGCCAGCGGACCGGGCGGTCGACGGCGGAGTCGGGACGCTCGGCGTAGACCTGCACCACCTGCTTGCCGTCCCGTTCGCCGCGGTTGGCCACGGTCACGGCGACGGTCACGACCTCGCCCGCGCGGGCCGCCGGCGGGACGTCGACGCCGGTCACGTCGATCCGGGTGTAGCCGCGGCCGCTGCCGAACCAGTAGGCCGGTGCGGCCTCCTGCCGCAGCCACGCCCGATAGCCGATGTGGATCCCCTCGGCGTACTCGACGACGCCGGCGACCGGCGTGCAGGACAGCACCGGCACGTCGGCCTCCGCGGCCGGCCACGTGGTCGGCAGCCGCCCGCCGGGCTCGGCTCCGCCGAGCAGGACCTCGGCGACGGCGTTGCCGAACTCCTGCCCGCCGAACCAGCCGACGAGCAGCGCGGCGACGTCGTCCCGCCACGGCAGGAGCACCGGGGAGCCGGCGTTGACCAGGACCACGGTGCGCGGATTGGCGGCCGCGACGGCGCGGACCAGGTCGTCCTGCCGGCCCGGCAGGGCCAGCGTCCGGCGGTCGTAGCCCTCGGACTCGACGATCGAGTTGGTGCCGACGACGACGAGCGCGACGTCGGCCGCGGCGGCCGCCTCCGCCGCCTCGGCGATCAGCGCGTCCGCGTCGACGTCGGCCGGCTCGGTCCCCAGCCGCAGCGACATGGCCCGGGCGTTGAACCCGCGGCGCCGCCGTAGGTCGAACACCAGCCGGACGTCGACCGGGGTGCCCGCGTCCACGCGGAGCTCGGCCGACGCCGTCGGCGGGTTGGTGAAGGCCGCACCCAGGGCGTCCTCGGCCGGGCGGAGGCGCTCGTCGAGGAGGAGCTCGTCGTCCACGTGGAGCCGGGCCGAGCCGACCAGGGCGACACCGAGACGGACGACACCGTCCTCCGACGGGGTCCAGCGCGTCGTGAGCTCGAACTCGGCGGCCTCCTCGATCGGCACGTCGCTGCCGAAGTACACGAGGTTGCTCGAACGGCGGTCCTCCGCGAACAGTTCCGCGCCGTCCTCGTCGAGGAAGCGGGCGTGCAGGCCCGGCTCACCGGTCGAGGGGTTGGTCAGCTCGTGCAGCGGCAGCTCCACGACGCCGTCCTGCACCACGGCGCCGACGGAGTAGGTGACCTCGACGTCGGGCAGTGCGCGGCGCAGGCCCGCGAGCGGGGAGACGGTGTACTCCGGCACCACGGTCGCGCTGCCGCCGCCCTGGGTGCGCGCGGCGGCGGCGTTGTTGCCGATCACCGCGACCGACCGCAGGCCCGTGGCGTCCCACGGCAGCTCCCCGCGGTTCTCCAGCAGGACGGTGCCCTCGACGGCGGCCTCGCGGGCCAGCGTCACGCCGTCCTCCACCCAGACCGGGTCGGCGGGCTCCGTGCCCGGGAGCGCGCCCACCCGCTGCGCCAGCCGGAGGATGCGCAGCACCTTGCGGTCGACGTCGGCCTCGTCGATCCGGCCGTCGCGCACGGCCGCGACCAGCGCGTCGCCCCACGGGCCGGTCGGGCCGGGCATGACCAGGTCCTGCGACGCCGTCGCGGCCTCCAGGCTGCGCACGCCGGTCCAGTCGCTGATGACGACGCCGTCGAACCCCCACTCGCTGTTCAGCGGCGTCTCGAGCAGGTCGTTCTCGCTCGCGGTGGCGCCGTTGATCGAGTTGTAGGAACTCATGACCAGCCAGGCCCGCGCCTCGGTGACCGCCTTCTCGAACGCCAGCAGGTACAGCTCGCGCAGGGTGCGCTCGTCCGCGCGGACGTCGACCGTGAAGCGGTCGGTCTCGAAGTCGTTCGCGATGTAGTGCTTGGGGGTGGCGCCCACGCCGTTGTCCTGCACCCCGGTCACGTAGGAGGCGGCGAGCTCCGCGGTCAGCACCGGGTCCTCGCTGAAGCACTCGAAGTGCCGGCCGCCCAGCGGCGAGCGGTGCAGGTTGATCGTCGGGCCGAGCACGACGTCGACGCCCTTGCGCCGGGCCTCGACGGCCGCCGCCGCGCCGTAGCGGCGCGCGATGTCGGGATCCCAGGCCGCGGCCAGGGCGGTGGCCGAGGGCAGGTTCAGCGACGGGTCCCGCTCGTCCCACACCTCGCCCCGGACGCCCGAGGGGCCGTCGGACACGAGGATGCGGCGCAGGCCGATCTTCTCGATCGGCCAGGTGGTCCAGAAGTCGCGCCCGGTGAGCAGTTGCACCTTCTCCTCGAGGGTGAGTGCGGCGAGGGCGTCGGTGAGCCGGGGGTCCGTCGATGCGGCGGAGTGCGTCATGGGTCCGTTCTCGTCGGTCGGTGACGGTGAGCTGGGGCACACCGTAGAGGGAAAACCGAGTGACCACTAGGTTTTGACGTACGGCGCCGGCCTAGGGTGGCGGCATGACGGAGCCCGCCGCGAGGTCGCGCGGCGAGTACGCCAAGACCCCGGCGCGGCGGCAGCGGATCGTCATCGCGGCGGTGGAGGTCTTCGCCGCGTCCGGCTACCACAAGGGCTCGCTGCGGGACGTCGCCGAACGGGCGGGTCTCAGCCAGGCGGGGCTGCTGCACCACTTCCCGAGCAAGGTGCACCTCATCCAGGCCGTGGTCGAGTGGCACGACGAGCAGTCCGCCCGCGTCATCGCCGACGCCGTGGCCGGTGGGCTCGACCCGCTGGGCGCCCTGGTCGCGCTGCTCGAGCACAACGAACGGAATCCCGAGCTGGTCGGGCTCTACGTCCTGCTCTCCGCCGAGGCGACGGCGCCGGCGCACCCGCTGCACGACTACTTCGTCCGGCGCTACGCGGGCGCGGTCGCCCGCCTGCAGGCCAGGCTGGAGGGGGCGGTCGGATCGGGCCGGCTGCGCCCCGGTGTCGACCCCGCGGGGGTGGCGCGGGCCCTGACGGCCCTCATGGACGGGCTGCAGGTGCAGTGGCTCTACGACCGCGGCTCGGTGGACATGGCGGCGGAGCTCCGCCGGTACCTCGCGCCGCTGCTGGTGACAGCCCCCTAGGCCGGCGCGGCCTGCGGCTGGCGGGTCAGCGCGCGGCGCGGGCGATCGCGGCGGCGGCGTCGAGCACCGCGCCCACCACCTCGGGAGCCGGCCGCCGGCCGAGCCGTTCGACCGGCCCGGAGATCGAGACCGCGCCCAGGACCGCTCCGGAGCCGTCGCGGACCGGCGCCGAGAGCGAGGCGACACCCGGCTCGCGTTCGGCGACGCTGTGCGCCCAGCCGCGGCGGCGCACGTCGAGCAGCGTGCGTGCGGTGAAGCTGGCCGACGGCAGCAGGCGGGTGACCTCGTCGGCCGGCGTGAACGCCAGGAGCGCGTGCGCGGCGGAGCCGGCGGTCATGGGCAGCCGTGCGCCGACCGGGACGGTGTCGCGCAGGCCGCTGGTCCGCTCGGCGGCGGCGACGCAGACCCGGCTGGCGCCGTCCCGGACGTAGAACTGAGCGCTCTCCCCGGTGGCGTCCCGCAGGGTGACCAGGTGCCGGCCGGCGACGTCGCCGAGGTCGGCCGACCCGCGACCCAGCTCGGCCAGTGCGGGGCCGGGGGCCCAGGTGCCGGTGTCGGTGCGCCGGACGAGGCGGTGCCCCTCGAGCGCGACCGCCAGCCGGTGCGCCGTGGCGCGCGGCAGCCCCGTGCGCGCCACGAGCTCGGCCAGCGTGGCCGGCTCGTCGGCGACGGCACGGAGGATCGCGACCGCTTTGTCCAGAACGGCGACGGGGTTAGGCTGTCCCACACAGCAATACTTGCATCTCATACAGTGAGACACAAGCGCGACGAGCCGGGTGATCCCCGGGAAGAGGACGGACCGTGCCCAAGACCCTGGCCGAGAAGGTCTACGACGCCCACGTGGTGCGCAGCGCCGCCGGAGAGCCCGACCTGCTCTACATCGACCTGCACCTCGTGCACGAGGTCACCAGCCCGCAGGCCTTCGACGGCCTGCGCGCCGCGGGGCGCACGGTGCGCCGTCCCGACCTCACCATGGCCACCGAGGACCACAACGTCCCGACGCTGGACATCCTGAAGCCCATCGCCGACCCGATCAGCCGGGCCCAGGTGGAGGCGCTGCGCCGGAACACCGCCGAGTTCGGCATCCGGCTGGCCCCCATGGGCGACCGCGACCAGGGCATCGTGCACGTCATCGGCCCGCAGCTGGGGCTCACCCAGCCGGGCATGACCATCGTCTGCGGCGACAGCCACACCTCCACCCACGGCGCGTTCGGCGCGCTGGCGTTCGGCATCGGCACCAGCGAGGTCGAGCACGTGCTGGCCACCCAGACGCTGCCCCAGTACAAGCCCAAGCAGATGGCGGTCACCGTCGACGGCGAGCTGCCCCCGGGCGTCTCGGCCAAGGACGTGATCCTCGCCGTGATCGCGCAGATCGGCACCGGCGGCGGTCAGGGCTACGTCATCGAGTACCGCGGCAGCGCCATCGAGAAGCTCTCGATGGAGGCCCGGATGACCATCTGCAACATGTCGATCGAGGCCGGCGCCAAGGCGGGCCTGATCGCTCCCGACCAGACCACCTTCGACTTCCTGCAGGGCCGGCCGCACGCCCCGCAGGGCGCGGACTGGGACGCCGCCGTCGCCCACTGGTCGACGCTGCGCACCGACGAGGACGCCGTCTTCGACCACGAGGTGCGCATCGACGCCGCCGCGCTCACGCCGTACGTCACCTGGGGCACCAACCCCGGGCAGGGGCTGCCGATCGACGCCCGCGTGCCCGACCCGGCCGAGTTCGCCGACGAGGGCGACCGCCGCGCCGCCGAGCAGGCGCTGGAGTACATGGGCCTCACCCCCGGGACCCCGCTCCGCGAGATCGAGGTGGACACCGTCTTCCTCGGCTCCTGCACCAACGGCCGGATCGAGGACCTGCGCGTCGCCGCCGAGCTGCTGCGCGGCAAGCGGATCGACGGCGACACCCGGATGCTCGTCGTCCCCGGGTCGGTGGCGGTCAAGGGGCAGGCCGAGACCGAGGGCCTGGACCAGATCTTCCTCGAGGCCGGTGCCGAGTGGCGCGGAGCCGGCTGTTCCATGTGCCTGGGCATGAACCCCGACCAGCTCAAGCCGGGGGAGCGCTCGGCCTCCACCAGCAACCGCAACTTCCAGGGCCGGCAGGGCAAGGGCGGTCGTACCCACCTGGTGAGCCCCGCCGTCGCCGCGGCGACCGCGCTGACCGGCCGCCTGACCGCCCCCGCCGACCTGATCGGAGCCTGACCCATGGACGCCTTCACCACGCACACCGGCACCGCCGCCCCGCTGCGCCGGACCAACGTCGACACCGACCAGATCATCCCGGCCGAGTACCTCAAGCGGATCACCCGCACCGGCTTCGAGGACGGACTCTTCATCGCCTGGCGCACCAACGAGCCGGACTTCGTGCTGAACCGGCCGGAGTACGCCGACGCCTCGATCCTCGTCGCGGGCCCCGACTTCGGCACCGGCTCCTCCCGCGAGCACGCCAACTGGGCGCTGCTGGACGGCGGGTTCCGGGTGGTCATCAGCCCGCGGTTCGCCGACATCTTCCGGAACAACTCGACCAAGGCGGGGCTGCTCACCGTCGTCCTGCCCGAGGCCGACGTCGAGGCCCTGTGGGCGGCGATCGAGGCGGAGCCGGCGCTCCCGGTCACGGTCGACCTGCAGGCCGAGCAGGTCACCTACGGCGACACGACGGTCCCGTTCCAGATCGACCCCTACACGCGCTGGCGGCTGCTCGAGGGGCTCGACGACGTCGGCCTGACCGAGCGCCACCTCGACGACATCGAGTCGTTCGAGGGGAGCCGTCCCGCGTGGCTGCCGAAGGCGCTGCCGGCGGTGTGACTCAGGGGCGGGCGTCGGGATCGGGGTCGAGGTCCCGGTAGTAGTCGGCGACCAGTGCTCCCGGTCCGCCGCCCAGGGCCCAGACGCTGCCCTTGGCGGCCGGCGGGAGCAGCCCGGTCACCCCGTGGCCGTGCACGCCCAGGGCCTGCAGCACCGCGGGGATGGTCCCGCCCTGGCTGCACACGACGGCGACGCCCGGTTCGGCCAGCCGTTGCAGCGCGATCTCCAGGGCGCGCTCCGGGTCGCCGCCGAACTCGGGCTCCCCGAACTCCCTGCGCTCGAGGACAGGCAGCCCCAGCCGCTGCGCCAGCGGCGTCACGGTCTGCCGGCAGCGCAGCGGTGTGGCGGCGGCGACCGACGAGGGGCCGAAGAGCGGCAGCACCTCCGCGAGCCGGCGGGCCTGCTCCTCGCCGGCGGAGGACAGCGGCCGCTCCTCGTCGGGGCCCTCCCACTGGTCGCTCTTGCCCGCTTTGCCGTGGCGGACCAGCAGCAGCGCCACCTCGCGCGGCAGGTCGCCCCGGGCGGCGTCGGCGATCACTCGCCGGTCGTGCTCGTACGTGCACCGGGCCGCGGCGTCCTCCGGCGGGAGCCAGCGCAGCTCGTCGACCTCGTCGTTGGGCACGAAGCTGCCGCCCACGCACCGCACGACCCAGTAGTCCACGCGCTTGGGAGCGCCGTCGACCGCGTAGTGGGTGGTGAGGCTGCGGCGGCCGACCACGACCTCGAGGCCGGTCTCCTCCTGCACCTCGCGCGCCGCGGCCTGCACGGCGTGCTCGCCGGCGTCGACGTGGCCCTTGGGCAGGGACCAGTCGTCGTGCCGCGGCCGGTGGACGACGGCGATCTCGATGCTCCCGCCCTGCCCGCCCCTGCCCCCGCCCTGCCCGCCCGTGCTCCCGCCCTGCCCGCCCTGCCCGCCGTCGTCGGCCGGCCGCCAGACGACGCCGCCCGCGGCGGCGATCACCCGGCCGTCAGCCCGCGAGCTCATGCATGCGCCCCATGAGGTCGGCCTGGTAGTCCCGCCCCTCGTGGTGCTCCCAGCTGCCGTCGCTGCGCAGCTCCCAGCACCGGACGCCCGGCGCCATGGCCGGGGCCAGCGTCCGCTCGAGCTGGGTGCGCGCCCGCTCGTCGCAGACCCGCATGAGCACCTCCACGCGGCGGTCGAGGTTGCGGTGCATGAGGTCGGCGCTGCCGAGCCACCACTCGTCCTCCCCGCCGTTCACGAAGGAGATCACGCGGGAGTGCTCGAGGAACCGGCCGACGATCGAGCGCACCCGGATGTTCTCCGACAGCCCCGGCACGCCGGGCCGCAGCGCACAGATGCCGCGCACGAACAGCTCCACCCGCACGCCGGCCCGGGACGCCTCGTACAGCGCGTCGATGATCTTCTCGTCGACGATCGAGTTGGCCTTGATGCGGATCCCGGCGGGGCGGTCCTCGGCGGCGTGCCGGATCTCGCGGCGGATCTTCTCGATCAGGCCGTTGCGGATGCCGTGCGGCGCCACCATCAGCGTGCGGTAGTTCGTCTGCCGCGAGTAGCCGGTGAGCACGTTGAACAGGTCGGTGAGGTCCGCGCCCACCCGCGGGTCGGCGGTGAGGATGCCCAGGTCCTCGTAGATCCGCGCCGTCTTCGGGTTGTAGTTGCCCGTGCCGATGTGGCAGTAGCGGCGGATGACGCCCTGCTCGCGGCGCACGACCAGCGCCGTCTTGCAGTGCGTCTTCAGCCCGACCAGTCCGTAGACGACGTGGCAGCCGGCGCGCTCCAGCGAGCGCGCCCAGCTGATGTTGGCCTCCTCGTCGAACCGGGCCTTGATCTCCACCAGGACCACGACCTGCTTGCCCGCCTCGGCCGCCTCGATCAGCGCGTTGACGATGGGGGAGTCGCCGGAGGTCCGGTAGAGCGTCTGCTTGATCGCCAGCACGTTCGGGTCGGCGGCCGCCTGCTCGATGAACCGCTGCACGCTGGTGGCGAACGAGTGGTAGGGGTGGTGCACCAGCACGTCGCCCTCGCGCAGGGTCGCGAAGACGCTCTTCGGGGTCTCGCCCTCGCTCAGTCGCGGATGGGTGGTCGGGACGAACGGCTCGTCCTTGAGCTCCGGCCGGTCCAGGTCGTACAGGGCCGTCAGCGAGGCCAGGTCGAGCAGCCCCGGCACGTGCACGACGTCGGCCGGCGAGACCTCGAGCTCGGAGACGAGCACGTCGAGGATCCGCGGGTCCATCGGCTCGGCGACCTCCAGGCGCACCGCGGGACCGAAGCGGCGGCGGGCCAGCTCGCGCTCCAGGGCCTGCAGCAGGTCCTCGTCCCGGTCCTCCTCCACCTCGACGTCGGCGTTGCGGGTGACCCGGAAGAAGTGGTGGTCCAGCACGTCCAGGCCCGGGAAGAGCTGGTTGAGGTGCGCGGCGATGAGGTCCTCGAGCGGCAGGAAGGTCGCCGTGGAGGAGGAGTCCGGCGACCCCACCGGCACGAACCGCGGCACGTTGTTGGGCACCTTGAGCCGGGCGAAGCGGGGGGCGTTCGTGTCGGGGTCGTGCACCGACACCGCGAGGTTCAGCGACAGTCCGCTGATGTAGGGGAAGGGGTGCGCCGGGTCGACCGCGAGCGGGGTCAGCACGGGGAACACCTGGTCGCGGAAGTACTCCCGCAGCCGCAGCGCCGCCTGCTCCTCCAGCTGGTCCCAGCGGACGATCCGGATGCCGTTGTCCTCCAGGCGCGGCAGCACGTCCTTGTTGAAGACGTCGGAGTGCCGCTGCACGAGTTCCTGGGTGCGGGCGGTGATCCGCTCCAGCTGCTCGCGGATGGTGAGCCCGTCGGGCGAGCGGACGGTGAGCCCGGTGCTCTGCCGGCGCTTCAGCCCGGCGATGCGGACCATGTAGAACTCGTCGAGGTTGCTGGCGAAGATGGCCAGGAACTTCACCCGCTCCAGCAGCGGCAGCGTGTCGTCCTCGGCCAGTTCGAGCACCCGGGCGTTGAAGTCCAGCCAGGACAGCTCGCGGTTCAGGAATCGGTCGGCCGGCAGCGGGGCGTCGTCGGGGGAAGGCACACGATCATCGTGCCGCACCCAGCTGAACGGCGAGAGTCGGAGAGGTGGCCAGGAGCTCCACCGTGTGCGGGCCCACACCCAGAGCGAGGGCTGCCCGCAGGTCGTCGAGGGCGTCGACGTCGCGGAGCAGCCCGGGCCAGTCCCCGGTGAGGGCGACGGTGCCGTCCTCCCGGTGGGCCTGCGCCGATCCCGTGCCGAACCGCGGCCGCAGCGGCGTGCCGACCGCGGTCAGCAGCGTGGTGCCCGTGCCGTGCACGTCGGCCACGAAGCAGCGCGGCGCTCCCGCCGCGGCACCGAGCGCGGCGGCGAGTTCGGCGGGACGCAGCGCCGGCAGGTCCGAGGAGAGCGCCGCGACCGCGTCGTGGGTGACCGTGCGGGCGCCGTGGTCCAGGGCGGCGTTGAGGCCGGCGTCCGGTTCGTCGCCCACCGTCCGGGCTCCCAGGCGCCGCACCAGCGACGCGGCGGCCGGCTCGTCGGTGACCACCACGACCTCGGCCACCGGCGGGCAGGCCAGGGCGGCGGCCACCGTGTCGGCCAGCAGCGCCAGCACCAGGGCGTCGTGGGCGGCCGCGGGACGGTCGGCGCGGTCGGTCAGCGGCCGCAGCCGGGTCTTGGCCACGGCGAGCCGCTTCGCCGGGACGACGACCGACCAGGCAGGCACGGCGACCATGTCAGCACATCGGCCTCGGCGCGTGGCGCCCGCCCGGGACCCGGTGGTCCTCCCGGGGCGGGGATGGGTCGATCATGGGGCAGATCACAGCGACGGGGAGGCGAACGATGGCGGAGGCGAGGTCCTCGGCCGACCAGGCGTCGGCGGGTGCTCCTCCGGCGCAGCGGCCGGGTAGCCGTCGGCCGGGCAAGTGGGCCACCCGCGGCCGCATCGGCTGGGCGCTCTGGCTGTGCATCCTCGTGGTGTTCCCGGCCTCCAAGCTGATGTTCCGCATCCGCTACCGCCACGGCGAGCGGTTCCCCCGCCGCGGTCCGGTGCTGCTCGTGGCCAACCACGTCTCGATCCTCGACCCGCTGGCCTGCGCCCGGCTGGTCTTCGACCACGGCCGGATGCCGCACTTCCTGGCCAAGGAGGCGGTGTTCAAGGGTCTGGCCGGCGCGATCCTGCGCTCGGCCGGGCAGATCCCGGTCGCCCGGTACTCGTCCGAGGCGCAGGGCGCGCTCGCCGCCGCCCAGGCCGACCTCGCCGCGGGCAACGTCGTGATCATCTACCCCGAGGGCTCGGTCACCCGCGATCCGAACTGGTGGCCGATGGAGGCGCGCACGGGGGTGGCGCGGCTGGCGCTGACCACCGACGCCGTCGTGCTGCCCGTCGCCCAGTGGGGCCCGCAGCGCCTGCACGACTACCACGCCAAGAAGCTGCACCTGCGGCTGCGCACACCCACCGACTACCTCGTCGGCGAGCCGATCGACCTGTCCGAGGTCCGCGCCCAGCTGCGGGCCGGGCAACCGCTCACCGCGCAGCTGCTGAAGGAGACCACCGATCTGATGATGGGCCGCGTGCGCGACCAGCTGGCCGAACTGCGCGGGGAACCGGCTCCGGCGGTGTTCCACCCGCGCCCGCGGCGGGAGCTCCCCGGTGACCTGCCCGGAGGTGCGGCGTGAAGCGCGCCGCCGTCCTGGGCGCCGGCTCCTGGGGCACGACGTTCGCCAAGGTCCTCGCCGACGCCGGGTGCGACGTCGCCCTGCACGCACGCCGTCCCGAGCTGGTGCAGGCCATCACCGCGGACGGCGAGAACCGCGACTACCTGCCGGGCATCCGGCTGCCGTCGGCCGTGCGGGCGACCGCCGACGCCGCGGAGGCGCTGGCCGACGCCGACGTGGTCGTGCTGGCGGTCCCCTCGCAGTCACTGCGGGAGAACCTCACCGCGTGGTCGCCGCTCCTGCCGGCCGACGCCACCCTGCTCAGCCTGATGAAGGGCATCGAGCTCGGGACGACGAAGCGGATGAGCGAGGTGATCTGCGAGGTGACCGGTGCCGGCCCCGACCGCGTGGCCGCGCTCTCCGGGCCGAACCTGGCGCGCGAGATCGCCGAGGAGCAGCCCGCTGCCACGGTCATCGCCTGCACCGACCTCGACCGGGCCGCGGCGCTGCAGGTCGCCTGCCACACCCGGTACTTCCGGCCCTACACGAACGCCGACCTGGTGGGCTGCGAGCTGGGCGGGGCGCTGAAGAACGTCATCGCCCTGGCCTGCGGCATCGCGGAGGGCCTCGGCTTCGGCGACAACACCCGGGCCTCGCTGATCACCCGGGGCCTGGCCGAGACCGCCCGCCTGGGCCTGGAGCTGGGCGCGGAGCTGACCACCTTCGCCGGTCTCGCGGGCCTCGGGGACCTGGTCGCCACCTGCAGCTCGCCGCTGTCGCGCAACCGGACCTTCGGCGAGAAGCTCGGCCGCGGGATGAGCGTGCAGGAGGTGCAGGAGAGCACCCGGCAGACCGCGGAGGGCGTGAAGAGCTGCCGGTCGGTGCTCGACCTGGCCCGCGCGCACGGCGTCGACGTCCCGATCACCGAGGCGATCGTCCGGGTCTGCCACGAGGGCGAGTCACCGGCGCGGATGGTGAAGGAGATCATGTCGCGCGAGGCGAAGCCGGAATGAACTGGGGAGACGGCACGCGGTCGGTGCGCGCGGGGGAGCAGCCCGCCGTGCCGGGTGCGCCGCTGCGGCCCTCGCCGGTGTTCGCCGCGCCGTTCCACCTCGGCGACCTGCCGCCGCGGGCGGGAGGCGCCGACGCCTACGCCCGGACCGAGCAGCCCACCCTGCGCGACTTCGAGGCCGCCGTCGGCGAGCTCGACGGCGGCCGGTGCCTGTCCTTCGCCACCGGCATGGCGGCGCTCACCGCCGCCGTGCTGGCCTGTGCCGGCAGCGGCGACCGCGTGGTCCTGCCCTCGGACGGCTACTACGCGACCCGGCTGCTGGGAGCCCAGGAGCTGACCCGCTTCGGCATCGAGGTCACCCAGGTGGCCACGCCGGACGTCGAGCGGTTCGCCGCCGAGGGCGGGCTCGAGGGCGTCCGCATGGTGCTCCTGGAGACGCCGAGCAACCCCCAGCTCGACGTCTGCGACATCGCCGCGGTCGCCCGCGCCGCACGGGCGGCGGGTGCGCTGGTCGCCGTCGACAACACCACCGCGACGCCGCTGGGCCAGCGGCCGCTGGCCCTCGGCGCGCACCTCACCGTCGGCAGCGACACCAAGGCGCTGACCGGCCACAGCGACGTCCTCCTGGGCCACGTCAGCACCGCCGACGACGAGCTGCACGCGCGGCTCAAGGGCTTCCGCGACCGCACCGGCAGCACCCCCGGGCCGTTCGAGGCGTGGCTCGGGCACCGGTCGATGAGCACCCTGGACCTGCGGCTGGCCCGACAGGCGGAGAACGCCGCGGCCGTCGCGGACCTGCTGGCCTCCTCGCCGGCGGTCACCGGGCTGCGCTGGCCCTGGCGGGCAGGCGATCCCTCCTTCGCCCTGGCCGCACGGCAGATGCTGCGGCCGAACGGCGTGCTGTCCTGCGAGCTCGCCGACGAGCCCGCGGTCCTCCGGCTGCTGGGCGCCACCCGCCTGTGGGACGCGGCGACCAGCTTCGGCGGGGTGCACAGCACCATCGACCGCCGGGCCCAGTGGGGCGGCGACGCCGTCGGGCCCGGGTTCGTCCGGCTGTCGTGCGGCATCGAGGACACCGCCGACCTGGTCGAGGACCTAGGCCGCGGGCTGTCCGCTCTCGACTGACCGGCGGCTGCCGGCCACCGTCAGCCACACGCTCACGCAGGTGTAGTAGACGGGGTAGGCCAGGCTCATCACCACGGCCAGCGGGTGCGGGTCGGGGTACTGCAGGACCAGCACGGCGACCGAGACCAGCCAGACGGTGGCCAGTGCCATGTTCAGACCGCGCAGCAGCGGGGTGCGCGAGGGGTACACGTACTTGATCGGCACGAACACCAGCGCCGTCAGGACCACGAGCGTGACGGCGACCGCCGTGGTGCCGAAGTCCAGGACGATCGCGTACAGCGCGACGATGTTCCAGTAGCTCGGGAAGCCCAGGAAGTAGTGGTCCTCGGTCTTCGCGTCGACCCGGCAGAACTGGTAGCAGGAGGCCAGCAGGGGCAGCGCGGCCACCACCCAGCCGACCGCGCCGTCGGGCAGCCGGTCGTCGGCCCAGAGCAGCACGACCGCCACGAAGGTGAAGGTCAGGTAGTCGACGATGTTGTCGAGCAGGGCGCCGTCGAACCAGGGGATCGTCTCCTTGACCCGCACGCGGCGGGCCAGCATCCCGTCGGTGCCGTCGACGAACAGCGTGAGCAGCACCAACCACAGGGCGGTCTGGATCTCGCCCTCGATGGCCGCCAGGACGGTGAGCAGGCCCAGGACCGCGCCGGACGCCGTGTACAGGTGCACGACCCAGCCGGCGAGCCGGAACCCGCGCGAGACGGAGGGCGCCAGGGCGCCCGCGGCCGGCGACCCGGCCGCCGGGAGGGGAGGGGCGGGATCGTGCATCAGTCGAGGCTGCCACACCCGGAGCGGTCCGGCCCGGACAGCGCAGGGCCCGGGCACCGGCAGCTAGGGTCGTCCCGATGAGCGGGCAGGGGAGCAAGGTGCGGGTCGCAGTCGTGTTCGGGGGCCGCAGCGCCGAGCACGCCATCTCCTGCGTCTCGGCCGGGAGCGTGATGGCGGCCCTGGACCCCGAGCGCTACGAGGTGGTGCCGGTCGGCATCGCCCGGGA
The DNA here is from genome assembly GCF_054051075.1 of Blastococcus sp. SYSU DS0617. NCBI lineage: Bacteria > Bacillati > Actinomycetota > Actinomycetes > Geodermatophilales > Geodermatophilaceae > Blastococcus > Blastococcus sp. SYSU DS0617. The sequence goes on from NZ_JBJHAO010000008.1 coordinate 96,253, forward strand.
CGGCCGCTGGGTCCTGACCGGTCCCGACCAGCAGCTGGCGATCACCGACGGCGCGCTCCCCGAGGTCTCCGGCGGCACGGCGGTCTCCCTGGTCGGCGACCCCGACGGACGCGGGCTGGCCGTGCTGGAGCCCGGGGAGGCGGTCGGCCGGGCGCTCACCGAGGTCGACGTCGTCTTCCCCGTGCTGCACGGGGCCTACGGCGAGGACGGCACGATCCAGGGCCTGCTGGAGATGACCGGGCTGCCCTACGTGGGCTCGGGGGTGTTCGCCTCCGCCGCCTCCATGGACAAGGAGTTCACCAAGAAGCTCCTGGCCGCCGCCGGCCTGCCGCAGGGCGAGCACGTCGTCCTGCGCGACGCGCACGGCGCGCTCTGCGCCGATCCGGCGGTGCTGGACGAGGCCGACCGCGACCGGCTCGGCCTGCCGGTGTTCGTCAAGCCCGCCCGCGCCGGCTCCAGCATCGGCATCACCCGGGTCACCGACTGGGCGCAGTTCCCCGCCGCGGTCGCCGAGGCCGCCGCCCACGACGCCAAGGTGATCGTCGAGGCCGCCGTCCCCGGCCGCGAGATCGAGTGCGGCGTGCTCGCGGCGCGGGGCACCGGCCTGCCCGAGGCCAGCCTGCCGGCCGAGATCCGGCTGCACGAGGACGTCGACTGGTACGACTTCGCCGCCAAGTACCTCGACGACGCCGCCGAGTTCGACATCCCCGCCGACCTCACGCCCGAGCGGACCGCGGCGGTGCAGGCCGCCGCGCGCCGGGCCTACCTGGCCCTGGACTGCCGCGGCCTGGCGCGGGTCGACTTCTTCCTCGGCACCGATCCCGACGGGCGCGACCGGCTGGTCATCAACGAGGTGAACACCATGCCGGGGTTCACCCCGATCTCGATGTTCGCCCGCATGTGGGCCGCCACCGGCGTCGACTTCGCCGAGCTGGTCGACCGGCTCGTGACCGGCGCTCTGGCACCACGGTGAACTCCGGACGGTGCTCCCGCGCGCAGCGGGTCGCCGTCCTGCTCCTGCTCGTCCCCGTCCTGACCGCTGCGTCCGGCTGCGGGCGGGAGGGCGAGGGCGCGGTCGCCGCCGCACCGTCCCCGTCCGGGCCGGCCAGCCCGGAGGAGCTCGAGCGGCTGGTCGTCGACGAGGTGCCCTCGGGCCTGCCACGGCTGCCGGACGCGGCGATCGAGCCGCCGGCGGGCGCCAAGCGGGTGGAGGACGTGGCCGGCTACTCCGACGACCCGGCGCGCGAGCGAGCGGTCCTCGAGAACTACGGCTACCGCTACGGCTGGGAGCGGTTCTGGGGCACCGGAACGGGGGAGGGGTCGCAGACCGGGGTCTTCGTCGACCACTTCGAGCACGCCGAGGGTGCCCTCGCCTACGCCGAGGACCTGGCGCGCAACGAGGCCGAGCACTACGGCGGTCTGCTCAGCGAGGGGTCACCGGGCCTGCCCGAGGGCTGCCGGCGCCTGGTCGTCGACGAGCCCGGTCCCGGGGAGGAGCTGCACGGCCCCGCCGCCTTCGCGTGGTGCACGCGCGGGCCGTTCAGCGTCTCGGTCAGCGCCGTCGCCGACTCGCTCGACGCCGCGAACGAGGAGGTCAGCGCGGTCGTGGCCGACCAGCTGGACCGGCTGCCCGCCGGGTGACCGGGCTCGCCACCGGCTCACTCGCCGGGCACGGGCTCCTGGTAGGGCAGCGCCTCCGCCAGCGCGGTGGTCAGCGCGGTCACGGGGGCGCTGTCGACACCGGCCGGCAGGCTGACCTCCACGTACACCGGCCGGTCGACGGTGGTCCAGACCGTGGTGTCGGGATCGCTGGTGTCGACGTGCCACTGGACGCCGTTGATCTGGATCGCCGACGCCCCCACGACCCAGCCGGCCGGCCGGTCGACCCCGCAGACGAGGACGACCGGCGGCTCGCCCCACGCGTAGGCGAACAGCGAGTCGGAGTCGACCGGCCGCGACTGCTCACCGGCCAGCTCCAGGGGCAGGGTGGCCATGACGGCCGGGCAGAACTCGCCGGCCTCGGGGCTCACCGGCGGGACCTCCACCGGCAGCGGGGGGAGGTCGGCGCGCTCCGGCGCGGCCGTGCCCTCGATCTCGGCGGGGCCCCGCGCTCCGGCGTCGTCGTCCTCGGTGTCCCCGCCGAGCACGTTGGCCAGGATCACCAGCGCCACCACCACCGGGACCAGGACGGCGGTCGCGATCAGCGCGACGCGCCGCAGCGGGTCGGCGGGGCGGTCCGGCGGGGACGGGTGCTCGGTCAGGGTGTCAGCGCTCGCAGGGGTGGGGCCGGTGAGGTCGGACGGCCGTCAGATGTTGACGACGGGGCAGGTCAGCGTGCGCGTGATGCCGTCGACCGACTGCACGCGGGCGACCACGAGGCGGCCCAGGTCGTCGACGGTCTCGGCCTCGGCGCGGACGATGACGTCGTAGGGGCCGGTGACGTCCTCCGCCCGGGTCACGCCGCTGATCTCGCTGATCGTGGCGGCGACCTGGGCGGCCTTGCCGACCTCGGTCTGGATGAGGATGTAGGCGTGGACCACGGGAGATCCTTCCTCCGGCAACTCGGCCGATACGTCGTCCCCGCCGGGTGGCGGACAGTTCGGCAACCTACCCCAGTGACCGGAGGCACCTCGTGACTCGGCCCCGCCCCCTCGTGCCGCGCCCGGACCAGGCCGACAGCGTCCGCGCGGTGGGCGAGTTCGGCGTCATCGCCCGCGTCGTGGCCCGGGGTGGCGCGGCGACCGTCACCGAGGTCGGGCCGGGCGACGACGCCGCGGTGCTGGCCGCGCCCGACGGCCGCGTCGTCGCGACCACCGACGTGCTGGTCGAGGGCCGCCACTTCCGGCGCGACTGGTCGTCGCCCGAGGACGTCGGGCACAAGGCGGCGGCGGCGAACCTGGCCGACGTCGCCGCGATGGGAGCCACGACGACCGCGCTGCTGGTGGGCCTGGCGTGCCCGCCCGACACGCCCACGAGCTGGCTCGAGGGCGTCGCGACGGGTCTGGCCGAGGAGTGCGCGCCGCTCGGTGCCGCCGTCGTGGGCGGCGACACGGTGGCGGCCGCGCCCGGCAGCGACGCCGTCGTCCTGTCGGTGACGGCGCTGGGCGACCTGGGCGGGCGCCGGCCGGTGCTGCGGTCGGGGGCACGGCCGGGTGACGTCGTCGCGCTCGCCGGCCGACTGGGCTGGTCGGCGTGCGGCCTGGCGGTGCTCCGCCGCGGCTTCAGCAGCCCGCTGGCCGCCGTCGCCGCCCACCGCCGCCCCTCGCCGCCCTACGCGGCCGGCCCGGCGGCGGCCGAGGCCGGGGCGACCGCCATGTGCGACGTGAGCGACGGCCTGCTGGCCGACACCGGGCACATCGCGACCGCGAGCGACGTGGTCCTCGACCTGGACCGGGCCGCGCTCGTCGAGGCCTGCCTGGTCCCGGACGGCCCGCTGCAGCAGGTGGGCGCGGCGCTGGGCACCGACCCGCTGGCGTGGGTGCTCACCGGTGGTGAGGACCATGCCCTCGTGGCGACGTTCCCGGCCGGTGCCCCGCTGCCCGCGGGGTGGACCGCGATCGGCGTCGTGCGCCCAGCGGGGACGGCGGCCGGCGTGCACGTGGACGGGGTGCCCGCCGAGGCGGTGGTCCGAGCGGTCGGCGCGGAGGGGACCGGACATGCGCACTTCGGCTGAGCCGCTGCCCGACGGCGCGACGCTGCGGCTGCGCGCGGTGCCCTACGACGACCCGGTCGCCCGGTACCTGGTCGAGCAGGTCCAGCAGGAGTACGTGCAGCGCTACGGCGGGCGGGACGAGGCCGTCGTGGCGCCCGCCGACTTCGCGCCGCCGGCGGGCCTGTTCCTCGTCGCCGAGGTGGACGGGGTGCCCGCCGGGTGCGGCGCATGGCGGGTCCTGCCCTCGGGCGACGTGGAGATCAAGCGGGTCTACGTCGAGCCGCCCTTCCGGCGCCGGGGGCTGGCGCGGCGGCTCATGGCCGCGCTGGAGGACAGCGCCGCCCGGGCCGGGCACCGCTCCGTCGTGCTCAACACCGGGCAGGAGCAGCCCGAGGCGCTGGCTCTCTACGACCGGCTGGGCTACCGGCCGGTACGGGGCTACGGGGTGTACGCATGTGCGCCGGACGCGGTGTTCCTGGGCAGGGAGCTCGAGCAGCGCGACGAAGTCACCGGCGGGACGAAGGGGAACTCATGGGCGTCGTGACGCTGTCGGCTGCCTACGGGGCGGGTGGTCCGGAGATCGCGCCGGCCGTCGCCGAGCACCTGCACCTGCCGTTCCACGACCGGATGATCCCGGCGCAGGTCGCCGGCCGGCTGGGGGTGCCGGTCGAGGAGGCCGAGGCCAACGACGAGACCGTCGTCGGGGGGCTGTGGCGGCTGGTGGCGGGCCTGGGCACCATGCCCGACACCGTCGGCGGCGTCATGCCGGGCCCGGGCATACCCGACGCCCGTGCGTTCCGCGAGCAGACCGAGCGGGTGCTCACCGAGATCGCCTCGCCGGCCGGCGTCGGTGGCGTGGTGCTCGGCCGGGCGGCGGCGATGGTGCTGGGCGAGCGGCCCGACGTGCTGCACGTGCGCCTCGGGGGGCCGCGGCAACGGCGCCTGCAGGTCGCCGTGGCGCGCTACGGCCGCTCAGCCGAGGAGATCCGCCGCGAGATGGACGCCAACGACCGCGCCCGCGAGGCCTACGTCCGGCACTTCTACCGGGTCGACGCGTCCTCGCCCAAGCACTACCACCTGGTGATCGACAGCACGGCCCTGTCGGTGGACACCGTCGTCGACCTCGTCGTGACGGCGGCCCGGAGCCGGGGGATCGGCGCGGACTGAGCTCGGACCGGGCACGCACGACGAACCCCGGAGGTCCGAGGACCTCCGGGGTTCGCCGCGATGTTCAGGTGTCGCGTGCGCCCTGCGTCAGGCGCGCACGACCTTGCCCGCGCGGATGCACGAGGTGCAGGCGTTGATGCGCCGGCGGTTGCCGGGGGCGATCAGCGCCCGCACGGACTGGATGTTCGGGTTCCAACGGCGCGGCGTGCGGCGGTGCGAGTGAGACACCGACATACCGAAACCGGGGCCCTTGCCACAGACATCGCACACGGCAGCCACGGTGGATCACTCCCAGAAAGAAATCGTTCACAGACGGCGGGGCAAGGAAGCACCCGCAACAAGACCGTCCAGGAGTCTAACCGCTCCCGGGACGGCGTGCCGCCACTGCCCCCACCCGGGGTCGTGGCCACCGGCGCTGTCGTGCTCCACGGGTACCCTCCGGCCGTGCTGGAGGCCCTGGACGAGGCCGCGGTCGGTCGATGGTGCCGCACCGCGGTCGACGCGCTGTCCGGAGCCCGCGGCCGCCTCGACGAGATGAACGTCTTCCCCGTGCCCGACGGGGACACCGGCACCAACCTGCTGCTCACCGCCCAGGCGGCGCTCGCCGCCCTCGAGCGGGAGGGCGACCGCACCACCGAGCCCTCGTGGTCGGTGCTCTCCCGGGGCGCGGTGCTGGGTGCCCGCGGCAACTCCGGCACGATCCTCGCCCAGCTGCTGCGCGGCCTCGCCGACCAGCTCGCCGGCCAGCCCCCGGCCGACGGTCCGGCGCTCGCCGCGGCGTTGCAGAAGGCCGCCGACACCGCCTACACCGCCGTGGCCGACCCGGAGGAGGGCACGTTCCTCAGCGTCGCCCGGGGCGCGGCCGAGGCGGCGGTGGCGCAGGTCGGGGCGGGCCGCGACACGCTGGCCGACGTCGTCACCGGAGCCGCCGACGGCGCACGGGTGGCACTCGACCGCACCCCCGGTCAGCTGGCGGCGCTGCGGGACGCCGGCGTGGTCGACGCCGGTGGTGCCGGGCTGTGCCTGGTGCTCGACGCCCTGGTCACCACGGTGACCGGGGTCGAGCCGGCCCGCCCGCCGCTGGCCACCCGTCGCGAAACCGGTCACCTGCACGCCCACCGCCCCGACCCCCGGCACCTCCCGCACCAGCCCCCGCCCGGGCCCGGCAGCGAGGTCCAGTACCTCCTCGCCGACGCCGACGAGGACTCCGTCGCCCGGTTGCACGCCCGCCTCGCCGGGCTGGGGGACAGCCTCGTCGTCGTCGGCGTCGACACACCCACGGGGCGGGAGTGGAACGTGCACGTGCACGTCTCCGACGTCGGAGCGGCGATCGAGGCCGGCATCGAGGCCGGGCGCCCCTACCGGATCTCGGTCTCGCCGCTCGCGCCCGTCCTCCCGCCCGCGCCGGAGGCCGGCACGCGGGCGCTGGTCGCCGTCGTGTCCAGCGACGGGCTGGCGGAGCTGTTCGGCGCCGCGGGCGTCCGGGTGGTCACCTGCGGCCCCGACGGCGTGACCGAGGACGACGTCCTCGACGAGATCATCGGTTCCGCCGCCCACGAGGTGGCCGTGCTGCCCAACGACGGCGACCTGCTGCCGGTCGCCGCGCGCGCCGCCGCCCGGGCCCGGGAGCTGGGCCGCGAGGTCGGCGTCGTCCCGACCCGCTCACCGGTCCAGGGGCTGGCCGCCTGCGCCGTCGGCGATCCCGGCCGGCGCTTCGGGGACGACGTCATCGCCATGGCGGAGGCCGCCGCGGCCACCCGCTGGGCCGAGGTCACCCTCGCCGAGCAGGAGGCGCTCACCTCGGCCGGCCGCTGCCAGCCGGGGGACGTCCTGGGGTCGGCCGAGGGCGACGTGGTCGTCATCGGCCAGGACCTCGCCGACGTGGCCCGCGACCTGCTCGACCGCCTGCTCTCCGCCGGCGGGGAGATGGCCACGCTGCTCGTCGGCCCGGACGAGGGGCTCGGCGACGCCGTGTGCGGCCACCTCGCCTCGCGGCACCCCACGATCGAGGTGGTGCGCTACGGCGGTGGACCCGCAGCGATCCCCCTGCAGGTGGGCGTCGAGTGAGCCGGCGAGCCTGACGTGGCCGTGACCATGCGGACGCCGCTCGCCCGCGTGCTGGGTCCCAAGACGGCCACCGGCATGAGCGAGCAGCTGGGCCTGGAGACGGTGAGCGACCTGCTCCGGCACTACCCGCGCCGCTACGCCAGCCGCGGCGAGCAGGCCGACCTCGCCGACGTCCAGGTGGGCGACCGGGTGACCGTGCTGGCCCAGGTCCGGAGCGTGACCACCCGGCCGATGCGCAACCGGCGGGGTTCGCTCACCGAGGTGGTGGTCGGTGACGGCAGCGGGCGCATGAAGCTGGTGTTCTTCAACCACCGGCACGCGCAGCTCAAGCCCGGAGCGTGGGGGATGTTCGCCGGCACCGTGGGGGAGTGGCGCGGGGAGAAGCAGTTCGCCCACCCCGACATGCACCTGCTGGACGGGGCCGACGACGAGGACGACTGGGCGCGGGCCCTGGTGCCGATCTACCCGGCGAGCAAGGACGTCTCCAGCTGGGTGATCCAGAAGTCGGTGAAGCTGCTGCTGGGTGCCTCCGGTGGGCTGGGGGAGCTGGTCGAGGACCCGCTGCCCGAGGAGGTCCGGTCCCGCCACGGGCTGCTCCCGCTGCCCGACGCCCTGCTGGACATCCACCGGCCCACCACGACCGACGACGTCGAGCGCGCGGCGTCCCGGCTCAAGTGGGACGAGGCGCTGGTCCTCCAGCTCACCCTCGCCGCCCGCCGCCGCGCGGCCGCTCTCGAGCCCGGCATCGCGCGGCCGCGCGATGCCGGCGGCCTGCTCGACGCTGTCGACGCCGCCCTGCCCTTCGCCCTCACCGAGGGCCAGCGGGAGGTGGGGGAAGAGCTCGCCGCCGAGCTGGACCGGGACCAGCCGATGCACCGGCTGCTGCAGGGCGAGGTCGGCTCCGGCAAGACGGTGGTGGCGCTGCGGGCGATGGCCCAGGTGGTCGACGCCGGCGGCCAGGCCGCGCTGCTCGCCCCCACCGAGGTGCTCGCCGCCCAGCACGCCCGCGGCATCCGCCAGCTCCTCGGGCCGCTGGGCCGGGCCGGCGAGCTGGACGGCGACCCCGCCGGCACCCGGGTCACCCTGCTCACCGGTTCGCTCAAGGCGGCGGCGAAGCGGCAGGCGCTGGCCGAGGTCGCCGACGGCAGCGCCGGCATCGTGATCGGTACGCACGCGCTGCTGCAGGAGACCGTGGAGTTCGCCGACCTCGGCCTGGTCGTCGTCGACGAGCAGCACCGCTTCGGCGTCGAGCAGCGCGACGCCCTGCGCGCCAAGGGCAGCCGGCCGCCGCACGTGCTGGTCATGACCGCCACCCCCATCCCGCGCACCGTCGCGATGACCGTCTACGGCGACCTGGAGATCTCCACCCTGCGGCAGCTGCCCAGCGGCCGCGGCGGCGTCTCCAGCTCCGTCGTGCCGGCGGTGGAGAAGCCCGGCTGGGTCGACCGCGCGTGGGCGCGGCTGCGCGAGGAGGTCGCCGCCGGGCGCCAGGCCTACGTCGTCTGCCCCCGCATCGGCGACGTCCCCGGCGAGGACGAGCCCGAGGACGCCGACGGCGCACCGGCCGACGACGAGGGCGCGCGCACCGACCGCCGTCCGCCGCTGGCCGTCCTGGACGTCGCCGAGCTGCTCCGCAGCGGTCCGCTGGCCGGGCTGCGGCTGGACGTCCTGCACGGCCGGATGACCCCGGAGGAGAAGGACGCCAGCATGCGCGCCTTCGCCGCCGGTGAGACCCAGGTGCTGGTGGCCACCACCGTCGTCGAGGTCGGGGTCGACGTGCCCAACGCCACCGTCATGGTGGTCATGGACGCCGACCGGTTCGGGGTCAGCCAGCTGCACCAGCTGCGCGGCCGCGTCGCCCGGGGTGCGCACCCGGGCCTCTGTCTGCTGGTCACCGAGGCGCCGACCTCCTCCCCGACGGGGCAGCGGCTGGCCGCCGTCGCCGCCACCTCCGACGGCTTCGAGCTGGCGCGGCTGGACCTGGAGACCCGCCGGGAGGGCGACGTGCTGGGGGCCGCCCAGTCGGGCCGGCGCTCGGGCATCCGGCTGCTCTCGCTGCTGGAGGACGAGGAGCTCATCGCCACCGCCCGCACCGAGGCCACCGCCCTGCTCTCCACCGACCGCGGCCTGGCCGACCACCCCGGGCTCGCCGCCGAGGTCGCCGCGCTGGCCACCGACGAGCGCGCCGGATGGCTGGAGAAGGCATGACCAGGCTGATCGCCGGGGTCGCCGGGGGCAGGAGGCTGGCCGTTCCGCGCACAGGGGTGCGGCCGACCGGCGACAAGGCCCGGGGAGCACTGTTCAATAGCCTCGGCTCGATGCTGGAGCTGGAGGGGGCCGCCGTCCTGGACCTCTACGCCGGCTCGGGCGCGCTCGGGCTCGAGGCGCTCAGCCGCGGTGCACGGTCGGTGCTGTTCGTGGAGAACGGCGGCGGGGTCCTGCCGGTGCTGCGGGCGAACCTGGCCACCGTCGGGCTGCCCGGCGGACGCGTGCAGGCGGGTTCGGTGCCCACCGTCGTCGCCGGCCCGCCGCCGGAGCGCTACGACCTCGTCCTCGCCGATCCGCCGTACGCGACCCCGGGCGAGGAGGTGCTCGCCGTCCTGGGATCGCTCGTCTCGGGCGGCTGGCTGGCTCCCGACGCGGTCCTGGTCGTCGAGCGCGGCCGCCGTGACGAGCCCTGGGAATGGCCGACACCCCTGACCGGAGTGCGGGATCGGCGCTACGGGGAGGCCCTGCTCCGGTACGGTCGGCTGTCGTGAGACGCGCCGTGTGCCCCGGATCGTTCGACCCGGTCACCAACGGCCACGTCGACGTCATCAACCGCGCCGCCGCGCTGTACGACGAACTGGTCGTGGCGGTGCTGGTGAACCCGGGCAAGGCGGGGTTCTTCCCGGTCGAGGAGCGCATGGAACTCCTCCGCGAGGCCGTCGGCCACCTGACCAACGTCCGCGTGGACAGCTTCCAGGGGTTGCTCGTCGACTACTGCGGTGCCCACGACATCCCGGTGATCGTCAAGGGCCTGCGCGCGGTCAGCGACTTCGAGTACGAGCTGCAGATGGCCCAGATGAACCGCGAGCTGGCCGCGATCGAGACGCTGTTCGTCCCGACGGCGCCGCAGGTCGGCCACCTCTCGTCGAGCCTGGTCAAGCAGATCGCCACCTTCGGCGGGGACGTCTCGCGGCTGGTGCCGAAGGTCGTCGACGACCGGCTGCGCGCGCGGGCCCGCGGCGAGGGGTCGTCGTGACGCGCCCCGGGCGCATGAACACCACCGAGGTCGTCTACCGGCTCTACGAGACCGTCGACGAGCTCACCACCGTCATCGAGAACGCCCGCAGCGTCCCGATGTCGAGCTCCTGCATGATCCCGCGCGACCACGTCCTCGACCTGCTCGACGACCTGCGCGAGTCCCTGCCCGAGGACGTCCAGGCCGCCGGCGCCATCGTCGAGCAGCGCACCGAGATCCTCCAGCAGGCCCAGGCCGAGGCCGAGCGGCTGACCACCCAGACCCGCGAGGAGGCCGAGCGGCTGCTGGAGGCCGGCCGGCGGCAGCGCGACGAGCTGCTGGGCACCGCCCGCCGTCAGCGCGACGAGCTGCTCGCCCAGGCGCAGGCCGACGCCGAGCAGCTGATCGTCGAGGCGGAGGGCGAGGCGGAGGCGCTCATCGCCGACGGACGCCGTCGCCGGGAGGCGATGATCGCCGAGGCGCAGGGCGAGCACGAGCGGCTCATCACCGAGACCGAGGTCTACCGCACCGCGGTCGACCGGGCCGACGAGCTCGGCGCCCAGGCACACACTGAGGCCGCCCGCATGCGCGCCGAGGTGGACGAGTACGTCGACACCCGGCTGGCCGACTTCGGCACGACGCTCGAGCGGATGCTGCGCTCGGTCGAGAAGGCCCGCTCGACCCTCCGCGAGTGATCTCCCTCGCCGGGAGCGGTCGCCCTCTGCCGGTCGGGTAGGCTGGCGTCTCGGTTCGAGTTCCGGTGGTTCCGCCCCGGGTCGGGCTCCTCCCCACTACCTACCGCGAGTACTGACATGCCTGCCGCTCCTGCGCCCCGCCGCGACGCCGCCCGCACCTCGGGCCGGCGTCCCTCCGCCAACCCCTGGCGGATCGACCTCCGGGAACTCGGTCGGCGTGCGGGCGCGATGCAGGAGCTCGAGCGCACGGCGCCCGCTCCCGAGGAGTGGAAGGTCGAGCTCATCGGCGTGCCGGCCGGCGCCGACGTGCACCTGCGGCTGCGACTGGAGTCGGTGATGGAGGGCGTGCTGGTCTCCGGGGAGATCCAGGTGCCGCTCGTCGGTTCCTGCGCCCGCTGCCTCGAGCCGATCGAGGACACGCTCACCCTCGACGTCCAGGAGCTCTACGCCTACGAGGGCAGCACCACCGAGGCGACCAGCGAGGAGGACGAGGTCCGCCTCGTCGACGGCGACTTCCTCGACCTCGAGCCCCTGGCCCGCGACACCGTCGTCCTCAGCCTGCCGCTCTCGCCGGTGTGCACCGAGGACTGCGCCGGGCTGTGCGTCGACTGCGGGCAGCGGCTCGACGATCTGCCCGCCGACCACGCCCACGAGATCACCGACCCGCGCTGGGCCGGCCTCGCCGAACGATTCGCCTCCTCACCGGGCACCCCCGGTGACGACACCACCAAGGAGAACTGATGGCCGTCCCGAAGCGGAAGATGTCCCGCGCCAACACCCGCATGCGCCGCTCGCAGTGGAAGGCCGTCGCCCCCACGCTCGCGCCGTGCCCCAACCGCGCCTGCGGTGAGCTCAAGCCGCCGCACATCGCCTGCCCGAACTGCGGTCAGCACTCCGGCCGCCAGGTCCTGTCGGTCTGATCGACGACCGCATCGCCGGTGGGAGGGCGGCCGCTGTGACGCACCCCGAGCAGGGGAGCACCGCCGGCCGTCCCCCGGGCGGTCCGGAGCACGCCGCGCGCGCCGCCGCGTGGGCGCGGTCCGCCCTCGGTGTCGAGCTGCCCGACGGGCTGCTCGACCTGGCCCTGACCCACCGGTCGTTCGCGTACGAGAACGGCGGTCTGCCGACCAACGAGCGCCTCGAGTTCCTCGGCGACTCGGTGCTCGGCCTCGTCGTGACCGACGAGCTGTACCGCAGCCAGCCGGACCTGCCCGAGGGGCAGCTGGCCAAGCTGCGCGCCTCGGTCGTGAACATGACCTCGCTGGCCGGCGTCGCCCGGCGGCTCGGGGACGGCGGTGTCGGACCGCACCTGCTGCTCGGCCGTGGCGAGGAGACCACCGGGGGCCGCGAGAAGGACTCGATCCTCGCCGACGCGGTCGAGGCGCTGATCGGTGCGGTGCACCTCGGCTGCGGGCTGGACACCGCCTCGGCACTCGTGCACCGGCTGTTCGACCCGCTGCTCGTCGAGTCCGCGACCCGCGGCGCCGGCCTGGACTGGAAGACCAGCCTCCAGGAGCTCGGCGCGGCGCTCGGTCTGGGCGCCCCGAGCTACGAGACCCAGGACGAGGGTCCCGACCACGCGAAGACCTTCACCGCCGCCGTCCTGCTGGCCGGCACGGTGCGCGGCCGGGGTCAGGGCCGCACCAAGAAGGCGGCCGAGCAGGAGGCCGCCGAGGTGGCCTGGCGCGCGCTGTCCACCGAGGCCTGACGCCCGTGCCCGAACTACCCGAGGTCGAGGTCGTACGGCGGGGCCTGGAGCAGTGGGTCGCCGGTCGCACGGTGGCCTCCGTGCAGGTGCACCACCCGCGCGCGATCCGCCGTCACCTCGAGGGCACCGACTCCTTCGTCCAGGCGCTGACCGGCCGGACGCTGACCGCCGCCCATCGACGCGGCAAGTACCTCTGGCTGCCCGTCGCCGAGCCCGGAGGTGCCCCGACCGGCCGTGCGCTCGTCGCCCACCTGGGCATGAGCGGGCAGCTGCTGGTCGAGAAGCCGTCCGCGCCCGACGAGACCCACCTGCGCGCCCGCTTCACCTTCACCGACCGCGGCCGCGAGCTGCGCTTCGTCGACCAGCGCACGTTCGGCGGGCTCGCGGTCGAGGAGCTGGGCGCCGGGGAGTCCGTGCCGCCGCGGCTGGCGCACATCGCGATCGATCCGCTGGACGAGGCCTTCGACGTGGACGCCTTCTCCGCGGCGCTGCGCCGCCGGCGCACCGAGGTCAAGCGCGCCCTGCTCGACCAGACCCTGATCGGCGGCGTCGGCAACATCTACGCCGACGAGGCGCTCTGGCGGGCTCGGCTGCACGGGGCCCGGCCCACCGACAAGCTCACCCGCGCGCAGGTCGCCGGCCTGCTCGAGGGGATCCGCGACGTTCTGGGGGAGGCGCTGGCCCAGGGCGGCACCTCCTTCGACTCGCTCTACGTCGACGTCAACGGGCAGAGCGGCTACTTCTCCCGCTTCCTCGCCGTCTACGGGCAGCTCGACCGGCCTTGTCCCCGCTGCGGGACGCCGATCCGCCGCGAGTCGTTCATGAACCGCTCCAGCTACAGCTGCCCGGTCTGCCAGCCGCGCCCTCGGGCGTCGTCGGCCTCGGCGCGCCGGTCCTGAGCTTCACCGCAGAGTGACGAAAACGACATCCCCCGGACACGGTGAGCAAGCATCGTCGCCGTTGACCTGCGTCTGCGGGCCTGTCACCCTGGCACTACCACAGCCGCGCCGACCGGAGTCCGGGGCGCCGGCTCACCCTCTCGCTGTCTGAAAGGCCGTTCCAGCCATGGCCAAGGCCCTGTTCGGTCACGTCGTCGCCCCCGCGCAGCTGCGCATGGTCGAGGAGAACGCCGTCCTCCGTGCGAAGGTGCGGCGGCTGGAGCTGGAGCTGGAGGAGCTGCGCGCGCAGCGCGACGCCGCGATCGCCCACGAGCTGCTCTCGCTGACCGGCTCGAGCGAGCCCGCACTCGCCTGACCCGTCACACCCGCACCACCGGTCACGATCTGCCCCTGCCGGGCGGCCGGCGACAGTAAGCTCCCCGTCCCGTGCACCTCTCCAGCCTGACGCTCAAGGGCTTCAAGTCCTTCGCGTCCGCGACGACGCTCCGGCTGGAGCCCGGCATCACCGCCGTCGTCGGACCCAACGGGTCGGGCAAGTCCAACGTCGTGGACGCCATCGCCTGGGTCCTCGGCGAGCAGGGCGCCAAGAGCCTGCGCGGCGGCAAGATGGAGGACGTCATCTTCGCCGGCACCGCCGGGCGACCGGCGCTGGGCCGCGCCGAGGTGACGCTGACCATCGACAACACCGACGGCGCGCTGCCCATCGCGTACACCGAGGTGTCGATCACCCGCCGCATGTACCGCTCCGGGGAGAGCGAGTACGAGATCAACGGTGACAAGGTGCGGCTGCTCGACGTGCAGGAGCTGCTCAGCGACTCCGGCATCGGCCGCGAGATGCACGTCATCGTCGGCCAGGGCCAGCTCGACGCCGTCCTGTCCGGCCGTCCCGAGGACCGCCGCGCCTTCATCGAGGAGGCCGCCGGGGTCCTGAAGCACCGCAAGCGCAAGGAGAAGGCGCTCCGGAAGCTCGACGGGATGCAGGCCAACCTCGACCGGCTGGCCGACCTCACCGCCGAGCTGCGCCGCCAGCTCAAGCCCCTGGGCAGGCAGGCCGAGGTCGCCCGGCGGGCCGCCGGCGTGCAGGCCGACCTCCGCGACGCCCGGCTCCGGTTGCTCGCCGACGACCTCGTGCAGCTGCGCGACGCGCTCGAGAAGGACGTCGCGGACGAGGACGCCGCCCGCACGCGCCGGTCCGAGGTCGAGCAGACCCTGGCGGTCGTCTCCCGGCGCGAGGCCGAGCTGGAGTCGGGCCTGGCGGAGAGCGCACCGAGGCTCGCCGCGGCCTCGGACACCTGGTACCGGCTCTCCGCGCTGACCGAGCGGTTCCGCGGCGTGGCCTCGCTGGCCGCCGAGCGGTCCCGGCACCTGTCCGCCGCGGGCCCGGCCGCGACGCCGGGACGCGACCCCGACCAGCTGGACGCCGAGGCCGATCGCGTCGCCGCGAACGAGGCCGAGCTGGCCGCCGGCCTGGAGGCCGAGCGGAGCCGGCTGGCCGGCGTCGTCGCCGAGCGCGGCCGGCTGGAGTCGGCCCTCGCCGAGGCGGAGGCGGCCTGGGTTGCCGCTGCCCGCGCGCTGGCCGACCGCCGCGAGGGGCTGGCCCGGCTCTCCGGCGAGGTCGCGGCCGCGCGCTCCCGGGTCACCGCGGGACAGGCCGAGATCGAGCGTCTGGCGCTGGCCGCGGCCGAGGCGACCGAGCGCGCCGAGGCCGCCGCGGACCGGCTGGCCGACCGGCGCGCCGAGGTGGCCGAGCAGGAGGACTCCGACGTCGCCCTGGTCACCGCGCACCAGGACGCCGTCGCCGCGCACGCCGCCGCCGCCGCCGCGGTCACCGAGCTGACCGCCGCCGAGCGCGCCGCCGAGCGCGACCGCGCGTCCTGGCAGGCCCGTCGCGACGCCCTGGCCCTCGGCCTCACTCCGGCCGACGGTGCGGCCGCCGTGCTGGGTGCCGGGCTGCCCGGCGTCCTCGGGCCCGTCACCGAGCGGCTCACGGTCCACCCCGGCGACGAGGTGGCGCTGGCCGCCGCCCTGGGCGGGATGGCCGACGCCGTCGTCGTGGCAGGCGTGGCCGAGGCCGCCGCCGCGCTGACCCACCTGGGCGCCACCGACGGAGGCCGCGCGGGGCTGCTCGTCACCGGAGGACTCCCACCCGTGCCCCGGGACGGCTGGCCGGAGCTGCCGGCCGGTGCCCGCTGGGCGCTGGACGTGGTGGAGGTCCCGGAGGACCTGCGGCCCGCGCTGGCCCGCACCCTCGAGCGGGTGGCCGTCGTCCCCGACCTCGCCGCGGCGGTCGAGCTGGTCGGCACCCACCCGCGGATCCGCGCCGTCACCGCCGACGGCGACCTGCTCGGCGCCGACTGGGCGCAGGGCGGTCAGCGGGACGCGCCGTCCAACCTGGAGGTCCGGGCCCGCGTCGACGACGCCGAGCGCGAGCTGCGCGCCGCGATCGAGCGCGCCGCCGGTCTCGCCGACGAGCTGGCGGCCGCGCGGGACGCGGCGCGCGCCCGCTCCGCCGAGGTGGACCAGACCCAGGCGGCCCGGCAGGCGGCCGACCGCGGCCGGTCGAAGGTCGCAGCGGAGCTGGCCGAGCTGGGTGCCGCTGCGCGATCGGCCGCCGCCGAGGCCGACCGGCACGAGAGCGCACGGGTCCGCGCCGAGGGCGCGCTGGAGGCGGCGCAGCTCGCGCTCGGCGGCCTGGAGTCCCGGCTCGCCGAGGCGGAGGCGGCGCCGGTCGAGGAGGAGCCGCCCACCGAGCAGCGCGACCGGCTGCGCGCCGAGGTGGCGACGGCCCGGCAGGGGGAGACCGAGGCCCGGCTCGCGGTGCGCACCGCCGAGGAGCGCGCGCGGGCACTCCAGGGCCGCGCCGAGTCGCTGCGCCGCCAGGCCCGGCAGGAACGTGCCGCTCGCGAGCGCGCGGCCGAGGCCCGGGCCGCGCGCCGGCGCGGCGCGACCGTGGCCGAGCGGGTCCGTGCCGACGCCGAGCGGGCGCTGGTCGCCCTGACCGGGTCACTGGCGCGGGCCGCGGCCGAGCGGGACGCGCTGGCCACCGGCCGGGCGGCCGCCGAGGCCGAGCTGCTCGAGGTGCGCGGCCGGGTGCGTGCCGCGACCGCCGAGCTGGACCGGCTCACCGACGAGGTGCATCGCGACGAGGTCGCACGGGCCGAGCAGCGGCTGCGCATCGAGGCGCTCGAGGGCCGGGCCGCCGAGGAGTACGGCGTCGACCTGCCGACGCTGGTCGCCGAGTACGGGCCGGTCGCCCCCGTCCCGCCGTCCCCGGCGGAGGAGGCCGCGGCGGAGGCCGCCGGCGACGAACCGCCGGCCCCCAGCCCCTACGACCGGGCGGTGCAGGAGCGTCGTGCGGCCCGCGCCGAGCGCGACCTCGCCACCCTGGGCAAGGTCAACCCGCTCGCCCTCGAGGAGTTCGCGGCGCTCGAGGAGCGGCACACGTTCCTCGCCACCCAGCTCGAGGACCTCAAGAGCACCCGCCGCGACCTGCTCACCGTCGTCCGCGAGGTCGACGACCGGATCCACGACGTCTTCGCCACGGCCTTCGCCGACGTCGCCCGGGAGTTCGAGGGCGTCTTCGCCACGCTGTTCCCGGGCGGGCAGGGCCGGCTGGTGCTCACCGAGCCCGACAGCATGCTCACCACCGGCATCGAGGTCGAGGCGCGCCCGCCGGGCAAGAAGGTCAAGCGGCTGTCCCTGCTGTCCGGTGGCGAGCGGTCCCTGACCGCCGTCGCGCTGCTCGTGGCGATCTTCCGGGCCCGGCCCTCGCCGTTCTACGTCCTCGACGAGGTCGAGGCGGCGCTGGACGACGTCAACCTGGGCCGGCTGCTCACGCTGGTCGAGCAGCTGCGGTCCACCTCCCAGCTCATCGTCATCACCCACCAGAAGCGGACGATGGAGATCGCCGACGCGCTCTACGGCGTGAGCATGCGCGGCGACGGCATCACCGGCGTCATCAGCCAGCGGCTCCGCGAGCTGCCGGCCGCCTGAGCGGGACGGCCGCCCCGGCCGGCCGACCCATCCCTCAGCCCGGGATCTCGCGAACGCTGGGCGCGCCCGGCCGGTTCCAGGTGAAGAGCACCAGGTGCCAGAGGTCCGGCCGCCTGCGCGAGGGGTCGATGAGGCCGTGCGCACCCCGCCGCTCGAGCGCCTGGCGGACCCGCCACGACGGTGGGCAGCCGCCGGCCGCGACGGTGTCCTGCCAGTCGGCGGCGGCGTCCGCGGGATCGATGCCGACCGACCGCAGCGCCTCGTGCGCGCGCAGGTCGACGATCCGGTCGGCCGCCACCGCGAACGCCGGCACGTCGAGCGCCGTGCTCCGCGCGCCGGAGTGGGCGATCATCGCGGCGGCGACACCCTCCCGCGATGCGCTGAGGTAGAGCGTCGGGACGTCCGCGGGGGAGTACCGGCCGGCCGACCGCGAGCCGGCGAGCGCGGCCGCGCGGTGGGCCGGGTCCACGGCGCGGTAGAACGTCCCGCTGACGGTGCGCGCCAGGGGATCGTCTCCGGCGACGAGTGCAGCCACGGGGCTCAGACGCCGGAGGGGATCCGCAGGTCGACCACGAGCGGCAGGTGGTCCGACGCCCCGTCGGCGTCCAGCACCCGCGCGCTCGCGACGGTGACGCCGGGGGAGACCCAGGCCTGGTCGATGCGCCGGTGCGGCGAGTGCGCCGGGTGGGTGTGCCCCTCGTCCCGCTGCCAGAAGCGCCAGCCGGCCTGGTCGCCGCGGTCCTCGGCGAGCTCCCAGGCGTCGGTGAAGCGCTCCCGCAACGGGTGCAGCTCCGGAGCGTCGGGCCGGGCGTTGAAGTCACCCACGAGGACGCCGGAGGCCATCTGCTCGGTGTGCAGGGCGGAGAGGGCGCCGACCTGCTGCTCCCGCTCGGCGGCCGAGCGGGTGGTCAGGTGCGTGGCGGTGACCCACAGCGTGCCGCCGTCGAGCTCGAGCATGGTGCGCAGCGCGCTGCGGGGCTCGCCCGCGCCGGGCAGCCGGTGGACGTCGCTGATCAGGATCGGCAGCCGGGAGAGCAGCGCGTTGCCGTACTGGCGGCGCGGGCGGTCGCCCGGGTGCGGCTCGTCGATGGCCGGCCCCCAGGCCAGCTGCATGTCCAGCGCCCGGGAGAGCAGCAGCGCCTGGTCGACGTCCTCGCTGCGCTCGCCGAACCAGCGGTCGACCTCCTGCAGGCAGATGACGTCGGCGTCGGCGTCGGCCAGCACCTTGGCCAGCCGCGGCAGGTCGTGCCGGTCGTCGTCCCCGACCCCGTGGTGGGTGTTCAAGGTGACCAGCCGGACGGGGATGGGCGGCTGGTCGGGCCCCGGTGCGGGTCGGATGCCGAATGCGTCGGTCACCGCGCCAGCTTCTCAGGCATCGGACAGCCGGGCGTCGAGCACCTCGCGCAGGGACTCGTCGCCGATCTCCGAGACCGACAGCAGGAAGCGCGCCTCCCGACCGTCCAGCACCAGCTCCCCGATCTGGTTGCCGAAGAACGGGCCGGCCTGCTTGTCCCACCGCAGCGCCGTGGGCTCGGACTTGACCAGACGCGCCAGGCGCTCGGTCCAGCGACGCGCGGCCCGGCTCCAGCCGATCTTGAAGCCGATGCGGATCGGGTGCGGCGCCTGGTTGTGCAGCGGCGAGACGGTGAGCTGGTGCACCCGGGCCTGCAGATCGCCCGGGCGCACCAGCTCGGCGGCGTAGGCGTGGTGGACGTCGCCGGAGAGGACCAGTGCCGTGGCCGGTGCCCGGCCGTGCTCGCCCCGGGCGACCGCCGTCAGTGCCGCACCCAGCCGCTCGAAGGAGTGGCCGAACGCCGACCAGTGCTCCAGGTCGGCGGCCTGCCGGATCTTCTCCGAGAGCCGGCCGCGCCAGCGTCCGTGGTGGCGCACGTTGAGCGTCTCGTTCCACCGCTCGATGTTGTGGATCGCGTGCGGCAGCAGCCAGGGCAGCGAGGTGCCGACGACGAGGTGCTCGACGCCCTCGTCGACGGCCCGGCGCATCGCGGCCTCGACCCAGTCGAACTCCTCCTCGTCGAGCATCCGGCGGTGCTGCTCCTCCAGGACCCGGCCGGCCCGGCTGTCGACCATGAGCAGCCGCACGTCGCCCCAGTGCCGGACGTAGCTCCACCGGATCGTCGCCGGTTCCGCGTCGGCCAGCTCGGCCATCTCGCGCAGCAGCGGCTCGGCGTCGCGGAGGGGGGCGTCATCGCTCAGGTCCTGGATCGCCTGCCAGGTCTCGTTCGCCGCCAGCTCCTGCGGGCTGAGGTTGCCCAGGTGCTGGTAGACCCAGTAGCTGACCAGGCCGCCGGTGATCCGGCCCTTCCACCAGGGCTCCTGCGAGGCCGTCGCCCGCCAGGCCGCCGAGGTGTTCCAGTCGTCGATCATCTCGTGGTCGTCGAAGATCATCGACGACGGAATGGTGGACAGCAGCCACCGCACCTGCGGGTCCTGCCACGACTCGTAGTAGAGCCGGGTGTACTCCTCGAAGTCCGCGACCTGGTCGTCCGGCGACTGGTGCGCGGCGTGCCGGTCGCGCCCGCGGTGGAGCAGCGACGTCGTGTGCTTCGTGAGCTCGTCGGCGTAGACCTGGTCGCCCAGGAGCACCAGGGCGTCGGGCCAGCGCTCCTCGGGCTGCGCGGCGATCCGCTGGGCGTAGAGGTCGAGCGCGTCGGGCGGGATGCCCTCGCTCTCCTCGACCGTGCGCGGGCTGGCGTAGCGGCAGGAGCCGAACGCCAGGCGGAAGGGGCCGGGGCCGCCCGGCGTCCGGATCCGGCTGGCCGGGAACTCCGAGTCCTGCGGCGGCCACACCCGGGCGTCGTCGAGCCGGACCTCGTAGGGCGTGGTGCTGCCCGGCTCGAGGCCCTCCACGACGACCAGCGCGTAGTGGTGGTCGGCGACGCAGAAGGTGCGTGCGCTGCGGCCCAGGACGTCGACCTCGCAGGGCCGGTCGGTCTCCACCCAGACGGTCGCCGAGACCGGGTCGACGTGCCGCAGCAGGGGGCCGAGCAGGAGGGTGGGGGTGCTCGGTCGAGTCGGCTGCATGGGGTCCAGCCTGGCCTACCGAGCTGGGAGCCGCCTGGGGCCGGGAGCCGCCTCGGCGGTGCCGGTCAGGACTGGAAGACTCGCGGCATGGAATTCGTGCTGATCGCGATCGGGATCCTCGTCGTCGCGCTGATCGCCGGGATCGGGCTGCTCGTCAACGCGGGGCGGCGCACCACCCGCCTCGACGACGACGACGTCGCCGGCACCACGCTGACCCGCCCGCGGCCGGCGGACACCGAGGCGCCGCCTGCCCGCACGGGCTCGACCGCGTCGGGGCTGGGGCTGCCGCCCGAGACCGTCGAGCTGCCGCCGGCGCAGGCCGAGCCGGGCCTGGTCTTCGAGACGCCGCCACCGTCGGCCGGCCGCCTCGTCCGGCTGCGCTCCCGGCTGGCGCGCTCGCAGTCCTCCCTGGGGCGCGGCCTGCTCACCGTGCTGGCCCGCGAGAAGCTGACCGAGGACGACTGGGAGGAGATCGAGGAGACCCTCCTCGCCGCCGACATCGGCATCGCGGCCACCACGCAGATCGTGCAGCGCCTGCGCACGCAGTCGATGGTCCTGGCGACCGCCTCGGGCGCCGAGCTGCGCGAGCTGGTCGTCGACGAGCTCACCGCCGTCCTCGGGCCCGAGCTCGACCGCACGCTGGGCACCGACCGGCACGAGGGACGCCCCGGTGTGGTGCTGGTCGTGGGGGTCAACGGCGCCGGCAAGACGACGACGGTCGGCAAGATCGCGCGGGCGCTGGTCGGCGACGGCAAGAGCGTGGTCCTCGGTGCCGCCGACACCTTCCGCGCCGCGGCGGCCGACCAGCTGGAGACATGGGGCGAGCGGGTCGGCGTGCTCACCGTGCGCGGCCGGGAGGGCGGCGACCCGGCGTCGGTCGCGTTCGAGGCCGTGCGCACCGGCATGGAGGCCGAGGCGGACACCGTCGTCGTCGACACCGCGGGCCGGCTGCACACCAAGTCGGGGCTGATGGACGAGCTCGGCAAGGTCAAGCGGGTCGTGGAGAAGCAGGCGCCGGTCACCGAGGTGCTGCTGGTCCTGGACGCCACGACCGGGCAGAACGGCGTCGTCCAGGCCCGGGTGTTCACCGAGGCCGTCGAGGTGACCGGCGTGGTGCTCACCAAGCTCGACGGCACCGCCAAGGGCGGCATCGTGGTCCGCGTGCAGCAGGAGCTGGGCATCCCGGTGAAGCTGATCGGCCTGGGGGAGGGGGCCGACGACCTGGCGCCGTTCGAGCCGCGGGCCTTCGCGGAGGCGATCGTCGGGTGACGCCGGCGGGAGCATCGCAGCGAGCGCCGGCGAGCGAGGAGCGGACCGCGGGCGGAGGCCGACGCACGGACATCGTCGGCTGAGTTCCCCCTGAGGGGGTGCGCGCAACACGCCTGCAACGTGGGGGGCCGACACGCGGTGCGGAGTTCACCGCCGCGAAACAGCGGCGCGCTGCTCGCAGAAACACGCCCCCGGCACGGTGAACGCCACGTCGCCCTCCCGCCGGAGGGCCGGCTCCACCGAACGGCCGCCCCGGCCGACGACCCCCTCAGGAGGTTGCCGTGGTCAACACCGGCGACACCGCCTGGATCCTCACCAGCGCGGCGCTCGTGCTGCTGATGACTCCCGGGCTCGCGCTCTTCTACGGCGGCATGGTCCGCGCGAAGAGCGTGCTCAACATGATGATGATGAGCTTCGGGGCGCTGGCACTGATCAGCGTCCTGTGGGTCCTCTACGGCTACTCGATCGCCTTCGGGGACAGCGTCGGGGGTGCCGGGATCCTCGGCAACCCGGGTGAGTTCTTCGGGCTCAACGGGCTCATGGAGGACACCACCAGCGAGGAGGGCGGCCTGCCCACGATGGCGTTCGTCGGCTTCCAGGCCGTGTTCGCGATCATCACCGTCGCGCTGATCTCCGGCGCCATCGCCGACCGGGCGAAGTTCGGTTCCTGGATGGTCTTCGCCGGCATCTGGGCGACCATCGTGTACTTCCCGGTCGCGCACTGGGTCTTCGCCTTCGACGCCGACGACATCGTGGGTGGCTGGATCGCCAACGACCTGGCGGCCCTCGACTTCGCCGGTGGTACCGCCGTGCACATCAACGCCGGTGCGGCCGGCCTGGCGCTGGCCTTCGTGCTCGGCAAGCGCCGCGGGTTCGGCCGCGAGGCCATGCGCCCGCACAACCTGCCCCTGGTCATGATCGGCGCCGGGCTGCTGTGGTTCGGCTGGTTCGGCTTCAACGCCGGCTCCGCGCTGGCCGCGAACAACACCGCGTCGGTGGCGTGGGTGAACACCCTGGTCGCGACCGGTGCCGCCATCCTCGGCTGGCTGCTCGTCGAGAAGATGCGCGACGGCCACTCCACCTCGCTGGGCGCGGCCTCCGGTGTCGTCGCCGGGCTGGTGGCCATCACCCCGGCCTGCAACGCGGTCTCGCCCATCGGCGCGATCCTGATCGGTGTCATCGCCGGTGCGCTGTGCGCGCTGGCCGTGGGCCTGAAGTACACGCTGGGCTACGACGACTCCCTCGACGTCGTGGGCGTGCACCTCGTCGGTGGCCTGTGGGGCACCATCGCCATCGGCTTCCTCGGCTCGGCGGACTCGCCGTCGGGCGTCGACGGACTCTTCTACGGTGGCGGGGTCGACCAGCTCTGGCGCCAGGTCGTCGGCGCCGTCGCCGTCCTGCTGTTCTCCTTCGTGGTGACCTGGATCATCGGCACCCTCATCCAGAAGACGATCGGCTTCCGGATCAGCGAGGATGACGAGGTCGCCGGTATCGACAACGTCGTGCACGCGGAGTCGGGATACGACTTCGCCTCGCTCGGCAGCAGCGGTTCGACCGCACCACTGTCCGGCCAGGCGCGCGCCGAGGCCCGTAACACGGAAGGGAGCCGGGCATGAAGCTCGTCACCGCGATCGTCAAGCCGTTCAAGCTCGACGACGTCAAGAACGCTCTGGAGCTGATCGGCGTCGCCGGTCTCACCGTGAGCGAGGTCCAGGGCTTCGGTCGCCAGCGCGGTCACACCGAGGTCTACCGCGGCGCGGAGTACCAGGTGGACTTCGTGCCGAAGGTCCGCATCGAGGTCGTCGTCAGCGAGCTGGACGCCGCCCGCGTGGTGGACGCCGTCGTCGAGGCCGCCTCGACCGGCCAGATCGGCGACGGCAAGGTGTGGGTGACCACGATCGACGAGATCGTGCGCGTCCGCACCGGCGAGCGCGGGGACGACGCGCTCTGACGCGCTCCCGCTGAGCGCACCCGTCGGCCGGGGTGGTGGACCGCCCACCGCCCCGGCCGACGCACCACCTGGGCGAGGCCGTCACCGGAGGGGAACGCGTGCTGGACACCGAGGCGCTGCCAGGACTGACCCGCGCCGAGCGCGTGCGGGCCGTCGACGCCTGGCTCGCCGGGCTGCTGGACGACGCCGTCGCCGGTACCCCGCCGCCGCTGCCGCGCCGCGGCGGCGCCCCTCCCCGGACGGGCACCGAGGGGCTCGCGCTGATGGCGGTGGGCAGCCTCGGGCGCCGGGAGCTGCCTCCCTACGGCGACCTGGACCTGGTGCTCGTCCACGACGGCCGCCCCGAGATCGCCGCCATCGCCGACGCGCTCTGGTACCCCGTCTGGGACGCCGGGCTGCGGCTGGACCACTCCGTGCGCTCGGTGGCCGAGGCCGTGTCGGTCGCCTCCAGTGACGTCAAGGCCGGGCTCGGACTGCTGGACGCCCGGCTCGTGGCCGGCGACCCGGAACTGGCCGGCCGGCTGCGCGCCGCCACGCTGAGCAGCTGGCGGCAGACCGGTTCCCGGCTGCTCCCGGCGCTGCGCGACCTGCGGCGCGGGCGCGCGCGGCAGGTCGGCGAGCTGGCGTTCCTGCTCGAGCCGGACCTCAAGGAGGCCTACGGCGGGCTGCGCGAGGGCCAGGTGCTGCGGGCGGTGGCCGCCGCGCAGCTCGCCGACGAGCCCACGGCGGAGGTCGAGGCCGCCTACTCCTTCCTGCTCGACGTGCGCGACGAGCTCCGGCGGCGCAGCGGCCGGCCCACCGACGTCCTGGTGCGCCAGGAGCAGCGCCCCGTCGCCGTCGCCCTCGGCCTGTCCGGGGAGGACGCGCTGCTGCGCGAGGTGAGCCTGGCCGGCCGCCGGCTGGCCTTCGTCGCCGACGAGACATGGCGGCGCGTCGAGACGGCCCTGGTCCGGCCTCCCCGGAGCCGGTACCGGCGGGTGCGCCGCGAGCCGCTGGCCGACGGCGTCGTCCGTCAGGGGGACGAGGTCGTGCTCGCCCGCGACGCCCGCCCGGCCGCCGATCCGGGGCTGCTCCTGCGGGCCGCGGCCGCCGCGGCCCGGGTCGACCTGCTGCTGTCGCCCTACACGCTCAAGGTGCTCGCCGTGCACAGCCAGCAGCTGCCCGATCCCTGGCCGCCGGAGGTGCGCTGGTCGTTCCTCCGCCTGCTGGCCAGCGGCCGCTCCGCCGTCCCCGTGCTGGAGCAGTTGGACCAGGAGGGCCTGCTGTCCCGGCTCATCCCGGAGTGGGACCGCATCCGCTCGCTGCCGCAGCGCCATCCGTGGCACCGCTTCACCGTGGACCGCCACCTGGTCGAGGCCGCGGCCGCCGCGGCCGAGCTGACCCGGGACGTCGACCGCCCCGACCTGCTGCTGGTCGCCGCGCTGCTGCACGACATCGGCAAGGGGTGGCCGGGCGACCACAGCGAGGTGGGGGAGCCGATCGCCGCCGCCATCGCGACCCGCATGGGCTTCGCCGAGCCCGATGTGGCGGTCATCGCCACGCTGGTGCGCCATCACCTTCTGCTCCCCGCGACCGCGACCCGCCGCGACATCGACGACCCCGCGACGATCGACCGGGTGGCGGCCACCATCGGCGCCGACACCGCCGTCCTCCAGCTCCTGCACGCGCTGGCACAGGCCGACGGCGCCGCCACCAGTACCTCGGCCTGGTCCCCCTGGAAGGCCCATCTCGTGGCGGCGCTGGTGGCGCGGGTGCAGGGCAAGCTCGCCGGGACCCCCACCGGCGAGGCCAGCCCTGTGCTGCACCCCGTCACCCCGCAGGCGACCGCCACCATGCCCGACGTCCCCGGCTGGACCGGTACGGTGACCGTCGGCATCGAGGACGTCGCCGACGGCCAGCAGGTGACCATCGGGGCGCCCGACCGGCCGGGTCTGCTGAGCACCTGCGCCGGCGTGCTGGCGCTCAACCAGCTGGACGTGCGGGCGGCGAAGATCACCGTGGCGGACTCCTACGCCGTCAGCGTGTTCGCGGTGCGCCCCCGGTTCGGCCGCGCCCCCGTCCCGGAGATCCTGGCCGACGGCGTGCGCGCCGCGCTGGAGGGCAGCCTGCCGCTGGCCGCCCGCCTCCGGCAGCGGGAGGCCGACTACCGCGAGGACGGCGTACGGTCCGCGCCGCCGCGGATCTCCTGGCACAACAGCGAGGTCAGCGGTGCGGCCACCGGCATCGTCGAGGTCCGGGCCGGTGACCGCGCCGGGCTGCTGTACCGGCTGACGGCGGCGATCGCGGGGGAGGGGCTCGACGTCACCTCGGCCCGCATCGAGACCCTCGGCGCGGACGCGGTCGACTGCTTCTACGTGTGCAACCCCTCCGGTGACCCCGTCGACCCGGAGCAGCGGCAGCGGGTGGACGCGGCGCTGATCGGGGCGATGCGCCCGGCGGTCGAGGCGCCGCGGACCATGGCCCCCTGACCCGCGGGCCGGCGACACGCCGCCGCGCGTGCGGAAACCTGTCGGTGGCGCGTGCGACGGTCGGTACCGAGCGGGACGGAACGGTCCCACCGGGGGAAGGACGCGTCGTGGACAACCAGTTCTGGCACTGCTCCGACTGCGGCGACGAGCGCGAGTTCGTGCAGCCGGCATGCATCGACGGGCACACCGAGGACGGCGGGCAGTGCCCGGAGTGGGCCTGCGTGGACTGTGGTGCCGCGCTGGTGACCGGTGTCCCCGTCGGAGACGTCGTCGGGTCGGGCCTGACGCACGCCGCCTAGTCCGTCGATACCCTCGGGACGGACGGCGCGACGTGTCTCGCGCCCGTGACTGCTGAGGACGTGTTGTGTTCGAGACCCTCTCCGACCGCCTGGACAAGGTCTTCACCGGCCTGCGGGGCAAGGGTCGGCTGACCGACGCCGACATCGACGCCACCGCGCGCGAGATCCGTATCGCGCTGCTCGAGGCCGATGTCGCCCTGCCCGCCGTGCGGGCCTTCATCGATGCCGTGAAGCAGCGCGCCCGCGGCGCGGAGGTCTCCCAGGCCCTCAACCCGGCGCAGCAGGTCATCAAGATCGTCAACGAGGAGCTCATCGCCATCCTCGGTGGCGAGACCCGCCGCATCCGGCTGGCCAAGCAGTCGCCGACGGTGATCATGCTGGCCGGTCTGCAGGGTGCCGGTAAGACCACGCTCGCCGGCAAGCTCGGCCGCTGGCTCAAGGAGCAGGGGCACACCCCGCTGCTCGTGGCCTGCGACCTGCAGCGCCCGAACGCGGTCAACCAGCTGTCCATCGTCGCCGGCCAGGCGGGGGTCGACGTCTACGCCCCCGAGCCGGGCAACGGGGTCGGCAACCCGGTGCAGGTGGCCCGAGACTCGATCGACCACGCCCGCCGCACGATGCACGACGTCGTCGTCGTCGACACCGCCGGCCGGCTGGGCATCGACGCGGAGCTGATGCAGCAGGCGGCGGACATCCGCGACGCCGTGCAGCCGGACGAAACCCTGTTCGTCGTCGACGCGATGATCGGCCAGGACGCCGTCACCACGGCGCAGGCGTTCCAGGACGGGGTCGGCTTCAGCGGCGTCGTCCTCACCAAGCTCGACGGCGACGCCCGGGGTGGTGCGGCGCTGTCGGTCCGGCACGTGACCGGGCAGCCGATCATGTTCGCCTCCACCGGCGAGAAGCTGACCGACTTCGACGTCTTCCACCCCGAGCGGATGGCCTCGCGCATCCTCGGCATGGGCGACGTCCTCACGCTGATCGAGCAGGCCGAGAAGACCTTCGATGCCGACCAGGCCGAGCGCATCGCCGGCAAGATGGCCTCCCGCGAGGGCTTCACCCTCGAGGACTTCCTCGAGCAGATGCTGGCCATCCGCAAGATGGGGCCGATCGCCAACCTGCTCGGCATGCTGCCGGGTGCCGGGCAGATGAAGGAGCAGCTCAAGCAGGTCGACGACCGCGACCTGGACCGGACGACGGCGATCATCCGGTCGATGACGCCGCAGGAGCGGGTCAACTCCAAGATCATCAACGCCTCGCGGCGGGTGCGCATCGCGAACGGTTCCGGCGTGACCGTCAGCGAGGTCAACAGCCTGCTGGAACGCTTCGCGCAGGCGCAGAAGATGATGGGCCAGATGGCCGGCAGCATGGGCATGCCCGGCATGGGGCCGATGTCGAAGAAGGCCCGCGGCCGGCAGATGCAGGCGCAGTCGAAGAAGGGCAAGAAGGGCAAGGGCGGCAAGGGCAAGGGCGGTCCCGCCCGCCGGCCGGTCGGGGCCCCCGGACTCCCTCCGGGCGCCGGCAACCCCTTCGGCGGGATGCCGGGTGGCATGCCGAACCTGCCCCCGGGTCAGGGGATGCCCGACCTCACGAAGCTGAACTTCGACCAGTTCAAGGACGGCAACGGGCGGTGAGCGCGCCGCTGCCCCCGCTGCACCTGTCCGGTGTGGTGCTGCCCGCCGGTGAGCACCGCGACGTCTGGGTGCGGGAGGGCCGGTTCACCTTCGAGCCGGTGCCGGGTGCGGAGACGGTCAGCCTCGGTGGCTGGCTGGTGCCCGGGCTGGTCGACGCGCACTGCCACGTCGGCATCCTGCGCGGCGGCGGGCACGCCGAGGACCTCACGGAGGCCCGCGCCCAGGCGCTGGCCGAGCGCGACGCCGGGGTGCTGGCGCTGCGCGACTGCGGATCGCCGGTGGACACCCGGGCGCTGGACGACGACCCGGACCTGCCGACGATCATCCGCGCCGGCCGGCACATCGCCCGGACCCGCCGGTACATCCCGGGCCTGGGCATCGAGATCGAGCCCGAGGATCTGGTCGAGCAGACCCGCGTGCAGGCCCGGCGCGGCGACGGCTGGGTCAAGCTGGTGGGGGACTGGATCGACCGCTCGGTCGGCGACCTCGCCGCCGAGTGGCCGGCCGACGTGGTGGCCGCGGCGATCGCGGCGGCGCACGAAGAGGGCGCGCGGGTCACCGCGCACACGTTCGGCACCGACGCGCTGCCCGCGCTCATCGCGGCCGGCATCGACTGCATCGAGCACGGCACCGGGCTGACCGAGGAGCTCATCGGCGAGATGGCCCGCCGGGGCACCGCCGTCGTCCCGACGCTGGTGAACGTGGAGAACTTCCCCGGGTTCGCCGCGGCGGGGGAGAAGAAGTTCCCCACGTACGCGTCCACGATGCGGCGGCTGTACGCGAACTCCGGCGCCGTCGTGCGGGCCGCGTTCGAGGCCGGTGTCCCGGTGTTCGCCGGCACCGACGCCGGCGGCGGTATCGACCACGGCGTGATCGCCGACGAGATCCGCGCCTTGTGCGAGGCGGGCATCCCCGCCGAGGACGCGCTGGCGGCCGGCTCGTGGAAGGCGCGCGAGTGGCTGGGGCTGCGCGGCATCGAGGAGGGCGCGCCGGCCGATGTCGTCGTCTACGCGGACGACCCCCGCGCGGACCTGGACACGTTGCAGTCGCCGCAACGGACGGTGCTGCGGGGCAGGGTCGTCGGATAAGGGGTCGCCGGGCCTGGGAGACTCGTCGGCGTGCTGCTCCGGATGTCGACCCTGTTCCTGCGGACCCTGCGTGACGACCCGGCCGACGCCGAGGTCGCCAGCCACCGCCTGCTCGCCCGCGGCGGGTACATCCGCCGGGCCGCGCCGGGTGGCTTCACCTGGCTGCCGCTGGGCTACCGGGTCTTCCGCAACGTCGAGCGCATCATCCGTGAGGAGATGGACGCGATGGGCGCGCAGGAGGTGGCCTTCCCCTCGCTGCTGCCCCGCGAGCCGTACGAGGCGACCGGCCGGTGGACCGAGTACGGACCCAACCTCTTCCGCCTGCAGGACCGCCGCGGCAACGACTTCCTCCTCGGCCCCACGCACGAGGAGATGTTCACGCTCCTGGTGAAGGACCTCTACGGCTCCTACAAGGACCTGCCGGTCTCGCTGTACCAGATCCAGACCAAGTTCCGGGACGAGGCGCGGCCCCGCGCCGGTCTGTTCCGCGGCCGCGAGTTCACGATGAAGGACAGCTACTCCTTCGACATCGACGACGCCGGCCTGGACAAGAGCTACGCCCTGCACCGCGATGCCTACATCCGGATCTTCGACCGGCTGGGGCTGGAGTACGTGATCGTCTCGGCGATGTCGGGTGCGATGGGCGGCTCCAAGAGCGAGGAGTTCCTGCACCCGACCGCGATCGGCGAGGACACCTTCGTCCGCTCGCCCGGTGGGTACGCGGCCAACGTCGAGGCGGTCACCACCGTCGTCCCCGACGAGATCCCGTTCGACGGGCTGCCCGAGGCGCACGTCGAGGACACCCCCGACACCCCGACCATCGAGACGCTGGTCGCCGTCGCGCAGCAGCTGTTCCCCGACGCCGGCTACACCGCGGCCTCGACGCTGAAGAACGTCGTCGTCACGCTGGTGCACCCCGACGGCTCCCGTGAGCCACTGGTCATCGGGCTGCCCGGCGACCGGGACGTCGACGCCAAGCGCCTCGAGGCCCAGCTCGCCCCGGCCGAGGTCGAGCCGTTCACCGACTTCGCGGGCAACCCGGCGCTGGTGAAGGGCTACATCGGCCCGCAGGTGCTGGGTGCGGAGAGCGAGTCCACGATCCGCTACCTGGTCGACCCGCGCGTGGTCGCCGGCACCCGGTGGGTCACCGGCGCCAACGAGGCGGGCAAGCACGTGTTCGACCTCGTCGCCGGCCGCGACTTCACCTGGGACGGCGTCATCGAGGCCGCCGAGGTGCTGCCCGGCGACCCCGCGCCCGACGGCTCCGGTCCGCTGGAGCTCGCCCGCGGTGTCGAGATGGGCCACATCTTCCAGCTGGGCCGCAAGTACGCCGAGGCGCTGGACCTCACCGTCCTCGACGAGAACGGCAAGCTCGTCACGGTCACCATGGGCTCCTACGGCATCGGCGTCTCCCGCGCCGTCGCCGCCATCGCCGAGTCCACCCACGACGAGCTGGGCCTGGTCTGGCCGCGCGAGGTCGCGCCGGCCGACGTGCACGTCGTCGCCACGGGCAAGGACGCCGCGGTCTTCGAGGCCGCCGAGGCGCTGGCCGCCGAGCTGGTGGCCGCCGGGCTCACGGTGCTCTACGACGACCGGCCCAAGGTCAGCCCGGGCGTGAAGTTCAAGGACGCCGAGCTGCTCGGGATGCCCACCATCGTCACCGTCGGCCGCGGCCTGGCCGAGGGCGTCATCGAGGTGCGCGACCGCAGGACCGGCGAGCGCGAGGAGGTGCCGGTCGCCGAGGCCGGCGCCCGCGTGCTCGCCGCCACCCGCGGCTGATCGGCACCCACGCTGGGATCAGGTGACCTGATCCCAGCGCGTCCTCCCTCACGGTGTGCGGTGGGGGAGGACGCGCTGCGGTGAGGGAGGACGGCGTCGGACCGGTGCTGGCGACAGCGCCCCGTCCGCGATCTGGCACAATGGCGGGTCGAACACGGCGGTGGCGGCCCTCTCACCGTTTCCGGCCGTGTCCATCGCTCCGCCCCGGCGTACCCCCACGCGTTCGGCCGGCGAGCAACCACACAGCGTTCGAGGAGAACACCACACACCGTGGCCACCAAGATCAAGCTCATGCGCCTGGGCAAGATGCGCGCGCCGTACTACCGCATCGTCGTCGCCGACGCCCGCACCAAGCGTGACGGCCGCTCGATCGAGACGATCGGCAAGTACCACCCGAAGGAGGACCCCTCCTTCATCGAGGTCGACAGCGAGCGCGCGCAGTACTGGCTCGGTGTCGGCGCGCAGCCGACCGAGGCCGTCGCGGCCATCTTCCGGGTGACCGGCGACTGGCAGAAGTTCA
This sequence comes from Blastococcus sp. SYSU DS0617, assembly GCF_054051075.1. Classification (NCBI taxonomy): domain Bacteria; kingdom Bacillati; phylum Actinomycetota; class Actinomycetes; order Geodermatophilales; family Geodermatophilaceae; genus Blastococcus; species Blastococcus sp. SYSU DS0617. The sequence continues at coordinate 127,707 of NZ_JBJHAO010000008.1, forward strand.
AGGGCGAGGCCGCGCCGCCGCCCATGCGGGTCGCCGAGCCCAAGCCGGACAAGAAGGCCCTCTACGAGGCCGCCGTGCGCTCCGGCATGGACGAGCCGACCACCGACGCGACGACCGCCAAGAAGAAGGCCGCGCCGAAGAAGGCCGCTGCTGCCGACGAGGCACCCGCCGCCGAGGCTCCGGCCGTCGAGGCCGCCATCGCCGACGCCCCGGCTCCCGCGCCCGAGGGCGCGGACGCCGTCCCGGCCGAGAAGCCCGCCGAGTAAGACGTGCTCGAAGACGCGCTCGAGCACCTGGTCAAGGGCATCGTCGACCACCCGGAGGACGTGGCGGTCGACCTGCTCACCAACCGCCGCGGCAAGACCCTCGAGATCCGGGTGCACCCCGACGACCTCGGCAAGGTCATCGGCCGCGGCGGTCGTACCGCCAAGGCGCTGCGCCAGGTGATGACCGGTGTCGGTGGACGCGGCCTGCGGGTCGACGTCGTCGACACCGACGGGCGCTGAGCTCCACGCCTTGAGCGAACCGCACGACTCCCTCACGGACACCGTGGTGGTCGGCCGCATCGGCCGGCCCCACGGTGTCCGTGGGTTGGCGACCGTCGAGGTCCGCACCGACGACCCCGACGTCCGCTTCGCGCCGGGCGCCGTGCTGCGCACCGACCCCGCCGGGCGCGGCCCGCTGACCGTCGTCGACAAGCGCTGGCACAGCGGCACCCTGCTGCTCCAGCTGGCCGCCCCCTCCGGCGAGGTCTACGAGTCCCGCGAGGCCGTCGACTCGCTGCGCAACACCATGCTGCTGGTCCCGGTGGCGGAGCTGCCCGAGATCGAGGAGCCCGACTCCTACTACGACCACCAGCTGGTCGGCCTGAGCGCGCGGCTGCCCGACGAGTCGGTGATCGGTCAGGTCACCGCCGTCCGGCACGAGGCGCAGGACCTCCTCGTGGTGCGCCGGAGCGAGGGCGGTGAGGTGCTGATCCCGTTCGTCGCGGCGATCGTGCCGACGGTCGACGTGGCCGGCGGCTACCTCGCCGTCGACCCGCCCGAGGGGCTGCTGGACCTGTGAGCGAACAGGGGCGTGAGCATCGCAGCGAGGAACGAGCGAGGAGCGGAGCGGCCCGCGGAAGCGAACGGGAGGCGTTGAGCGGCGCCTTCCGCATCGACGTCCTCACCATCTTCCCCGAGTACCTGGCGCCGCTGCGCCAGTCGCTGCTGGGCAAGGCCGCCGAACGCGGCCTGGTCAGCATCGGGGTGCACGACCTGCGGCAGTGGACCGACGACGTGCACCGCACCGTCGACGACGCCCCGTACGGCGGCGGCCCCGGCATGGTGATGAAGCCGGAGCCGTGGGCCCTGGCCCTGGAAGCGGTGCGGCCTCGGGGCACCCGGCTGGTCGTCCCCACGCCGGCCGGTCGCCCCTTCACCCAGGCGCTCGCGGCCGAGTGGGCCGCGGAGCCCGGGCTGGTGTTCGCCTGCGGCCGGTACGAGGGCATCGACCAGCGGGTCGCCGACTGGGCCGCCGACGCCGGGCCGGTGTCCGAGGTCTCCATCGGCGACTACGTGCTGGCCGGCGGCGAGTCGGCCGTGCTGGTCATGGTGGAGGCGGTCACCCGGCTGCTCCCCGGCGTCGTGGGCAACCGCGAGTCCGTGGAGTTCGACTCGCACGCCGACGGCCTGCTCGAGGGGCCCTCCTACACCCGGCCGGCCACCTGGCGGGGGCGCGAGGTGCCGCCGGTGCTGCTGTCCGGGGACCACGCCGCGATCGACCGCTGGCGCCGCGCCGAATCCCTGCGGCGCACCGTGGAGCGCCGTCCCGACCTGCTGGCGGCGCTGCCCGACGGCGCGCTGGGCGACGCGGACCGCGCGGCGCTCGAGGGTCGCTGAGCGGCGTGCCCGGCAAGGCGCTGGTGCGGCCGTCGGCCCGCGTCGTCGTCCTCGACCCGGCCGGCCGGGTCCTGCTGCTGGGCGCCCGGCTGACCGCGCTCGACGTGCCGCCCGGCGACGTCCTGTTCTGGTACACCCCCGGCGGGGGCGTGGAGGCGGGGGAGTCGCTGCGCACCGCCGCGGTGCGGGAGCTCGCCGAGGAGATCGGCCTGGAGGTCGACCCGGCCGCGCTGGAGGGACCGGTGTGGTTCCGGCGCTTCGTGGGCCCCTTCGACGGCGTGGACTACGACAACCGCGAGACGTACTTCGTGCTCCGCGACGTCGTGCACGAGGTCGACGCGCGAGGCCGCACGGAGCTCGAGGTGCTGGGCGACGAGCCGCACCGCTGGTGGACGGCCGGCGAGATCGCGGCGAGCACCGAGGAGTTCGCCCCGCGCGAGCTGGCCGGGCTGCTCCCGGCGCTGCTGGCCGGTCGGTGGACCGGGGTGCCGCGCATCGTCACGTGAAGATGTGGCACAGTAGAGCACTGCTGCGCGCCGTCGGCTGGGTCGACGGGAGTTCCTCCGAGGAGCCCGCAGCTCCCGGGAACGGACAGCCGGGGCGCTCCGCTGTCCGCACCGCTGACTTCGCCACTGCCAGAACATGAGGACTGCCGAGATGAACACCCTGGACGCACTCGACGCCGCTTCGTTGCGCGACGACATCCCGACGTTCCGCCCGGGTGACACCGTCAAGGTGCACGTCCGCGTGGTCGAGGGCAACCGCTCCCGCATCCAGGTCTTCCAGGGTGTCGTCATCCGCCGCCAGGGCGGGGGCATCCGCGAGACCTTCACGGTCCGCAAGGTCAGCTTCGGCGTCGGCGTGGAGCGCACCTTCCCGGTGCACACCCCGGTCGTGGAGAAGATCGAGGTCCTGGTCCGCGGTGACGTCCGTCGCGCCAAGCTCTACTACCTGCGCGAGCTCCGCGGCAAGGCCGCCAAGATCAAGGAGAAGCGCGAGGCCGTCACGCGCTGACCCGCGCTGACATCCCGGGCGGTCGCTCCGCCCGTCTGCGTCTCCGGCGGGCCCTCCGCGCCGTACGCTGCTCGTGATGAGCAGTGAACGGCCCGGGGGGCCCGCCGACGTCGTCCCGGGGGAGCCCGACCCGCAGCGCGATGCCCGTACCGGCGCTGGGGAGGAGCAGGCGACCGAGTCGTCGGGCCGCGCGGCGCGCCGGAACCGCCGAGCCGACGCGAAGAAGGGTTCGCTGCTGCGCGAGCTGCCGGTGCTGCTCGTCGTGGCCTTCGTGCTCGCCCTGGTGGTGAAGACCTTCTTCGTGCAGGCGTTCTTCATCCCGTCGGGCTCGATGCAGCAGACGCTGATCGGCTGTCCCGGCTGCACCGGCGACCGGGTGCTGGTGAACAAGGTGCCGTACTGGTTCGGCGAGCCCGAACCCGGCGACGTCGTCGTGTTCGAGGGTCCGGACACGTGGAGCCCGGAGGTCTCGGTCGCCGAGCCGGCGAACTGGTTCACCGGCGCCATGCTGTGGCTCGGCCGCACCGTGGGCGTCGCCCCGCCGAGCGAGGACGACTACGTCAAGCGGGTGATCGCCGTCGGTGGCCAGACCGTGGAGTGCTGTGACGTCGAGGGCCGGGTGACCGTCGACGGTGAACCGCTCGACGAGCCCTACATCTTCGAGAACACCCCCATCGAGCTGCGCGGCTTCGGCCCGGTGACCGTGCCCGAGGGGCGGCTGTGGGTCATGGGCGACCATCGCTCGGCCTCGGCGGACTCCAAGGCGCACATGGACGACCGGTACTCCGGCACCATCGCGGTGGACGACGTCATCGGCAAGGCCGCGGTGATCGTCTGGCCGGTGAGCCGCTGGGGGCTGGTCGGCTCACCCGACATCCAGGACGTCGGAGCCGCGTCCGCGGGGGTCGAGGGCGGCGCGACGGGCGTGCAACCCGACCTGGTCGCCTCCTCCGCGCTGGGCCTGGCCGGTGCCGTGCCGATCGTGGCCTGGCGCCGGCACCGGCGCCGCTGACCCGTTTCCTCTCCATCGGAGGCGCACCGTGCCACGGTGCGCCTCCGATGTCGTTCGGCCATCGACATTCCGGAATGGGTCGCACGGTGACCGTCGGTGCATTGCTGTCGTTACGCGTGTGACGGGGCTCGCAAGAATGGGTGACATGAACACCAATCAGAAAAATGTCGCCGAAGTGTTCAAGTAATCGTTTCACCCGTCCGATGGAGGTTGTGCAAGCAATTCGGAGTGAAACGGAGTCTGTTGTGTCTGCACCTATGGCGAGCACCGCCCGCGGGGTCACCCGCGTGCTCCTCCTCGCCGACGCGCCCGTCCTGCGTCGTGGCCTGGTCAGCATGATCAACGAGACCGCGGGCATGCAGTCCGTCGGCACCCCCGGCGAGCTGCGCCGCGCGATGACGCTGGCCGAGACGGCCCGTCCCGACGCCGTCGTGGTGGAGCTGGGGTCCGGCCGCGCCGCCACCCTGAACGCCTGCCGCGACCTGCGCCGTCGCTTCCCCCGGGTCGCCATCGTCGCCCTGGCCACGTCCGAGGACCCGGCCGTCGTGAACGAGGCACTCGCCGCCGGTGTCGGTGGCTACCTCATGATCAACACGTCGCCGACCCTGCTGGGCTGGGCCATCCTGGCCGCCCGCGCCGGCCGGACCGTCGTCGACCCGCAGATCCGCCGGGTCGAGCCCTCCGCCACCCCCGCTGCCAAGCCCTTCACGCCCGAGGTGCCGCTGACCCGGCGCGAGCAGGACGTGCTGGACGAGCTGCTGCAGGGCCAGTCCAACCGGCAGATCGGCCGGAACCTGTTCATCAGCGAGGACACGGTCAAGAGCCACGTCAAGGCCATCCTGCGCAAGCTGGGTGCCCGCGACCGTGCGCACGCCGTCTCGCTGGTGCTGTCCTCGCGCAACCCGGTGTGCAGCTGCGGCGCCCACGGCGCCGTGCGCGCCGAGGAGCCCGAGGTTCCCGTCGAGCTGTGACGTCCCGGGGCGTTCCCGCCCCCTCCGAGTGTTCCTCCGCGCGCAGGGCCGGCCCTTCCCAGGGCCGGCCCTGCGTGTTTCGTGCGCCTGCCGGTGTCCGGTCCCCGGAGGCATTCCCCGGCGTCGTAGGGTCGGTGCCCGATGGCTGCTCGACCCGTTCACTCCTCCGCCGCACCGGTGCTCCGCGGGCGCCGGCCGGTCGTCGGCGAGGAACGCCCCGACGCGCTCTGGGACATGGAGCGCTCGCTGCGCCGCCGCGGGTTCTCGGCCGTGGCCGGTGCCGACGAGGCCGGCCGCGGCGCGTGCGCCGGGCCGCTGGTCGCCGCCGCCTGCGTGCTGCCCGCAGGCAAGCGGGGGCGGGTGCCCGGGCTCGCCGACTCCAAGCTGCTCACCGCCGCCGCCCGCGAGCGCGTCCACGCCGAGATCATCGACCGGGCCGTGTCCTGGTCGGTCGTGCAGATCCCGGTGGAGGAGCTCGACGCCCGCGGCATGCACGTCACCAACCTCGAAGCCCTGCGCCGGGCGGTCTGCACCCTGGACCCCGAACCGGACTACGTGCTCACCGACGGCTTCCCGGTCCCGGGCCTCGCCCGGCCCGGCCTCGCCGTGTGGAAGGGCGACCGGGTGGCGGCGTGCGTCGCCGCGGCGTCGGTGCTGGCGAAGGTGGCCCGGGACCGCGTGATGGTGGAGCTGCACGAGCGGTGGCCGGAGTACGACTTCGCCGGCCACAAGGGCTACATCACCGACGTGCACACCGCGGCCCTGGAGCGGCACGGGCCCAGTCCTGCGCACCGGATGCGCTTCGTCAACGTGGCCCGGGCGCGGGACGCGCACGCCGGGCGGGTCCACCGGCTGCCGGGCGGCGGCGGCATGCACGATGATGGGCCCATGCGCCCTGTGTCCTGCGAGCCAGCGACGAGCACCGAGGACCGATGAGCACCGAGGATCTCGAGAAGTACGAGACCGAGATGGAGCTGCAGCTCTATCGCGAGTACAAGGACATCGTCCGCCAGTTCACCTACGTGGTGGAGACCGAGCGGCGGTTCTACCTGGCCAACTCCGTGGACCTCCAGGTCCGCGAGGCCGGGGGAGAGGTCTACTTCGAGCTGAAGCTCTCCGACGCCTGGGTGTGGGACATGTACCGGCCGGCCCGGTTCGTCCGCAACGTCCGGGTGCTGACGTTCAAGGACGTCAACGTCGAGGAGCTCGACAAGCCCGACCTCGAGCTGCCGGACACCCCGCCCCGCGCCTGACCCGCGCTACTGGTCGAGGGCCTGCACGCGTTCCAGGTTGGTGACGTCGAAGACCTCGGCGGCCGAGACGACGACGACCTTGCCCCCGGCGAGCGGCTTCATGGTGAGCCAGCCGGCGGGGGAGAAGCGCACGAGGGCGTCGATCGGCGGCCGGTTGGAGACGACGGCGGTGCGCAGCCGGACGCTGGCCTGGTAGGTGTCCCGGTCGTTGATCTGCACGACCGTCTCGACGTACATGCGCCGAACGGTAGCCCGGTCGGGCAGGCCCGCCCGGTAGCCCGTCCACAGCGCCGGTCGGCGTCCACAGTCGAGGCCGGCCTCTGGGCGGGCGCGGGGCTGCGGACGACGGTGGGGCCGTGCCCACCACCCTGGAACTCGGCGGTCGCGGTGAGCGCATCGCCGCGGCCTACCTGACCGACGTCGGCCTCCGGCTGCTCGACCACAACTGGCGTTGCCGCGACGGCGAGCTCGACATCGTCGCCCGCGAGGGCGCAGCCATCGTCTTCTGCGAGGTGAAGACCCGGCGGGGCGTCGGCTTCGGCCATCCCGTCGAGGCGGTGACCCCGGCCAAGCAGCGCCGGCTCCGGCTCCTCGCGCAGCGCTGGCTGGCCGCCCACGACGAGCACGCGCCGGATCTGCGGTTCGACGTCGTCGGTGTGCTCGTGCGCCCGGGCGAGCCGGCCCGGGTGACGCACCTGCGGGCGGCGTTCACATGACGCTGGCCCGCACCTGGTCGGTGGGCCTGCCCGGTGTGCACGGGGCCCTCGTCGAGGTCGAGGTGGACATGGCGGCCGGGGTGCCGGGCGTGGTGCTCGTCGGGTTGCCGGACGCCGTGGTGCGCCAGTCGGTGGACCGGGTCCGGGCCGCGGTGGTCAACGCGGGCGGTGAGTTCCCGCTGCGCCGCATCACCATCGGGCTCTCGCCGGCGTCGATGCCCAAGCAGGGGAGTGGCTTCGACCTCGCGCTGGCCGCCGCCGTCCTGGCGGCCGCCGGTGCGGTGCCGGCGCAGTCGGTCGAGCGGCTCGTGCTCCTCGGCGAGCTCGGCCTGGACGGGTCGGTGCGCGCGATCCGCGGCGTGCTGCCCGCCGTGCTCGCCGCGGCACGGGCCGGGCACCCCCAGGTGGTCGTGCCCACCGCCAACGCCGACGAGGCGGCACTCGTCGAGGGCGTGGAGGTGCTCGCGGTCGGCTCGCTCGCCGAGCTGGTCGGCCACCTGGCCGGCCGCACGCGTCTGGAACCGCACGCCCGAGGAGCGCGGCCCCAGCCGGTCGGCGGCCCCGACCTGCGCGACGTCGTCGGGCAGTCCACCGGGCGCCGGGCGGTGGAGGTGGCGGCGGCCGGCGGACACCACCTGTTCCTCGCCGGGCCGCCGGGCGCGGGCAAGACCATGCTCGCCGAGCGTTTGCCCGGGCTCCTGCCCTCGCTGGACGAGGAGGGGGCGCTGGAGGTCACCGCGGTCCACTCGATCGCCGGCAGCCTCCCGGCCGGGGCGCCCCTGCTCACCCGGCCGCCGTTCGAGGCGCCGCACCACTCGGCCACCATGGCGGCGCTGATCGGCGGTGGCTCGGGTCAGATCCGCCCGGGCGCGCTGTGCCGGGCGCACCGTGGCGTGCTGTTCATGGACGAGGCCCCGGAGTTCCCGCGGGCGGTGCTCGACACCCTGCGGCAGCCCTTGGAGCGCGGTCAGGTCACCATCCACCGGGCCGCGGGCTCGGCCACCTTCCCGTGCCGGGCCCTGCTGGTCCTGGCCGCCAACCCGTGTCCCTGTGCCAGTGCGGCCGGCGACACGGCATGCACCTGCTCTCCGGTCGAGCGGCGCCGGTACCGGTCGCGGTTGTCCGGCCCGCTGCTCGACCGCATCGACCTGCGCGTGGAGCTGCCGCCGGTCGCGCGGGCGGCCTGGCTCGACGGGCTGGGGGATCCGGAGTCCACGGAGGTCGTCGCCTGCCGCGTGCGGCAGGCGCGGGCGGTGGCCGCGGAGCGACTGGCCGGCACCGGGCTGACGCTCAACAGCCAGGTGCCCGGCCGGCTGCTGCGGGAGCGCTTCGCCCCGCCCCGGGCGTCGCTGGCGCTGGCGGAACGGGCGCTGGAGCGGGGCGCGCTGTCGGTCCGTGGCTTCGACCGCGTGCAGCGGGTGGCCTGGACCCTGGCCGACCTGGCGGGCCGCACCGTGCCGGGTGCCGACGACGTGGCCGAGGCGCTCGGCATGCGGCTGCAGCGGGCCGCGGCATGACCACGCTGGACGAGGACCTCGAGGATGCGGCCGCGGCGGGAGGCGACCCCCGGCACCCGGGCGTGCGCCGGGCGCGGGCCTGGCTCAGCCGCGCGGTCGAGCCGGGCACCGTCGACCTGTGGCGCTACGTCGACCACCTCGGTCCGGTGCAGGCGGTGCAGCGGCTGCGCAGCGGAGCCGCCCCGGACTCACTGGGCTCGCTGGTCGGCGCGCGCGCCGGGCAGGACGCGACCCTGGCCGACCTGCAGCGGGCCGAGCGGTGCGGTGCGCGTCTGGTGACCCCCGAGGACGACGAGTGGCCGTTCCTGCCACTGCGCGCGCTCATGCTGGCGGTCGCCGGCGAACCGACCGATCGGCGCGACCAGTCCGACCGGACGAAGGCACCGGTGCCGCCGCTGGCGCTGTGGGTCCGCGGACCGGGCCGGCTCGACGAGATGGCCGACCGCTCGGTGGCCGTCGTCGGGTCGCGGGCCTCGACCGCTTACGGGGAGCACGTCGCCGCCGAGCTGGGGCACCAGCTGGGGGAGCGGGGCTGGGCCGTCGTCTCGGGCGGCGCCTTCGGCATCGACGCCGCCGCGCACCGCGGTGCGCTGGCCGCCGAGGCGCCGACGATCGCGGTCCTGTCCTGCGGGGTCGACCGCCCCTACCCGGCCGCGCACGGCGCGCTCTTCCACCGCATCGCCGAGACCGGCCTGTTGCTGAGCGAGTGGCCGCCGGGCTCCGCGCCGCTGCGGCACCGCTTCCTCGTCCGCAACCGGCTGATCGCCGCCCTGACCCGCGGCACCGTCGTCGTCGAGGCGGCGGCGCGCTCGGGGGCGCTGGCCACGGCACGCCGGGCTCAGGACCTCGGCCGCTCGGTGCTCGTCGTCCCCGGCCCCGTGACGTCGGCCATGAGCGTCGGTTGCCACGAGTTGCTCCGCGACGAGCACCTGGGCGCCCGGCTGGTCACCTCGGCCGCGCACGTCATCGAGGCCGTGGGTGACATCGGCTCCGACCTGGCTGATCCCGTGCCACGGCCGGCATCCGTGCGTGACGGGCTCTCCGACGTCGCCGCCCGGATCCTCGACGCCTGCCCGGTGCGGGTGGGCGTGAGCCCCGAGCGGCTGGCCGCCGTCGCCGGCTGTGACGTCCTCGAGGTGCTGCGCGTCCTGCCGGCCCTCGAACTGGCCGACCTCGTGCAGTGGACCGGCACCGGCTGGCGCGTCGCGCCCCCGCCCGAGGCGACACGCGGCAGGGGCCGGCCCGGCGCGGCGCCTTGACCGGTCGCGTGCGCCGACGGACGGTTCCCGCATGGCGACGGGGACGGCAGAGGCGCGCGCCGCCCTGCCCCCTGCCCTGGCCGAGGTGCTGGCCGGCTACGAGGACCACCTCCGGGGCCAGCGGGACCTGTCCGAGCACACCGTCCGCGGCTACGTCACCGACGTCGTCGGCCTGCTGGACCACCTGGCGCGACGCGGCGGCGAGCAGCCGCACCACCTCGACCTGCCCGTGCTGCGCAGCTGGCTCGCCCAGGGGCGCACGAAGGGGCACAGCCGGGCCACCACCGCCCGCCACGCCGCGGCTGCGCGGTCGTTCACCCGCTGGCTGCGCCGGGCCGAGCTCACCACCGAGGACGTCGGCCTCCGGCTGGTCAGCCCGAAGGCGCACCGCACCCTGCCCGACGTGCTGGCTCCCGACCAGGCCCGGGCGGTCGTCGAATCGGCCGCCGGGGCGGAGGAGCCGGTGGGGCTGCGGGACGCGGTCGTACTCGAGCTCCTGTACGCCAGCGGGATCCGGGTCAGCGAGCTCGTCGGCCTGGACGTCGACGACGTCGACCGCGGGCGCCGGGTGCTGCGGGTCCTGGGCAAGGGGCGCAAGGAGCGCACCGTGCCCTACGGACTCCCGGCAGAGGCGGCGATCGACGCCTGGCTGACCCGGGGCCGGCCGGCGCTTGCGGTCGCCGGGTCCGGCCCGGCCCTGCTGCTGGGCGTGCGCGGGCGGCGGCTGGACGCGCGCGAGGCGCGCCGCGTCGTGCACGCGGCCGTCGGAGCCGCACCCGGGGCTCCCGACATCGGCCCGCACGGCCTGCGGCACTCCGCGGCGACCCACGTGCTCGAGGGCGGCGCGGACCTCCGGTCCGTTCAGGAACTGCTCGGCCACGCTAGCCTCGCGACGACGCAGATCTACACGCACGTGACCGTCGAGCGGCTCCGCGCCGTCCACACCCAAGCTCATCCCCGGGCCTGAGCAGCGGCTTGATGGAGACGGAACAGGCGGCAGCCACCATGAGCCGGAACCACGGGGCGCGAGCCCGCAGCGCGAGCGAGGAGGGCCACCGTGCCTGAGGCAACGATCTCCCGGATCGACGAGGCGGCCGAGGACGCCGACGCCTTCGTGGCGCAGCTGTGGGCGCAGTACGTGGCCGACCGCGACCCGGGCCTGCGCGATCGGCTGATCCTGCACTACGCACCGCTGGTCAAGTACGTTGCCGGCCGGGTGGGCAGCGGTCTGCCCAGCCACGTCGAGCAGGCCGACCTGGTCTCCTACGGCACGTTCGGCCTCATCGACGCCATCACTCGCTACGAGCCGACCCGTGAGGTCAAGTTCGAGAGCTACGCGATGGCCCGCATCCGCGGCGCAATCATCGACGAGCTCCGCAACACCGACTGGATTCCGCGGTCGGTGCGCATGAAGGCCCGTCAGTTCGAGCGCACCGTCGCCGAGCTCGAGGCCCGGCTGCACCGCACGCCGACCGACGACGAGGTCGCCGACGCCATGGACATGGACGTCGAGGAGATCCGCAAGTTCCTCGGCCAGCTGTCCCTGGTCAACGTCGTCGCCCTCGACGAGCTGCTCACCGACGACGACGGCGGCTCGCCTCGCCTCGGTGACACCCTCCAGGACACCCGCGCGCTCGACCCGCAGGCGATGGCCGAGAACGGCGAGGCCCGCCAGCTGCTGGCCCGTGCTGTGGAGCAGCTCCCCGAGCGGGAGAAGGTCGTGGTCTCCCTCTACTACTTCGAGGGCCTCACCCTCGCCGACATCGGCCGCGTCCTGGGCGTCACCGAGAGCCGCATCTGCCAGCTGCACACCAAGGCGGTGCTCCACCTGCGCACCAAGCTCGCCGATATCGCCTGACGTTCGCGACTGGATCCGGCGCTCCGTGACGAAGGCCGTGCTCTTCGACTGGCGCGGAACCCTGGTCACCACGCTGAGCGAGCGCGAGTGGGTCGAGCAGGCGCTGCCCGTGCTCGGCCGTGACTGCTCGCCGGGCGCCGTCGACGGCATCCTCACGGCCATCGCCGAGGCGAACGGTGCCGAGGACCGGCTGGACGGTCCCGGCGTGGACAGCGACGCGGCGCTGCACCGGCGCACCTACCTCGAGGTCTTCGCCGACGCGGGACTCGACGCGGAGCTGGCAGAGGCGCTCTACGCGGTCGAGTCGGACCCCGGCCGCAACCGCTTCGCCGTCGACGTGGAGGAGACGTTCCAGGCCCTGCGCGGGCGAGGCGTCCTCATCGCGGTGGTCAGCGACATCCACGTCGACCTGCGGCCCGCCTTCGCCGCGGCCGGCCTCGGTGGTCTGGTCGACGTCTTCACGCTGTCCTTCGAGCAGGGCGTGCAGAAGCCCGATCCCCTGATGTTCAGCCGGACGCTCGACGCGCTCCAGGTGGCCCCGCCCGACGCGCTCATGGTCGGCGACCGGTCACGCCCCGACGGTGCGGCCGTGGAGTCGGGGATCCCCACGCTGCTCGTGCCCCCGCTGCGCGACGTCGCCGACCGCCGGCTGGACAAGGTCCTCCGGCTCTGCGGTGGCCGATAGCCGCAGGCCGCTCTCACGAGTCGCGCAGCGGCAGCAGCCGGACCCGCACCGCCAGGAGCCGGAGCGGGTCCAGGTAGCTCTCCCCGCGGCGCAGCCCCCAGTGCAGGCACGCACCGGCCGGACAGCCGACGTGCCCCGGCAGCAGCGCACCGATGGGGGAGCCCCGCGCCACCCGCTGTCCGGCGCCGACGGCGGGGTCGACGGGCTCGTACGTCGTCCGCAGGCCGCCGGCGTGGTCGATGCTGACCACCGGCCGGCCCGCCACCATGCCGGCGAACACCACGACGCCGTCGCCGGCGGCCAGGACCGGGCTCCCGGGCGGCCCCGCCAGGTCGGCGCCCCGGTGACCGGGACCGTAGGCATGCGCCGGGGGATCGAAGGGCCGGGTCACGGTCAGGGGCCCGGGCAGCGGCACGATCCAGCCGGCGGCCGCCGCCGACGGGGTGGTCGGCGCCGGGGAGCCCCCCGGATCCGCCGTCGAGGGGGCGGGCGCCAGGACCGCGACGACGAGCGTGGCGAACACGGCGGCCAGGGCGGATCGCATGCGCCCAGGCTGGCCGCCCGAGGTCCTGCGGGGGGCCGCCTCCGGAGCGCCTGTGGACGGCCCGGGCAGCCCGGGAGGAGCGCCTCCGCGGTCGCGTATGCTGTCCGGTGCGACCCGTCCGACGGGTCGACTTCGCGTGTCCTCATCCCGCCGAAACGGCGGGGCGCTCGCCTCCTCGGTCCCGGCCCGCAACGGCCGGGGGAGTGGTGACGCAGGACGCCAGGGCGAGCACCACCCGGTGCCCGCGACAACCGGAACTCGCGCGGCCCTCGGCCGCGCGCGCAGAGCAGAGGGGCTGCAATGGCAGTCGTCAGCATGAAGCAGCTGCTCGACAGCGGCGTCCACTTCGGGCACCAGACCCGTCGCTGGAACCCGAAGATGAAGCGCTTCATCTTCACCGAGCGCAACGGCATCTACATCATCGACCTCCAGCAGACGCTGGGGTACATCGACAACGCCTACGAGTTCGTCAAGCAGACGGTCGCCCACGGCGGCTCGATCCTGTTCGTCGGCACCAAGCGCCAGGCGCAGGAGGTCGTCGCCGAGCAGGCCACGCGCGTGGGCATGCCCTACGTCAACCAGCGCTGGCTCGGCGGCATGCTCACCAACTTCCAGACGGTCTTCAAGCGCCTCGAGCGCCTCAAGGAGATCGAGGACATGGAGCAGACCGGCGTCCTGGTCAGCCTGTCCAAGAAGGAGCAGCTGGTCCTCAGCCGCGAGAAGGCGAAGCTGGACCGCTCCCTCGGCGGTATCCGCGACATGAAGAAGGTGCCCAGCGCCATCTGGATCGTGGACACCAAGAAGGAGCACATCGCCGTCGGCGAGGCGCGCAAGCTGAACATCCCGGTCGTCGCGATCCTGGACACCAACTGCGACCCCGACGAGGTCGACTACAAGATCCCGGGCAACGACGACGCGATCCGCAGCATCGCCGTGCTGACCCGCGTCGTGGCCGACGCCGTCGCCGAGGGCCTCATGGCCCGCTCGGCCGCGCAGGCCAACGCCGGCCGCGAGGACGGCGCCGAGCCGGTCATCGGTGGCGACCAGCCGCTGGCCGACTGGGAGCGCGAGCTGCTGACCGGTGGTGACGCCGCGGCCGCCCCGGCCGACGACGCCACCGCCACCCCGCTGCCGGAGACCCCGGCCGAGCCGCCCACGGTCACCGCGAACGAGGTCGCCCCGGTCGAGGACGTCCCCGCCACCACCGGTGGCAAGGAGCCCAACGCCGTCTGACGGTCCGGCGCCGTCCCCCTGCTGACACCGGCAGAGGGGCGGCGCCGCCGCCTGTCCGCTCCCACAGCACCACCCACAGACCACAGAGGAAGTGACATGGCCGAGTTCACCGCAGCCGACGTCAAGCGTCTGCGCGACGCCACCGGCGCCGGCATGATGGACTGCAAGAAGGCTCTGACCGAGGCCGACGGCGACTACGAGAAGGCCGTCGAGCTCCTGCGCGTCAAGGGCGCCAAGGACGTCGGCAAGCGCCTCGAGCGCTCCACGACCAACGGCATCGTCGTCAGCAAGGACGGCGCGCTGCTCGAGCTCGACTGCGAGACCGACTTCGTCGCCAAGAACGCCGACTTCATCGCCCTCGCCGACCGCCTGCTCGAGATCGGCCTGGAGAAGAAGGCCGCCGACGCCGAGGCCCTGCTGGCCTCCGACGTCGACGGCCAGACCGTCGCCGCGCTCGTCGAGGGCGAGTCCGCCCGCATCGGCGAGAAGCTGGTGCTGAGCCGCTTCGCCATCTTCGAGGGCGCAGTCGCCACCTACCTGCACAAGCGGGCCACCGACCTGCCCCCGGCCATCGGTGTCGCCGTGCAGTACAGCGGTGGCAGCGAGGACGCGGCCCGCAGCCTGGCGATGCACATCGCCGCCGCGCGCCCGCGCTACCTCACCCGCGAGGAGGTCCCGGCCGAGGCGGTCGAGACCGAGCGTCGCGTCGCCGAGCAGACGGCCAAGGAGGAGGGCAAGCCCGAGCAGGCGATCACCAAGATCGTCGAGGGTCGGGTCAACGCCTACTACAAGGACTTCGTCCTGCTCGAGCAGCCGTCGATCACCGAGCCCAAGCGCACGGTGAAGCAGATCGTCGACGAGGCCGGCATGACCGTGGAGCGCTTCGCGCGCTTCGAGGTCGGCCAGGCCTGACCCACGTGCACCGTCGTTCGGCCCCGCTCCTCTCCAGGAGCGGGGCCGAACGTCTGTGCGGCAGGATCAACCAACTGATGTCGAACGAGGGATGACGCGTTGACCGAGACGACCGCACCGCTGTCCGCGCCGACCGCGTTCCAGCCCGCCGACGGCGGCGGCTACAAGCGGGTGCTGCTCAAGCTGTCGGGCGAGGCGTTCGGCGGCGGGAAGGTCGGCATCGACTCCGGCATCGTCCACAGCATCGCCCAGCAGCTCGCCGACGTCGTGGCCGGCGGCACCCAGGTCGCCGTCGTCGTCGGAGGCGGCAACTTCTTCCGCGGCGCCGAGCTGGCCCAGGCCGGCATGGACCGCCGGCACGCCGACTACATGGGCATGCTGGGCACGGTCATGAACGCGCTGGCCCTGCAGGCGTTCTGCGAGCAGGTGGGGCTGGAGACCCGGGTGCAGACGGCGATCACCATGGGCCAGGTCGCCGAGCCCTACATCCCGCGCAAGGCGGTGCGGCACCTGGAGAAGGGCCGGCTGGTCATCTTCGGCGCCGGCGCGGGCATGCCGTACTTCTCGACCGACACCGTCGCCGCCCAGCGCGCGATGGAGATCGGCTGCCAGGTGCTGCTGATGGCCAAGAACGGCGTCGACGGGGTCTACGACGACGACCCGCGGCACAACCCGGACGCCACCCTCTACCGCGACCTGGACTACGCCACCGTCCTGGCCGACGAGCTCAAGGTCGCGGATGCCACGGCCATCAGCTTGTCCATGGAGAACCGGATGCCCATCGTGGTGTTCAACCTGCTGCGCGACGGCAACATCGCCCGGGCGACCGCAGGTGAGAGGATCGGCACGCTGATCAGCCAGCCGGCCTGACGCCGGCACACCGGTCAGCGCACAGACGAGGACGACGGTGGCCGCGCTCCGGCCGCCGCAGGAGGGACAACCCGTGATCGACGACACCCTGCTCGATGCCGAGGAGCGGATGGACAAGGCTCTGTCGGTCGCCCGCGAGGACCTCGGGTCCGTCCGCACCGGCCGGGCCGCGCCCTCCATGTTCAGCAAGATCATGGTCGACTACTACGGCGCCTACACCCCGGTGCCGCAGATGGCCTCCATCACCGTGCCCGAGGCGCGGATGGCGGTCATCAAGCCCTACGACATGAGTCAGCTGGCGCCCATCGAGAAGGCGATCCGCGACAGCGACCTCGGCGTCAACCCGACCAACGACGGCCAGATCCTGCGGGTGGTCTTCCCCCAGCTGACCGAGGAGCGCCGCCGCGACCTGGTCAAGCAGGCGCGGGCCAAGGGCGAGGACGCCAAGGTGGCGATCCGCAACATCCGCCGTCGCGCCAAGGACGAGCTCGACCGCATCGCCAAGGACGGCGAGGCCGGCGAGGACGACGTCCGTCGTGCCGAGAAGGAGCTCGACCACCTCACCGAGCAGCACGTGGCGCACGTCGACGAGGCCATGAAGAACAAGGAGACCGAGCTGCTCGAGGTCTGACCTCCGACGACGGCTCCGAGCCCATGACGTCTCCCTCCGCCGATCGCCCGGGCTCCCTGCGCCCGGGCTCGTCGCCCGTCCCGCCCAGCGGCCCCGGCCCCGCGGCCGGGAGGTCGCCCGGCGACACCGGGCCGGTCTCCCGCTCGCGGGCGGTCCCGCCGTTGCCGCCGCTGCCGGCCCGGCCGCCGGTGAGCGTCCCCGACGAGACGGTGGAGGCCCCCGCGGTGGTGCCGACCGGCCCGGAGGAGGCGGCGGACGTGCCCCCCGGCGAGCTCCCGGAGACCGAGAAGCCGGTGACGGGCCACGGCCGGGCGGGCCGCAACCTGAGGGCCGCGATCGGCGTGGGCGTCGGCCTGGTCGCCCTCATCATCGGCTCGCTGGTGGTCTGGCGCGAGGCCTTCGTCGGGCTGGTGGTCGTGGCCATCCTGGTGGGCGTCGTCGAGCTCACCCGCGCCCTGCGCGCCGGACGGTTCCGCGCGCCCCTGATCCCCCTGCTGGTGGGCGCGGTGGCGATGCTGGTGCTGGCCTGGAGCCGCGGCCCCACCGGTCTGGTCACCGGGTTCCTGGCCACGGTCCTGGCGGTCCTGCTCTGGCGGCTCGGGGACGGCCCGGCCGGATACCTGCGCGACGCGGCGGCCGGCGTCCTCGTCGCGCTGTACGTCCCCCTGCTGGCCGGGTTCGCCGTCCTGCTGGCCGTGCCCGACGACGGCGTGGCCCGGGTGCTCGCCTTCATCGCCACGGTGGTCTGCAGCGACGTCGGCGGTTACGTCGCCGGCGTGCTCTTCGGCCGGCACCCGATGGCTCCCTCCATCAGCCCGAAGAAGTCGTGGGAGGGCATGGCCGGCTCGGTGCTGGCCTGCGTGGCCGTCGGCGTCGCGCTGTTCACCCTCACCTTCCACGAGCCCTGGTGGGGCGGCGCCCTGTTCGGGGTCGCGATCGCCCTGTCGGCCACGATCGGCGACCTCGGCGAGTCGATGATCAAGCGGAGCCTCGGCATCAAGGACATGGGCAACCTGCTCCCCGGCCACGGTGGCCTCATGGACCGCCTGGACTCGCTGCTGCCGTCGGCCGCGGTGGCCTACCTGCTGCTCTCGCTGTTCGCGCCGGTCTGAGCCCGCCGAGGCCTACGCGGGACGGCTGACCGACCAGGTGCGGCCGACCTCGGCGAACCCGCGCCGGGCGTACCAGTGCCGCGGCCAGTCGCCGGCATCCGCCTCGAGCACCACGAGGTCGCAGCCGGCCGCGGCGGCCAGCTCCAGCGCCCGGGCCACCAGGGCGTCGCCGTGACCGAGTCCGCGGTGCCCGGGCTCGGTCATCACCGAGTCCACCGCGGCGGTGGCGCCGTCCACGCGGAGCTGCGCGGCGGCGACCACCTGGCCGGCCTCCCGGACCACCAGGTCGGTCACCGCGACCACGCGGTCGTTGAGCCGTTCGCGCGCGATCAGTTGCGCCACCGCGGCGTCCAGGCGGTCGATCCCGGCCAGGTCACGCCGCCAGGAGCGTTCCCAGAGCTGGTGCACCTCGGTCTGCGCGACCACCTCGACCCGGCCGGTCGCCGCCGTCGGCGGGGCGGCGGGGGAGCGGGCCATGAGCACGAGCTCCTCGGCCTCCCAGCCCTGCCGCGCCAGGTCCGCCGCGACCGGGCCGGCCTCCGGCCAGGCCAGCAGCACCGCACGGTGCGGCCAGCCGGCGTTGCCGCCGACCTCCTCGGCGGCCGCGGCCACGGCCGCCGCGTCGACGGGCGCGGTGAGCAGCAGCCGGTTGTTGTCGCGCGACGCGGGCACGTCGGGGTCGAGCACCGCCACGCCGCCGGGGACGTCGCCGACGCCGACGGCCCGGCGGACCGGCACCGACGTGTAGTGGGCCACCGCCCGGGCGAGCGCGTCGTCGGGGGAGGGGAGGACCGGGGGCACCGGCGGCCGGTAGGGGACGACGGCGACGACCGAGCTCGCCGGCAGCGGGCCGTAGAGGTGGGGGAAGAGCATGCCGGCGGGGTCCTCGGGCCGGCCGGGCTCGAGCCGGACCGGGTCGGGCAGGCGCACGGGATCCACGACCAGGAGCACCAGGTCGCGCCGGCCGGGGAAGAGGGCCCGCGCGGGCAGGTGCACCTGGTCCGGCGTCGAGAGGTGCACGAAGCCGACCGCCTCGAGCGACGGCGGCCGCACCGCGCCGTCGGTCAGCGCGGCCCGCCAGGCGGCCGGCTCGATCAGGTGCACGTAGACGTCGGCAGCCACCCTGCGATCCTGCCCCGGTGGCAGACCAGGAGAACGCCCGGATCGCTCGCCGGTACCGCGGGTTCGTGGCCGAGGCCGCACCCACCTCGCCGCTGTACGCGCGGCTGGCAGGGGAGGTCGCGGACTCGGACGACGTCCTGTCCTTCCTGGCCGCCCTGCCCCCGGGCAAGGAGCAGCCCAACCTGCTGTTCGCCTCCCTCCAGCTCCTGCACGGCGCACCCGCCGACGGCGCGGAGCTGCGCCGGGTCGTCGCGACGGACGGAGACCGGCTGCGCGAGACGATGCTCGCCCGCGCGACCCAGACCAACGAGCCGGCCCGTTGCGGGGCGCTGCTGCCGGTGCTCGCGCTGCTGGACGGCCCGCTGGCGCTCGTCGAGGTCGGCGCCTCGGCCGGGTTGTGCCTCTACGCCGACCGGTACTCCTACGAGTATGACGGAGTGCCCGTGGGACCGGACAGCCCGGTGCACCTGTCGGTCTCCACATCGGGCGGAGTGCCCGTGCCAGGGGAGGTGCCGGCCGTGGTGGCCCGCATCGGCGTCGATCTGAACCCGCTCGACCCGGCCGATCCCGACGTCCGCGCCTGGTTGCGCGCGCTCGTCTGGCCCGGCCCGGCCGCCGAGGAGCGGCCCCGCCGGATCGACGCCGCGGCCGAGGTCGCGCGGACCGAGCCCGCGACGATGCTGACCGGCGACCTCCTGGACCGGCTCCCCGACGCCCTGGAGCTGGCACCGGAGGGATGCACCGTCGTCGTGCTGCACACCGCCGTGCTGCCGTACCTACCGGATGCGGCGCGTGCCGCGTTCGTGGCCCGGATGGACGAGCTCCCGGTCCGCTGGCTGGCGCAGGAGGCGCCCGGGCTGGTCCCGGGAACCGAGGCGCTGCAGGGGGACCCGCGGCGCCCGGAACTCGTCGTCTCCCTCGACGGGCGACCGCTGGCCCGGTCGGCGCCGCACGGTGGGTGGCTGGAGTGGCTCCCAGACGGGCTGGGAGCATCCCGCGAGTGAGCGACGAGGAGCCGGCCGGACCCACCGACTGGGGGACGACGGTCGGCGTCGGCCCGTGGGAGGGCGCCTGGCCCGAGGACCCGCGCTACGACACGGAGCTCCTGGCCTCCGGCGACCGCCGCAACGTCGTGGACGCGTACCGCTACTGGACCGTCGAGGCGATCGTCGCCGACCTGGACCGGCGGCGGCACGGCTTCTCGGTCGCGATCGAGAACTTCGGCCACGACCTGAACATCGGCACGGTGGTGCGCACCGCCAACGCCTTCCTGGCCGCGGAGGTGCACATCGTGGGACGGCGCCGCTGGAACCGCAGGGGTGCCATGGTCACCGACCGGTACCAGCACCTGCGCCACCACCCGGACGTCGGCGCGCTGCTCGCCTTCGCGGCGGCCGACGGGCTGGCCGTGGTCGCCGTCGACAACTCACCGGGCGCCGTGCCGATCGAGACCGCCCGGCTGCCCCGGCGCTGCGTGCTCCTCTTCGGGCAGGAGGGCCCCGGCCTCAGCGCGGAGGCGCGGACCGGTGCCGATCTGACGGTGTCGATCGCCCAGTTCGGCTCGACCCGGTCGATCAACGTGGGCGTGGCCGCCGGCATCGCGATGCACACCTGGGTCCGCCAGCACGCCGTCCCCGGACCGGGCCGCTAGCTCACGCCCGCTGAGGGTCGGGGTCGATGCCGCGGGCGCGGAGCGCGGCCTCCACCGCGTCGCAGACGGTGCGCACGACGGCGACCCGGGCCCACCGCTTGTCCTCGCCGGCGATGACGTGCCACGGCGCGACGGGGATGTCGGTGCGCTCGAGCATCTCCTCGACGGCGGCTTCGTAGGCCGCTCGCTTGTCGCGGTTGCGCCAGTCCTCCTCGGTGAGCTTCCAGGCCTTGTGCGGGTCGGCCTGCCGGGCCTCGAAGCGCCGCAGCTGCTCCTCGGCGGACAGGTGCATCCAGAACTTGACGACGATCGCCCCCTCGGCGGCCAGCGTGGTCTCCAGGTCGACGATCTCCTGGTACGCCCGTCGCCACTCCGCCTCCTCGGCGAAGCCCTCCACCCGTTCGACCAGCACCCGGCCGTACCAGGAGCGGTCGAGCACGGTCATCCCGCCCCAGCCGGGCAGCACCGGCCAGAACCGCCACAGGAAGTGGTGCCGCTTCTCGTCGGGGGTGGGCGCGGCGAACTGCGCCACCCGCGAGTGCCGGGGGTCGAGGGGGTGGACCAGTCGCTTGATCGCGCCGCCCTTGCCGGAGGCGTCCCAGCCCTCGAACAGCACCAGCAGCGGGGGGCCGAGGGTCCCGTCCCCGATCTGCCCGCCGAGGAGCAGCCGGAGATGGGTGAGGCGGTGCTGGACGCGGGCCAGCTCCTTCTTCCCCTCCTTCTTGTCCAGGGTGGCGGTCAGGTCGACGTCCGCGAGCCGGCTCATGGACCAGACCCTGCCAGGGATCGGCCGGCGGGGTGAGTTCGGTCTCCGGATCGGGTCGCGGGCACGGGGGAGTGGGACGATGGGTGAGCCATGACTGCCCTGCCCCTCGTCTTCGACGCCCCCCGCCGCGGCAAGCCGCCGCGCCACCTCGCCGATCTCACCCGCGAGGAGGCACGGGCGGCGGTCGCCGAGCTGGGTCAGCCGGCCTTCCGCGCCGACCAGCTGGCCCGGCACTACTACCGCGGCGTCACCGATCCCGAGCAGATGACCGATCTGCCCGCCGACGCCCGCGAGGCACTCACCGAGGCGCTGCTCCCGGGTCTGCTCACCGTCGTCCGGCACCAGACCGCCGACGACGGGCGCACGCGCAAGACGCTGTGGCGGCTGCACGACGGCGCCCTCGTGGAGAGCGTGCTGATGCGCTACCCCGAGCGCGCCACCGTCTGCATCTCCAGCCAGGCCGGCTGCGGCATGGCCTGCCCGTTCTGCGCCACCGGCCAGCAGGGGCTCACCCGCAACCTCTCCGCCGGCGAGATCATCGGCCAGGCGGTCGCGGCCGCCGCGGCCATGGCGAACGGCGAGCTCGACGGCGGCCCCGGGCGGCTGTCCAACGTGGTCTTCATGGGGATGGGTGAGCCGCTGGCGAACTACCCCCGGGTGCGCAAGACCCTCGACGCGCTGCTCGCGACCGCCCCGCACGGGCTCGGCCTGTCCCAGCGCTCGGTCACCGTCTCCACCGTGGGCCTGGTGCCGGCGATCCGGCGGCTGACCGAGGAGGGCCGCAACGTCACCCTCGCGGTCAGCCTGCACGCCCCCGACGACGAGCTGCGCGACACCCTGGTGCCGATCAACACCCGCTGGAAGGTCGGCGAGGTCATCGACGCCGCCGACGCCTACGCGCGGAAGACCGGCCGCCGCTACTCCATCGAGTACGCCCTCATCCGCGACGTGAACGACCAGCCTTTCCGGGCCGACCTCCTCGGCCGGCTCCTGGCCGGAAAGCTGGCCCACGTCAACCTGATCCCGCTCAACCCCACGCCGGGGAGCAAGTGGGACGCCAGCCCGCTGCCGGCCCAGCGCGAGTTCGTCGCCCGGCTCCGTGCCGCGGGCGTGGCGACGACGGTGCGCGACACCCGCGGTCAGGACATCGACGGCGCGTGCGGTCAGCTCGCCGCGGCCGACTCCGTGGACCTCGGCGTCCCGAGCGTCGCCGTGCCCACCCCGTCGGTGGAGCCGCCGGTCGAGCTGGGTGCCGAGGCCGACGGGTGAGCACCGCGGGCGGCGGGCCCGCCCCCGTGCCCGGGCCGGTCGAGACCACCGGGATCGACCACGAGCACACCGACGTGTCCGGCGGCTGGTTGCGCGCCGCCGTCTTCGGGGCCATGGACGGGCTGGTCACCAACACCGCCCTGGTCGCCGGTGTCGGTGGCGGCGGTGCGGCTCCGCGCGCGATCGTGCTCGCCGGCGTGGCCAGCCTGGTCGCCGGCGCGATCTCCATGGCCCTGGGCGAGTACACGTCGGTGAAGACGCAGAACGAGCAGCTGGAGCTCGAGGTCGACAAGGAGCGCCGGGAGCTGGCCGGCAACCCCGCCGGCGAGCTGGACGAGCTGGTCGGCATGCTGCGGGACCGGGGCGTCGACGACCGGCTGGCCCGCACGGTCGCCGTCCAGCTGTCCCGCGACCCGGAGGCGGCGCTGCGGCTGCACGTGGTGGCCGAGCTCGGCCTCGATCCGGAGGACCGGCCCTCGCCCGTGGTGGCGGCCGTGTCGTCCTTCGTGACCTTCGGCGTCGGCGCGCTGATCCCGCTGCTGCCGTTCCTGGCCGGCGTCACGGTGCTGTGGCCGGCGCTGGTGGCCGGCGGGATCGGCCTGCTCGTCGCCGGGGCGCTGTCGTCCTGGTTCACCCCGCGGCCCTGGTGGTACGGCGGGGGACGCCAGCTGCTGTTCGGCGCGGCGGCCGCCGGCCTCACCTACCTCGTCGGCGCGGCGATCGGCGTCAGCGTCACCTGAGGCCGGATGCACGGAGGCCGGTCCCCGACGGGAACCGGCCTCCAGGATGCCTCAGCGCGTCAGCGGCTGCGCCAGGCGTTCTTCCGACGGAAGATGTCCCACACCAGGATGCCGGCCAGCAGCAGGGCGGTGCCGAGGACCCACAGGTCCTCGACGCGGCCCTCGTGGTTGCCCCAGATGTAGGCCAGCACGATGAACACCGTGACCCAGGCGGCGCGACGGCCCCACCGGCCGGTCTCGCCGTGCCAGCCCCAGTCGGCCGGCTCCTCGTGCTGCACCGGGTGCTCACCGGCGCGGACCACGCCTTCTTCGCGTCCGGGCTGGTTCACCCGCTCGGTGGCGGGGTTGTCCTGCGCGACCCGGCTGCGGTGGAGTGCCTCGCTCACGATTCGTCCTCGCTAGCGCTCGTCGGCCGCGTCCGGCGGCCCTGCGGTACGACGTGCTGGCTCGCACGGTCTCGTCCCGCATTCTGTCAGCCCGCCGGCCCGGACACCCGGCGAGGTCACCCCGTCCCGGCGTGCCGCCGGGGTCGGGGAGGATGCAGCCGTGACGACGCAGCGCGAGGTGACCGTTCTCGGCTCCACCGGTTCGGTCGGCCGGCAGGCCATCGCGGTCGCGCGGCAGAACCCGGACAGGCTGCGGGTCACCGGGCTGGCCGCGGGCGGAGGCGACGTCGCCCTGCTGGCCGAGCAGGCGCTGAGCCTGGGCGTGCGCACCGTCGCCGTCGCGAAGGCGACCGCCGCGCAGGACCTGCAGCTGGCCTTCTACGCCGCCGCCTCGAAGCGCGGCTGGTCGCGCGGCGAGTACGCCCTGCCGGAGATCCTCGCCGGGCCGCGCGCCGCCGAGGAGCTGGCTGCCCGCCCGGCCGACGTCGTGCTCAACGGGATCACCGGCTCGATCGGCCTGGGTCCCACGCTGTCGGCGCTGCGGGCCGGCCGCACCGTGGCGCTGGCCAACAAGGAGTCGCTGATCGCCGGGGGTGACCTCGTCCTCGCCGCCGCCGGCCCCGGCCAGCTCGTGCCCGTCGACTCCGAGCACTCAGCGCTGGCGCAGTGCCTGCGGGCGGGGCAGCGGAGCGAGGTGGCCCGGCTGGTGCTGACCGCCAGCGGGGGACCGTTCCGGGGGCGCTCGGCCGCGGAGCTCGAGCAGGTCACCGTGGAGCAGGCGATGGCGCACCCCACCTGGGACATGGGCCCGGTGATCACGATCAACTCCGCGACGCTGGTCAACAAGGGGCTCGAGCTCATCGAGGCCCACCTGCTCTTCGGCGTCCCCTACGCCGACATCGACGTCGTGGTGCATCCGCAGTCGATCGTGCACTCGATGGTGACCTTCGCCGACGGCGCGACGATCGCCCAGGCCAGCCCGCCGGACATGCGGCTGCCCATCGCGCTCGGCCTCGCCTGGCCCGACCGGCTCCCCGACGTCCAGCCGGCGCTGGACTGGACCGCCGCCAGCACCTGGGAGTTCTTCCCCCTCGACGAGCAGGCCTTCCCCGCGATCCGGCTGGCCCGGGCGGCCGGAGAGGCCGGCGGTGTGGCGCCGGCCGTCTACAACGCCTCGAACGAGGAGGCGGTCGCCGCGTTCACGGCGGGTCGGCTCTCGTTCCCAGGGATCGTCCAGCTCGTCGCGCGTACCCTCGACGAGGCGCCGGACCTCGGCGTCCCCACGCGCGTCGAGGACGTCCTGGCCGCGGAGAAGTGGGCCCGGGAGCACGCCCGGGGACTCATCGCCGGAGGCTTGAGCTGAGCGGGATCCTGCTGACGGTCCTCGGGATCGTCGCCTTCGCCCTGGGCCTGATGTTCAGCATCGGGTTCCACGAGTTCGGGCACTTCTTCTGGGCGCGGAAGTTCGGCATGCGCGTGCCGCAGTTCTTCGTCGGCTTCGGCCCGACGGTCTTCTCCCGCCGCTTCGGCGAGACCGAGTTCGGCATCAAGGGCATCCCGCTCGGCGGCTACATCCGCATCGTCGGGATGATCCCGCCGGCGGAGGAGAACGAGAGCAAGCGCGCCACCCGCATGCGCAGCTTCATCGCCGAGGTGCGCGGCCAGGCGCTCAACGACGTCCTGCCCAGCGACGGCGACCGGGTCTTCTACAAGAAGCCGTGGTGGCAGCGGATCATCGTCATGTTCGCCGGCCCGTTCCACAACCTGGTCCTGGCGGTGCTGTTCTTCACGATCGTGCTCACCGCCTTCGGCATCCCGGCGACGACGACCACCATCAGCGCCATCCCGGAGTGCGTGCTGCCGGCCACCGCCGCGGTCCGGGAATGCCCCGACGACGCGCCCCCCTCACCGGCCGCCGCGGCCGGGATCGAGGCCGGCGACACCATCGTCGCGATCGACGGCCGGCCGGTGTCCACGACCCCGGACACCGGCCGGGACGACGAGGTGTCCGGCTGGGAGCAGGTCCAGGACGCCATCCGGGAGAGCATCGGCTCGCCGCTCGTCCTCACCGTCGAGCGGGAGGAGGACGGCGCCGTCCGGGAACTCGACCTGACGGTCACCCCGATCGCCAACACCGTCTACGTCGACGACGACGGCGACGGCGAGGCCGATGGGACCGAGACCGTCGGCTACGTCGGGGTGCAGGCGGCGCGGACCTACGAGCAGCAGCCGGTCACCGCCGTGCCCGGCTTCATCGGCGACTACACCGCCCGGGCGGTCGACCGGCTGGTCGAGATCCCCGAGCGGGTGCCGGCGCTGTTCCGGGCGGCCTTCCTCGGCGAGGAGCGCGACCCCCTGGGCCCGATCGGCGTGGTGGGAGTCGGCCGCATCTCCGGTGAGGTGTTCTCCCTCGAGCAGTTCACCGGCACGGAGAAGATCAGCCTGTTCTTCCAATTGCTGGCGGGGATGAACCTGGTGCTGTTCCTGTTCAACCTGGTGCCGATCTACCCGCTCGACGGCGGCCACGTCGCCGGCGCGCTGTACGAGAAGGCCCGCGCCACCGTCGCTCGCCTGCGTGGGCGGCCGGACCCGGGTCCCTTCGACATCGCCCGGCTGATGCCCGTGGCCTACGTCGTCGCCGGGCTCTTCCTGGTGCTGTCGGCCCTGCTGTTCATCGCCGACATCGTCAACCCGATCTCCATCGCCGGCTGAGCGGGCCGGGACCCCGGCCGAGCCGGTCGCGAGCCGATCAGCACGCCGAGGACCACGACGGCCCCCGCGGTCAGCTCCACGGGGTCCAGCACCTCCCCGAAGGCCAGCCACGACGCGAGCACGCCGACCACGGGCACGAGCATCGAGAAGGGCGCCACCACGTTCGACGGGTGCCGGGACAGCAGCGAGTTCCAGAGCCCGTACCCGACGAGCGTGGCGACGACGACGACGTAGAGCAGTCCCAGGACCGACGGCAGCGCCTCGGCGGTGGTCGCGTCGGCGAGCGACCGGCCGATCCGCCCGGGCCCCTCGACCAGCAGGGCCAGCGCCAGCATCGGCAGCGGCGGCACGGCGGCCGTCCACAGCGTCAGGTGCAGACCGTTGGGCGCCTTCGCCTGCCGGCTGCAGACGTTGCCGATCGCCCACCCCAGCGCCCCGCACAGGGTCAGCACGAGGGGCAGCCACGCCGCGGTCAGGGACCGGTGGACGGCGATGACGGCCAGCCCCGCGACGGCCATGGCGACGCCGGCGAGCTGCCGGGCCGACAGCGACTCGTGCAGCCAGACGCCGGCGAGCAGGACGGTGAACGGCGCCGAGGCCTGGAGCACCAGCGAGGCCAGGCCGCTGGGCATCCCGGCGACCATGCCGAGGTAGAGGAACGCGAACTGCAGGATCCCGATGCCCAGGCCGACGCCGATGAGCCAGCGCAACGGCACCGGCGGCCGGGGCACGAAGAGCAACGCGGGCAGGGCCACGAGGGCGAACCGCAGGGCGACCATGAACAGCGGCGGGAAGTGCTCGAGGGCGAGCGCCGTGGCGGGGAAGTTGACGCCCCAGCAGACGGCGACGAGGCAGGCGAGCAGTCGGTCGCGGAGGGGCACGACGTCGAGCGTCGGGCCGGGCGGGTTGAAGAACAAGCGCAATCCGGAGAACCGACCTTGTAGCGTTGCTTCATGGTCGACGGGTCGCAGGACCTCTGGGAACGGGTGGACGTCGCCCACCTCGCCGTGCTCCGCGAACTGGCCGAGCACGGTTCGGTGACCGCGGTGGCCCGCGCCACGACGCTGTCGCCATCGGCGGTCTCCCAGCAGCTCAAGGTGCTGCAGCGGCGGCTCGGCGTCGTGCTGGTCGAGCGGGCCGGCCGGGGGGTGCGGCTGACCGACGCGGGCCGGGCGCTGGCCGGCATCGCGGCGACGGTCTCCACCGCCCTGGCCACCGCGGAGTCCGACTGGCAGCGCTACCGGGGCGGGGTCGGCGGAACCGTCCGGCTGGCCACCTTCCACTCGGCCGGCGAGCTGCTCGTCCCCGGTCTCCTCGACCGCCTGGCCGAGCACCCCGACGTCGTCCTGGAGACCTTCGACGAGGACGTGCTGCAGGACGACTTCGCGGGCCTGACCGCCGAGTACGACGTCGTCGTCGCCCACCGCTCCGACGACGTCGTCCCACCGCCGCGCGACGGCATCGAGGTCCGCCTGCTGCTCCGCGAGCCGCTCGACGTCGCGCTGCCGCTGGACCACCCGCTCGCCGGGCGGGACCGCGTCACCCCGGCCGACGTGATCGACCAGGACTGGATCGTGCCGCCGGCCGAGTTCCCCATCGACCGGGTGCTGACCGCCGTCGCGGCCCACGCGCGGTCACCGGTGCGGGTCGTGCGCCGGACGACGCACCTGCCCCTGACCGAGAAGCTGGTCGCCCGCGGGCACGGCATCGCGCTGCTGCCGCGCCACACGACCCTGGACCGGGCCGAGGGCCGGCTGGCCCTCGTGCCGCTGGCCGACCTGCGGGCGGGCCGGGTGATCGAGGCGCTCATGCGCCCCGACCGTGCCGCCCGCCGGTCGGTGCAGGTCGTCCTCGACGCCCTGGTCGCCGAGGCCGCCTCCTACCCCTGAGGCATCAGGACCGCG
This sequence comes from Blastococcus sp. SYSU DS0617, assembly GCF_054051075.1. Taxonomy (NCBI): domain Bacteria; kingdom Bacillati; phylum Actinomycetota; class Actinomycetes; order Geodermatophilales; family Geodermatophilaceae; genus Blastococcus; species Blastococcus sp. SYSU DS0617. The sequence goes on from NZ_JBJHAO010000008.1 coordinate 155,727, forward strand.
GGAGGGCGGCGGCCGGCGGGGCGACGACGGGCAGTCCGGCCCAGCGGCGCGCGACGCCGAGGACCTCGCCCGGCTCTCCGGAGTACTCCCACGGGAACTCGTTGAGGCTGCGGCCGATCGCCTCCAGGTGCGGCCGGGCGCCGTCGGGGTCGTCGGCCAGCCAGAACGCGTACGCGGCGATGTTGTGGCCGAACACGCGCGCCCCGGGCATCGGCGTGCCCTCCGGCCCGCGCATCCAGCGCATCACGCACTCGCGCAGCTCCGTGCGCGTCGCACCGGAGGTCATGTGCCGGGCCGCGGCGGCCGGGCCGCCGCGACCGCTCTCGAGGTGCAGGTGGTGCTCGACGTGGGCCATGGCCGGCAGCAGGCACACGGCGGAGCCGTCCGGCGCCTCCGCGGCCAGCTCGCGTGCCACCCCGAACATCGCGTCGGTCGACCCCATCCACTTCTCGCAGAGGGTCTGCAGGACCGCCAGGGAGCCCTGCACGTGGTGCGGGCTGCGCTCGAAGAGCTCCTGCGTCCGCCGCTCGAACTCCTCCTGCGGAACCTGCTGGCCGCGGGCCATCTGCACGAGCGTCGCCCAGGGGGCCGGATCCGCCGGCGACAGCTCGATCGCCCGGTTCGCCAGCCGCTCGGCCTGGTCCAGCCCCGTGGCGAAGGCCCGGAGCTGCTGCTCGCCGGTCTGGTCGGCGTACGCGGCGCCGCGGGCGGCCCACGCCCGCTGCACCGCCAGCTCCGCCCGCACGGCGTGCACCGTCGCATCGTCCGGGCGCGCGGCGAACCACTCCTCGACCCACTGCGAGTCGTGGACCGACTCCTGGGCGAGGACCCAGAGCCGCTCGTAGCGGACGTCGGCGTCTCCCGTCGCGCCGAGCAGGGCGGCCGGCTGCTGCCATTCGCCGCGCCGGGCGGCGTCCAGCGCGTGCGCCAGGTCGACGTCGTCGCCCACCGGGTCGGCCGGGATGATCTCGTCGGGCGAGAGCTCGCCCTCGACGGCGGTCCGGCCTCCGATCAGGAAGGTGACGAACCGGGCGAACCGGGCAGCGGTGAGCACCAGGACACCTCCCGCGGCGGCGAACCCGGCCTGCGACGGCAGGGCCGTGGTCTGCACGTGCGGTGCGACCAGCCCGTACGTCAGCCCCCACACGGCGACCAGCAGCGCCGGGTAGGCGACCACGACGCTGATCGCCCGGATGCCCGTGGGGTTGAACAGGAACGGGTACTCGGGCCGGACGCCGATCAGGCGCCCCAGGGGCTGCCCGCGACGGCGTACATGACGGCGAAGAGCAGGACGACGACGACGGCGGTCGTCGCCACGTCCGCGCCGGTGGGATCCAGGGTCATGGGCCGGACGGTAGGTGCCCCGAGGCGGTCATCGACGGCGAACCACCAGGGCGCGGGAGGCCGGCGGCCGCTCATGTCACAAGCGCGCCACCAGCATCGAGCGTCCCGCGGGGGATACTGGGTGCATGGCGATCCCCGTCGGTCTCGGCATGCCCGCTGCCCCCCCGCCCGTCCTCGCTCCGCGGCGCAAGACCCGCCAGCTCGACGTGGGCGGCGTCGGCGTCGGCAGCGACTTCCCGGTCAGCGTGCAGTCGATGTGCACGACCAAGACCGCCGACATCAACGCGACGCTGCAGCAGATCGCCGAGCTGACCGCCTCCGGGTGCCAGATCGTGCGGGTGGCCGTGCCCGACACCGACGACGCCGAGGCGCTGGCGACGATCGCGAAGAAGTCGCAGATCCCGGTCATCGCCGACATCCACTTCCAGCCGCGATACGTGTTCGCGGCCATCGACGCCGGCTGCGCGGCCGTGCGCGTGAACCCCGGCAACATCAAGAAGTTCGACGACAAGGTGGGCGAGATCGCCCGCGCCGCCAAGGATGCGGGGACGCCGATCCGCATCGGCGTCAACGCCGGCTCCCTCGACAAGCGGCTGCTCGCCAAGTACGGCAAGGCCACGCCGGAGGCGCTGGTCGAGTCGGCGCTGTGGGAGTGCTCGCTGTTCGAGGAGCACGACTTCCGCGACATCAAGATCTCGGTCAAGCACAACGACCCCGTCGTGATGGTCCGCGCCTACGAGCTGCTCGCCGCGCAGTGCGACTACCCGCTGCACCTCGGCGTGACCGAGGCCGGCCCCGCCTTCCAGGGCACGATCAAGTCCGCCGTCGCCTTCGGTGCGCTGCTCAGCCAGGGCATCGGCGACACCATCCGCGTCTCCCTGTCGGCCCCGCCGGCCGAGGAGGTGAAGGTCGGCAACCAGATCCTGGAGTCGCTGAACCTCAAGCAGCGCGGGCTGGAGATCGTCAGCTGCCCCTCGTGCGGCCGCGCCCAGGTCGACGTCTACACGCTCGCGAACGAGGTGACCGCCGGCCTGGAGGGCATGGAGGTGCCGCTGCGCGTCGCGGTCATGGGCTGCGTCGTCAACGGCCCCGGCGAGGCCCGCGAGGCCGATCTCGGCGTGGCGTCGGGCAACGGCAAGGGCCAGATCTTCGTCAAGGGCGAGGTCGTGAAGACCGTGCCCGAGTCGAAGATCGTCGAGACCCTGATCGAGGAGGCGCTGCGCATCGCCGCCGAGCAGACAGACGCGGGCGTGCCGTCCGGGCCGCCGGTCGTCTCCGTCAGCTGACCCGCTCGCACCCGCCCTCTTCCCGTGCTCCGATCGCCCACCGCTCGCGTCCTCGACGAGGCCGACGAGCCCGCCGTCCACCGGCTCCTGGCCCTCGACCCCGTCGCCGGCTGCGTGCTGGCCGGCCGGGTCGAGCTCACCGGCACGGCACCGGTGGCGGTCGGGGCCCCGCTGTGGGGTTTCGGCTCGGGCCGGTCGCTGGAGGCCGTCTGCCTCGCCGGGGCGAACCTGATCCCCTTCGCCGTCCCCGGCGCGGAGCGCGCCGCCGCGGCCGCCTTCGCCGAGCGCGCCCGCCGCGCCGGGCGCCGCTGCAGCACCATCGTCGGCCCGTCCGCCTCCGTGGCGCCGCTGTGGGACCTGCTGGCGCCCGCCTGGGGGCCGGCCCGCGACCATCGCGCCCGCCAGCCGCTGATGGCCATCGACGGCCCGCCGGCGATCGCCCCGGAGGCGCGCGTCCGTCCGGTGCGCCCCGAGGAGCTGGACACCCTGCTGCCCGCTGCGGTCGCCATGTTCACCGAGGAGATCGGCGTCAGCCCGCTGCGCACCGACGGCGGGGCCGGCTACCGAGCCCGGCTGGCCGAGCTGGTGCGGGCCGGGCGGTCCCTGGCCTGGATCGAGGACGGGCAGGTCGTCTTCAAGGCCGAGATCGGGGCGGTGAGCCGGGCGGCCTGCCAGGTGCAGGGCGTCTGGGTGGCCCCCGAGCGCCGCGGCACCGGCATCGGCGCCGCGGGCACCGCCGCCGTCGTCGAGTACGCGCGGTCGACGCTCGCCCCGGTGGTCAGCCTGTACGTCAACGACTTCAACGCTCCTGCCCGCGCCGCCTACCGCAGGGTCGGTTTCCGCGAGGTGGGGGAGTTCTCGAGCGTGCTGTTCTAGAACCGTCCGCTACCTCTGCCAAGCTGACCCGGTGCGCGCCCGATCCGGTCCGGTCCTGCTGACGTCCCTCCTCCTCGCGGTCCCCGTCCTGGGCGGCTGCTCCGGCGGTGGCGAGGACGAGGTGCGGCGGACGGCGCAGTCGTTCCTCGACGACTGGGCCGGCGGGGACGCCGCCGCGGCCGCTGCGGCCACCACGGACCCGGAGGCGGCCACCGCGCTGCTGGAGCAGACCGCGGCCGACCTGCCCGACGCGCAGCTGTCCACCGAGCTCGGCGAGGTCACCGTCGAGGACGGCGCGGCCACCGCGGACTGGACGGCCACCTGGGATCTCACCGCCGCCCCCGACTGGAGCTACGAGGCCTCCCTGCGGCTCACCGAGGGCGACGACGGGTGGGAGGTCGTCGCCGAGCCGGCTCTCGTGCACCCGGGGCTCGGTGAGGGCCAGCACCTGGAGCTGGACCGCAGCCTGCCGGAGCGGGCGCCGATCACCGACGCCTCGGGCGCTCCGCTGTTCACCCCGACCGAGGTGGTCAACGTCGGCGTCGACCCGGGGCAGGTGACCGACCTGCCGGCACTGGCCGCGGCGCTGTCGGACGCCACCGGCATCGCCGCGGAGGAGATCACCGCCGACGTCCAGGCCGCTCCGGCCGGGCAGTTCGTCCCGGTCATCACGCTGCGCCGGCCGGCATTCGAGGCGATCCGCGCCCAGGTCTTCGACCTCCCGGGCGCCGTCTTCCCGACCGACACGCGGCTGCTCGCGCCCTCGGCCGGCTTCGCCGAGGCGCTGCTCGGCCGGGTCGGGGCGGCGACGGCGGAGATCCTCGAGGAGTCGACCGAGGACGACGAGCCCCGCTACGCCGCCGGCGACCAGCTCGGCACCTCCGGCCTGCAGCGGGCCTTCCAGGACCAGCTGACCGGCACCCCCGGGTTCACGGTCCGGGTCGCCGCGCTCGACGAGAGCATCGACGACGAGGGCCGCGAGATCGCCGCCGTCGAGCCGGAGCCGGGCTCTCCGGTGCAGACACCCCTGGTCCCGGCCCTCCAGAACGCCGCGGACGCCGCCGTCGCCGGGGAGGCCCGGCCTACCCACCTCGTCGTGGTGCGTCCCGGCACCGGCGAGCTCCTGGCCGTCTCCTCCAACGAGGTGGCCGACGCCGCCAACGCGCTGACGGGGCGCTTCCCGCCCGGCTCGAGCATGAAGGCGGTCACCGCCACCGCGCTGCTCTCGGCCGGCTCCCTGACCCCGGCGACTCCCGTCCCCTGCCCCGCGACGACGGTCGTCGAGGGCCGCGAGTTCGAGAACCAGGACCAGTTCGACCTGGGCACGGTGCCGTTCACCGAGGCCTTCGCGGAGTCGTGCAACACGACGTTCATCGAGCAGGGGCTGGAGCTGCCCGACGCTGCCCTGGCCGAGGCGGCGGCCGCGTACGGGGTGGGCACCGATTGGCAGCTGCCCGTCGACATCTTCTCCGGCAGCGTGCCCGCGGACAGCACCGGGACGACGAAGGCGGCGAACATGATCGGCCAGGGTCAGGTGCTCATGAGCCCGGCCCAGCTGGCGCTCGTGGTCGCCGGGATCGCCAGCGGCACGCCGGCTGCTCCCGTCGAGGTGGTGGGCGCGGAGCCGGCCGGACCGGCTCCGGAGGGCCCCGGGCAGGAGGTGCTCGAGGCACTGCGGCCGATGATGCGGCAGGTGGTCCTCACCGGTACCGCCGCGGCGTTGGCTGCACGGGGCGAGGTGTCCGGCAAGACGGGCACCGCCGAGTACGGGACCAACACCCCGCCCGACTCGCACGGCTGGTTCGCGGGCTACCGGACCGAAGGCGCGTCGGGGCCCATCGCCTTCGCCGTCCTCGTCGAGGGCGGTCAGTCCGGCAGCGCCGCCGTGGCCGTCGCCGACGCCTTCCTGGCCGGGGTCGGCTGAGCGGCGTCGACGCTGAGTGGGGGCCCGGAGGGCTCCCCGACGCGTCGACCGATGGGCGGAGCCTTCGCCTGGCACCGTGGCTGGCCGCGGTGCCGTCCGGAGGACGGCGGTGTCACAGACCCGGGAGCGCTCGGGTGACGGGGGTCTGGCCTGCCGCGGCGCGCCAGCCCACCGCCCGCACCTCGGCGCCGGTGAGCGCCTCCAGCGCCAGCTCCCGCGTGCTCCGCTCGGCCGCCTGGTCGAGCACCCGCACCCAGGCGGCGGCAGCGCCGTCCTCCAGGACCACGCCCAGCGCCGCGGCGTCCGTCGGGGAGAGCACCGGGAAGGGCAGCGCGTAGCCGCCCTTCGCCCCCGCGGGCTCCACCGACCGCTGGGAGAGCAGCGCGGTCACGGCGTCCCGGACGTCGCGATGCGCAGCCTCGGCCGTGGTCGCCGTCCCCCGGGCACCGGGGGTCAGCGCCGCACCGACGACGCCGTATCCCCAGATCGCGGCGTACTCCGCGGCCAGGGCCTGCTCGAGGGCGGCGTTCTCCGCGGTCAGGTCCTGGGCGCCCTCGCCGGCACCGTCATCAGCCATTGCGGGTTCCCGTCATGCCAGCAGTCCGTCCTGTCCGCGCAGGCCCGCGGAGATCGAGCCGAGCAGCGCCGCCCGTGCGCCGGACTGGGTGAGTGCGGCCGCCGCGTGCGAGGTGGCCGCGGCGGCCACCTGCTCGCGCAGCCAGGAGCGTGCCTCGGCCGGCGAGGGCGGGGTGCCGGGTGAGGACGAGCTCGGCGTCGCGCCGGGTGCTGCGTCCCTCAGCCGCTCGAGCTGCTCGGTGGCCTGAGCGGCCAGCTCCGCCACCTCTCCGGCCAGCGCCGGATCGGCGGCCCCGGCCGCGGTGTAGGCGGCCACGAGCGTCTCCTGCACGCCCACCTGCCCCAGCAGCTGGTCGGCCTGCTCGCCGGTCACCCGCTCGCGCTCGTCCGGCGGGGACGAGGTGCAGGCGGCCGCGGCCAGCGCCAGTCCGGCCGCCGAGGCGGCCAGCAGGGTGCGCCGGGAGAAACCCCGCGAGCCGGGGGAGGGGAGCGGAGACATCGGTGCCATCCTCGCAGCCCCCGGTCGTCCGGGTCGGCACGTACGGGCCGGACGCGGTCCGCGTCGGCTCCGCGGTCCGCACCGCCCCGCCCGTCGCTCCAGCCCCATCGGCCCGGGGAGGGGTCCGCCCGGTGCCCGGTCCCGTGCCCCCTCGCCGGGCGGTAACCTGGCACCTTCCCTCGGAATCGTCCCCCCGGCAGCGCCGGGGGCGTTCCCGGGGAGGCGCCCGCACCCTGCGGCCGCCCGAGCCATGGAGGAGGTAGACGTGTCCGCCTCTCGTGGCACCCCCCGCACCGACCCCGCCACCGCGCGCCTGGCCGGCCGGATCCAGCCGGTCGTCGAGGACGCCGGCTACGACCTCGAGGAGCTGGTGGTCACCCCCGCCGGGCGGCGCAGCGTCGTCCGGGTCGTGGTCGACCGCGACTCCGGGGTCACCCTGGACGACATCGCCGACGTGAGCCGCGCGGTGTCCGACGTCCTCGACAGCTCCGACGACGGCATGGGCCGGACGCCCTACGTCCTCGAGGTCTCCAGCCCCGGCGTCGACCGGCCGCTCACCGAGCAGCGGCACTGGCGGCGCAACACCGGTCGCCTCGTCACCGTGGCCGCCGGTCCGGCCGGCTCGCGGGACCAGGTCACCGGGCGCATCACCGCCGTGGACGACGACGGCGTGACGCTCGCGGTCGAGGCGCAGGGCAAGCCCGGCGCGAAGAAGCGTCCCCCGACGCCGCGGCACGTGCCCTGGGCCGAGCTCGGCGACGGCCGCGTGCAGGTGGAGTTCGGGCGCGCTCCGGCCGGCCAGGCGGCGTCCGGTGAGGATCCGCACGAAGACGACCTGCCCGAGGACGACCTGCTCGACGACGACGACGAATCCGACGACGACGTGATCGACGACCCGGAGCCCGACGACGACGTCGCCTCCGGGAGCGCGCCCCGGGCGCGAGGAGGAGCACAGTGAACATCGACGTCACCGCGCTCAAGGCGGTCGTCGGGGAGAAGGGCATCCCCGCCGACACGGTGATCGAGGCGATCGAGACCGCCCTGGTCACCGCCTACCGGCACGCCGACGGCGCCGCCAAGCACGTCCGCGTGCACGTGGACCGCAAGACCGGCGAGGTCGCCGTGCTGGCGCAGGAGCTGGGTGCCGACGGCGAGGTCGTCCGCGAGTGGGACGACACCCCGGGCGACTTCGGCCGGATCGCGGCCAGCACCGCCAAGCAGGTCATCGTGCAGCGGCTGCGCGACGCCGAGCACGAGCAGACCTTCGGCGAGTACGCCGGCAAGGAGGGCGACATCGTCAGCGGCATCGTGCAGGCGCACGACCGCCGCAACGTCCAGGGCACCGTGCTGATCGACATCGGCAAGGTCGAGGCCGTGCTGCCCCCGACCGAGCAGGTGCCGGGGGAGAACTACGCCCACGGCAGCCGGCTGAAGGCCTACGTGGTGTCGGTGGCCCGGACGTTCCGCGGTCCGCAGGTGACCGTGTCGCGCACCCACCCCCACCTGGTCCGCAAGCTGTTCGCCCTGGAGGTGCCCGAGGTCGCCGACGGCAGCGTCGAGATCGTCGCGGTCGCCCGCGAGGCGGGGGCCCGCTCGAAGATCGCCGTCCGCACGAAGGTGCCCGGTCTCAACGCGAAGGGCGCGTGCATCGGCCCGATGGGCCAGCGGGTGCGCAACGTCATGAGCGAGCTGCACGGCGAGAAGATCGACATCGTCGACTGGTCCGACGACCCCGCCACCTTCGTCGCCCAGGCGCTGAGCCCGGCGCGCGTCTCCGATGCCCGTGTGGTCGACCCGCAGGCCAAGGCCGTGCGCGTGGTGGTGCCGGACTACCAGCTGTCCCTGGCGATCGGCAAGGAAGGGCAGAACGCCCGCCTGGCCGCCCGGCTGACCGGCTGCCGGATCGACATCCGCAGCGACGCCCAGGCCGAGGACGCGGCGGCCGAGCCCTCGCCGGGCGTGGGCCGGGCGCCCCTGCGGTCGGGGGCGCCGGCTGCCCCGTCCGGGGGACGTCCGAGCGCTTCCCGCACTCCGCCCCGACGTGCGGAACACCGGGGACCCACGACGCGCTAGAGTGCAGGGTGGCCGAAACGTCGATCCCGGAGCGCACCTGTGTGGGCTGCCGGCGACGCGCTCCGGTCACCGATCTGCTGCGTGTCGTCGAGAGTTCCGGGGCCCTGGTCCCGGACCCCCGACGGCGGCTCCCCGGGAGGGGGGCGTCGGTGCACCCCACTCCGGAGTGCCTGGGCGCAGCGGAGCGACGCCGGGCCTTCACCCGGGCGCTGCGCCTCCCCGGAGGCAGCCCGCTGGAGGTCGGTCCGCTCCGGGACTTCGTCCTCGGCCCCTCCTCGGAGGTCGCCGGGCCGCGGCCCGGGACGGGCGAGTGAGTGCGGCACCGCCGCACCCCACCAGCAGTTCCACGTCGGGCCGGCACCAGGCCGGTCCGCATGTCGACAGGACATCGTCGGATGACTCAGCCGTGAAGTTCTCACGATGACCATGCGCCACTAACGACGAGGTCGAGCGGGCAAGCCGCCGGCCTCACAAAGAGGAGACCCGTGCCAGGCAAAGCCCGCGTACACGAACTCGCCAAGGAGTTCGGTGTCGACAGCAAGACCGTGCTCGCCACGCTCAAGGAGCAGGGCGAGTTCGTGAAGTCCGCCTCCTCGACCGTCGAGGCCCCCGTGGCCCGACGGCTCCGGGAGGCCCTGGGCGCCGCCACCGGCGGCGCCGCAGCACCCAGCGCGCCGGCGGCACCCGCCGCCCGTCCGGGGCCCGCGCCGTCCCGTCCGTCCGCTCCTACGCCCGGTCCGCGTCCGGCCGCACCGGCGCCGCAGGCCCCCGCGGCCAGTGCGCCCGCGCAGCCCGCGGCTCCGGCCGCTCCGGCTGCTCCGCGCCCGGCGGCGCCCGCTCCGCAGGCCCCGGCCGCCAGCGCTCCGACCCAGCAGCCCCCGGCCGCCCGTCCGGCCGCGCCCCGTCCCGGCGCCGCCGGTGGTGGCGCGCCTGCCGGTGCCGGTCCGCGACCCGGACCGCGTCCGGCACCGCGCCCCGGCAACAACCCGTTCAGCTCGCCCCGCCCGGCCGCACCTCCGGCCGCGGCGCCCGGTCCCGTCCCGGGTGCCGGCGCCGGTCCCCGTCCGGGCCCGGCCGCGCCGGGTGCCCGGCCCGCCGCTCCGGGCGGTCCTCGCCCGGCAGCCGGTCCCGGTGGCCCGCGTCCCGGTCCTGGCGGCCCGCGTCCCGCTCCCGGCGCCGGCGGTCCCCGCCCGGGTCCCGGTGCCGGCGGTCCCCGCCCGAACCCGGGCATGATGCCGCAGCGGCCGGCCCCGGGCATGATGCCCGGTCGTCCCGGCGGCGGTCGTCCCGGTGGCCCCGGTGGGCGCTCCGGCGGTCCCGGCGGCGGTGGCCGTCCGGGTGGTCCCGGCGGTGGCGGCGGCTTCCGTCCCGGTGGTGGCGGTGGCGCTCCCGGCGCCGGCGCGCCGGCCGGTGGCGGTTTCCGTGGCGGCGGCGGTCCCCGTGGCCGTGGCCGTGGTGGCTCGGGTGCCGGTACCGCCGGTGCCTTCGGCCGTCCCGGCGGCCGCGGTCCGGTCCGCGGGCGCAAGAGCAAGAAGCAGCGGCGTCAGGAGTTCGACTCCATGGCGGCGCCCAGCATGGGCGGCGTCAGCCTGCCCCGGGGCAACGGACAGACCGTCCGCCTGCCTCGTGGCGCCTCGCTGACCGACCTGGCCGAGCGGATCAACGCCGAGCCCGCCGCGCTGGTCACGGCCCTGTTCCACCTGGGCGAGATGATCACCGCCACGCAGTCGGTCAACGACGACACGTTGCAGCTCCTCGGTGCCGAGATCGGCTGGGTCATCCAGGTCGTGAGCCCCGAGGACGAGGACCGCGAGCTCCTCGAGACCTTCGACCTCACCTTCGGGGACGTCGAGGGCGACGAGGAGGACTGGTCGTCCCGTCCGCCGGTGGTCACCGTCATGGGTCACGTCGACCACGGAAAGACCAAGCTGCTCGACGCCCTGCGGCACAGCAACGTGGTCTCGAAGGAGGCCGGTGGCATCACGCAGCACATCGGCGCCTACCAGATCGTCACCGAGCTGGAGCACAACGAGCGTCCGATCACCTTCATCGACACCCCGGGTCACGAGTCGTTCACCGCGATGCGTGCCCGTGGCGCGAAGGTCACCGACATCGTCGTGCTCGTGGTCGCGGCCGACGACGGCGTCATGCCGCAGACGGTCGAGGCGCTCAACCACGCCCAGGCCGCCGAGGTGCCGATCGTGGTCGCGGTCAACAAGATCGACAAGGAGGGGGCCAACCCCGCCAAGATCCGTCAGCAGCTCACCGAGTACGGCCTGGTGGCCGAGGAGTACGGCGGCGACACGATGTTCGTCGACGTCTCCGCGATCAACCGCATGGGCCTCGACGAGCTGCTCACGGCGATCCTGCTGACCGCTGACGCCTCGCTGGACCTGCGCGCGAACACCGAGCAGGACCCGCAGGGTGTGGTCATCGAGGGCAAGCTGGACAAGGGCCGGGGCCCCGTCGCCACGGTGCTCGTCCAGCGCGGCACGCTGCGCCAGGGCGACTCGATCGTGGCCGGCGACGCCTACGGTCGCGTCCGGTCGCTGCTCGACGAGCACGGCAACAAGCTCAAGGAAGCCCTGCCCGCGCGTCCGGTCCAGGTCGTCGGTCTGACGTCCGTGCCGCGCGCCGGTGACACCTTCCTGGTCGTCGAGGAGGACCGGGTGGCGCGGCAGATCGCCGACCGCCGCCAGGCCCGCATCCGCAACGCGCAGAACGCCTCCATGCGCAAGCGGATCAGCCTCGAGGACCTCGACGCCGCGCTCAAGGAGAACCGTCAGCTCAACCTGATCATCAAGGGCGACAACTCGGGCACCGTCGAGGCGCTCGAAGAGGCGCTCATGAAGATCGAGGTCGACGACGACATCTCGCTGCGGGTCATCCACCGCGGCGTCGGCGGGATCACCAAGAGCGACATCGACCTGGCGCTGGCCGACGACGTCATCGTCCTGGGCTTCAACGTCCGGGCCGAGGGCCAGGCCACCGAGCTCGCCAACCGCGAGGGGGTGGACGTCCGGTACTACACGGTCATCTACCAGGCCATCGACGAGATCGAGGCCGCCCTCAAGGGGATGCTCAAGCCGGAGTACGAGGAGGTCCAGCTCGGGACCGCGGAGGTCCGCGAGGTCTTCCGCGTGCCCAGGATCGGCAACGTCGCCGGTTCGCTGGTCCGCACCGGCACGATCGTCCGGAACTCGAAGGCCCGCCTGCTCCGCGACGGTGCCGTGGTCGCCGACAACCTGACGGTGGAGTCCCTCCGCCGGTTCAAGGACGACGCGACCGAGGTCCGCGAGGGTTACGAGTGCGGTATCGGCCTGGGCTCGTTCAACGACATCAAGGTCGACGACGTGATCCAGACCTTCGAGATGCGCGAGATCCCGCGCGTCTGAGTCCGACCAGCAGGGAGGCGGTGAGCGTGTTCACCGGCACGCTCACCGCCGACCTCCTGCTGGGCGACGTCCACTCGCTCAAGGGAAAGCGCGCCGTGGTGCGGCCGATCGTGGCCGAGTTGCGGCGCCGCTTCTCCGTCGCGGCGGCGGAGGTCGGTGACCATGACCTGCACCGCCGGGCGCAGGTCGGTCTGGCGACCGTCTCCGCGGACGCCGGGCAGGTCGCCGACGTCCTCGACGCGTGCGAGCGGTTGCTGGCCGAGCGGCCGGAGGTGACGCTGCTGTCGACGCATCGTCAGCTCTTCAGCGACACCGACTGAGCCGCCTGCCCCCCCACACCCGTCCGTCCCGGCGTCCCGGCCCCCGGGACGCCCTCCCCGAGGAGATCCGATGGCCGATCCGGCCCGCGCACGCAAGCTGGCGGTGCGCATCCGCCAGATCGTCTCCGCCGCGATCGAGACGCAGATCAAGGATCCGCGGCTCGGCATGGTGACGGTCACCGACGCCCGCGTGACCAGCGACCTCCGTGAAGCGACGATCTTCTACACCGTCTACGGCGACGAGACGCAGATCGCCGACTCCGCGGCCGCCCTGGCCAGTGCCACCGGCGTGCTGCGCTCCACCGTCGGCAAGCAGACCGGCATCAAGTTCGTGCCGACCCTGGCCTTCATCGCCGACATCGTCCCGGACACCGCGCGCGAGCTCGAGGAGGCGCTCGAGCGCGCCCGGCACGCCGACGCCGAACTGGCGCGCGCCCGCGAGGGCGCCCAGTACGCCGGGGAGCCGGACCCGTACCGCAAGCCTGCGGAGGACGACGAGGACGACGAGGGGCACGAGGACGTCGCGCTGGACCCCCCGCCCGCACCGGGCACTGCCGATGACAGTCCCGAGGACCTGGCCGCCCGTAGTAGGAGTGCGCTGTGAGCGAGAACGACCCGAACCCGTACGAGCCCGACCAGGGCCAGGGCCGGTCGGTGCTGGGTGGTCGTGAGGTGTCCGCCGACGGTGACCCCACCGACGGCGGCAAGCGCGGCGAGATCGGCGACGCGCCGAGCATCACCTCCGACGAGCCCGACGACGGCACGTCCTACCCCGTGGGCGGAGGCGCGGTCACCGAGGAGGAGAACGCACCCCCGGTCGCCGACCCGGGCCCGGACGCCTGAGTCATGGCTCGTGTCTCCACCCCCGCGGCCACGGCAGGGCTCGCGGCGGCCTCCCGCTCCGTGGCCGGCGTCCTGGCCGAGGCAGCCGAGGCCCGCGCCACCGTCGTCCTGTCCGGGCACGTGAACCCCGACGCCGATGCGCTGGGCAGCACGCTGGCCCTCGCGGAGGGCCTGCGTCGCCGGGGAGCGCGCGTCCTGCCGACGTTCCCGGGGGAGCTCACGCTGCCGGCCTCGCTGGGCTGGCTGCCCGGCGCCGAGGGGCTCGTGCCCTCGTCGTCACTTCCGTCGACGCCCGACGTCTTCGTCAGCCTGGACGCAGCCTCACCCGGCCGTCTGGGTGAGGTCGCCGTGCTCCTCGACACCGCCGCGACCTCGATCGTGGTCGACCACCACGCCAGCAACCCCGGCTTCGGCGGGCTCCGCCTGATCGATCCGGGTGCGCCCGCCACGGTGGCCCTGGTCGCCGACCTGCTCGACGACCTGGGCGTCGCCCTCGACCGTCAGCTGGCCACCTGCCTGTACGCCGGACTGGCCGCCGACACCGGGTCCTTCCGCTTCGGCAGCACCCGGCCGCAGACCCACGAGCTGGCGGCCCGGCTGCTGGCCACGGGCATCGACCACGCTGCGATCAGCCGCCGGCTGTTCGACACCGCGCCGTTCGGGTGGCTGAGCCTGCTGTCGGTGGTGACCGGCCGGGCGGTGCTCGAGGCCGAGGTCGGCGCCGGACTGGTGTGGACCTGGTCGAGCACCGCGGAGGCGGCCGAGCACGGCCTGCCCGGCGAGCAGCTCGAGGCGCTGGTCGACGTCGTCCGCTCCGCGGAGGAGGCCGACGTCGCCTGCGTCCTCAAGGGGCAGGACGACGGTTCGTGGTCGGTCTCCCTGCGTTCCCGCGGCGGCACCGACCTGGCCCGCGTCGCCATGGCGCTGGGCGGTGGGGGGCACACCCTGGCCGCCGGCTACACCTCGACCCTCGACCGCGAGGGGACGATCGCTGCCCTGCGCCGGGAGCTCCGCGCTGACTGAACCGGCGCGCGTCGAGCCGGAGCCGGGGCCTGATCCGCAGCCCCCGCGCTCCGTCCTGTCGCTGGCGCTCCCGGCGCTCGTCGTCCTCGCCGCCGAGCCGCTCTACCTGCTGGTCGACACGGCCGTCGTCGGCAACCTCGGCACCGTGGCGCTGGGCGGGCTGGCCGTGGGCGGCGGGCTGCTGGCCTGGTCGGCCGCGCTGCTGAACTTCCTGGCCTACGGCACCACGGCCCGGGCCGCCCGGCGCGCGGGCGCCGGTGACCGCCCGGGGGCGGTGGCCGAGGGGGTCCAGGCCACCTGGCTGGCCGCTGCCCTCGGTGTCGTCGTGCTGGTGTTCTTCCAGGTCACCGCCGGGCCCTTCACCCGGCTGCTGGCCGGCGGCGCCGGGCCGGTGGCCGAGGCGGGGGAGGAGTGGCTGCGGGTCGCCTCCTTCGGTCTGCCCCTGCTGCTCGTCTCGCTGGCGGGCAACGGCTGGCTGCGCGGCGTCCAGGAGCTGCGCCGGCCGGTCCGGTTCGTCCTCGCCGGCAGCCTGGTCAGCCTCGTGCTCTGCCCGCTCCTCGTGCACACGGCCGGCTGGGGGCTGGTGGGCTCCGCGGTCGCCAACGTGATCGGGCAGGCGATCACCGCGGGGCTGTTCCTGCGGGCCCTGTCCGCGGAGGGCGTGGCGTGGCGTCCCCGGCCGGCGGCCGTCTTCTCCCAGCTCGTCATCGGCCGCGACCTGCTGCTGCGCGCCGCGGTGCTGCAGGCGTCCTTCCTCGTGGCGGCGGGCGTCGCCGCGCGCGCCGGCACGGCGCAGCTCGGTGCCCACCAGATCGCCCTGCAGCTGTTCTTCTTCCTCGCCCTGGTCCTCGACGCCTACGCCATCGCCGCACAGACGCTCGTCGGCCACGCGCTCGGCGCCGGCCGCCCCGGGGAGGCGCGGGTCACCGCCCGCCGGGTGGCGCTGTGGGGGCTGGGCACCGGGACCGGCGTGGCGGTCGTGCTGCTCGCCCTGCGCGGCGTCGTCCCGCCGCTGTTCACCGACGACCCCGCCGTCGTCGACCAGGCGCTGCTGGTCTGGTGGTTCCTTGCCGCGATGCAGCCGCTGGCCGGCGTGGTGTTCGCCCTGGACGGCGTGCTCATGGGCGCCGGTGACGTCGGCTACCTGCGCACGCTCACCATCGGCTCGGCGGTCGTCGGCTTCCTGCCCCTGTCGCTGCTGTCCGGGCCGCTGGACTGGGGGCTGGCGGGGGTGTGGACGGGGTTGTGCCTGTTCATCGGGGTCCGGCTGGTCGGTGTCCTCGTGCGGGTGGCCGGTGACCGCTGGCTGACCGCACCTGCGACGGTTACGGCGTGAGTACCGCGAGAACGACGCCCGAGCGAGCATCGCAGGGAGCGCCAGCGACCGAGGAGCGGAACGAGGGCGGAGTCGAGCAGTGAGTCCGAGACGCCCTGACGCCGATGTCCCGCCCGGCCTGCTGCTGGTCGACAAGCCGGCCGGGATGACCTCGCACGACGTCGTCGCCCGTGCGCGGCGGGTGCTGTCGGTCCGCAAGGTTGGGCACGCCGGCACGCTGGATCCCATGGCCACCGGCCTGCTCGTCCTCGGCGTCGGGACGGCGACCCGGCTGCTCGGGTACGTCGGCGGTCACGACAAGACCTACGAGGCCACCGTCCGCCTGGGGCAGTCGACGGTCACCGACGACCGCGAGGGCGAGCTGCTCGGCGGCGCGTCGACCGCCGGGGTGGACGACGACGCCATCCGTGCCGCCCTGGCCGCCCAGACCGGCGCGCTGCAGCAGGTCCCCTCGTCGGTCAGCGCCGTGAAGGTGGCCGGGCGACGGTCCTACGACCGGGTGCGGGCCGGCGAGGAGGTGGTGCTGGAGCCGCGCTCGGTGGTGGTCCACCGGCTCGACGTCCACCGCATCGCGCGCCCGGAGCCGGACCTGGTCGACGTCGACGTCACCGTCGAGTGCACGGCCGGCACCTACATCCGCGCGATCGCGCGCGACGCGGGCGCAGTACTCGGCGTGGGCGGCCACCTCACCGCGCTGCGACGGACCGCCTCGGGGCCCTTCACCGCGGCGCAGGCCGCCCCCGTCGAGGACGCCGGAGCGGCGCTGGCCGCCGGCGGGGGCGCCGGCGTGCTCGCCCTGACCGACGCCGCGCGGCTGGTCTTCCCCGAGCGCACGCTGACCGCCGAGGAGGCCACCGCGGTCGGCTACGGCCAGCGCATCCCGGCGACCGGGGAGCCGGGGCTGCACGCGGCGGTCGACCCCGATGGCCGGCTCGTCGCGCTGCTCGAGGACGCGGGGACGACGGCCCGCGTGGCGGTGGGCTTCCCGCCGCGCTGAGGCGGGGCCGTTCCCGGGGTGGGACGGGTGCCTCCGGGATTGATCGCCGGGCCCGCCGGGAAGAGGAGGGCCATGAGCGTCGTGAAGATCAACGCGATCACCGTCCCCAAGGACAAGCAGGACCGCTTCGAGGAGCGCTTCCGCGGCCGGGCCGGAGCCGTCGAGTCCACCCCGGGCTTCGAGTGGTTCGAGCTCCTGCGGCCGATCGAGGGCACCGACCAGTACCTGGTCTACACCCGCTGGAGCAGCCACGAGGCCTACGAGGCCTGGCAGTCCAGCCAGGACTTCGACCGGGCGCACGACGGCGGCGGCGACACCCTGGCGTCCGCGGCGCCGCACTCGGCCCACGTCTGGACCTACGAGGTGCTCGAGTACGCCGGCCCCAGCGCCAACCAGGAGAACCAGGCCTGAGCGGGCCCGCGGCGGCGGTCGGCTCCCGGCCGCCGCCGGAGCCGGGGATAGTGTGAGCCGGGGTCCGGTCGTCGCCGGGTGCCCCTTCGCACGCACATGCAGGTGGGAGCCATGACCGACACGCTCAGCGACAGCCGTACCTCCGCGCGGATGTTCACCGAGGACGTGCCGGTCGTCGTGGAGGACATCCGTCGCCGCGACGTCGCCGAGCGCGAGGCCGTGCTGGCCGACCCCGGCTTCGGTCGCAACTTCACCGACTCCATGTTCGTGGCCCGCTACGAGGCCGGGCGCGGCTGGTACGACGCCCGGCTCACGCAGTACGGCCCGCTGCCGATGGAGCCCGGCACGGCCGCCCTGCACTACGCGCAGTCGATCTTCGAAGGGCTCAAGGCCTACGCCCAGCCCGACGGCAGCGTCGCGACGTTCCGCCCGGAGGCCAACGCCGCCCGCTTCGCGCGCAGCGCCGACCGACTGGCCATGCCCCAGGTGCCCGAGGAGTCCTTCCTCGCCGCCGTCGACGCGCTGGTCGACGCCGACCGCGCGTGGGTGCCCACCGGCCCGGACCAGACGCTGTACCTGCGGCCCTACATGCTCGCCAGCGAGTCCTTCCTGGGTGTCCGGCCCGCGAACGAGTACCTCTTCCTGGTCATCGCCAGCCCGGCCGGCGCCTACTTCCCGCGGGGTGTCCACCCCGTCTCCGTCTTCGTCTCCGAGGACTACGTCCGCGCGGCGCCCGGGGGCACCGGCGACGTCAAGTGCGCCGGCAACTACGCCGCCAGCCTGCGCCCGCAGCAGCAGGCCAGCGAGCTGGGGTGCGACCAGGTCGTCTACCTCGACGCCGTGGAGCGGCGGTACATCGAGGAGCTGGGCGGGATGAACCTCTTCTTCGTCCTCGGCTCCGGTGAGGACGCGGAGCTGGTCACCCCTGAGCTCTCCGGCACGCTGCTGCCCGGCATCACCCGCGACTCGCTGATGACCGTCGCCCGCGAACTCGGGCACCGGGTGACCGAGCGGAAGGTCACCCTGGACGAGTGGCGTAGCGGGGCACTCGACGGCTCCATCACCGAGTCCTTCGCCTGCGGGACGGCCGCCGTCATCACGCCGGTCGGCCAGGTCAAGGCCCGGACCGGCGACTTCACCGTCGGGGACGGCTCGTCCGGCCCGCTGACCATGCGGCTGCGCGAGGCGCTGCTCGACATCCAGCACGGGCGGGTGGCCGACACCCGCGGCTGGCTGCACCGCGTCGGCTGAGCACACCGGACCGGAGGACGTCGGAGACGTGCAGCGCTGGCGAGGCCTGGAGGCCACCCCGGGTGACCTCGGCCGCACCGTGGTCACCATCGGCATGTACGACGGCGTCCACCGCGGCCACCAGAAGCTGATCGGGGCCGCGGTCGCCCGGGCGCAGGCGATGCGCCGGCCCTGCCTGCTCCTGACCTTCGACCCGCACCCGGCCGAGGTCGTCCGGCCGGGCTCGCACCCGGCGATCCTCACCTCGCTGGACCGCAAGGCCGAGCTCGTGGCCTCGCTCGGCGTCGACGCCATGTGCGTGCTGCCGTTCACGGCCGAGTTCATGCGGCTGCCGCCGGAGACCTTCACCCACACGGTGCTGGTCGAGCACCTGCACGCGGCGCAGGTGGTCGTGGGGGAGAACTTCACCTACGGGCACAAGGCCGCCGGCACGGTCGCCACCCTCACGACGGAGGGACGCCGGTTCGGCTTCGCCGTCGAGGGCGTCCCCCTGGCGGAGGACACCTCCGACTCCGGGGACGTGACCATCTCCTCCACCTACATCCGGGCCTGCGTCGCAGCCGGCGACATGGTGTCCGCCGCCCGGGCGCTGGGGCGGCCGCACCGGGTCGACGGCGTCGTCGTCCGCGGGGACCGGCGCGGACGGGACCTCGGCTACCCGACGGCGAACGTGGAGAGCCAGCCGTACACGGCGATCCCGGCCGACGGCGTCTACGCCGGGCACCTGGTGACCCGGGACCCGCGCAGCGGGGCGAGCCGCGAGCGCCTCCCCGCGTCGATCTCCGTGGGCACCAACCCGACGTTCCAGGGGAGCCGGCGCACCGTCGAGGCCTACGTCCTGGACTACGACGGCGATCTCTACGGCGAGCACGTCGGTGTCGAGTTCACCTCGCGGCTGCGGCCGATGGAGGCGTTCCCCGACGTCGAGGCGCTCATGGCGGCGATGGCCAAGGACGTCTCGGACACCCGCCAGATCCTCGGGCTATGACACTGTCGTCCTCCGGAGGACACCGCGGCCACGAGCCGTCCCCCCTGCTGCGCTGAGCCGTGTCGTCGTCCCTGCGCGGACCCCTCCGGGGCCCACTCGGGCCGACACTGCAGGCGACGCTGGTAGCGTGGGAATCCGCCGGGGTGACCCGGCGTGTGTGAAGCCTGCCCTCGTGAGTCAGACCGGGGGCCACACGTGACCCGCCCCGGAGGCGACCATGGCGCTCGACAGCGCGCTCAAGAAGCAGATCATGACCGACTACGCGACGGTCGAGAACGACACCGGTTCGCCCGAGGTGCAGGTCGCGATGCTCAGCCGTCGGATCAGCGACCTGACCGAGCACCTCAGGATGCACAAGCACGACCACCACAGCCGTCGTGGTCTGCTCCTGCTGGTCGGTCGCCGTCGCCGGCTGCTGAACTACCTGGCCAAGACCGACATCAACCGCTACCGGTCGCTCATCGAGCGGCTCGGTCTGCGCCGCTAGGCACCACGAGGGGGCCGCTCCCGGAACACTCCGGGACGGTCCCCTTCCTCGTGCGGCACCCGCCGCGCGAGGAGAACCGGCCAGCCGCCGGACGCGTCCCTCGAGGACCGGTCCTCGGTAGTGGCCCCCGGGCACGCTCCTCCACCGCGAGGAATGGCCACCCCCCGTACGGGGAACCAGGTCCCGAGGGCTTCGATCGAGCACCGGTCGCCCCGGACGCAGGACGGCAACCAGTCCAGGACTGGCCGTCGGAGGAGTCGCAGGTCGGCACGAGGCCGATGCGACGAAAGAAGAGAGAAGGACACGTGTCCGCACCCACCATCACCGCAGAGTTCGACGCCGAGGACGGCGTCACCACCGCCACCGCGGTCATCGACAACGGCAGCTTCGGCAGCCGGTCGGTCACCTTCGAGACCGGCCGCCTCGCCAAGCAGGCCGCCGGCTCCGTCGTCGTCACCATGGGCGACACCATGCTGCTGTCGGCCACCACGGCCGGCCGCCAGCCCAAGGACCACTTCGACTTCTTCCCGCTCACCGTCGACGTCGAGGAGCGGATGTACGCCGCGGGTCGCATCCCCGGCTCGTTCTTCCGTCGCGAGGGCCGCCCGTCCGAGGACGCGATCCTCACCTGCCGCCTGATCGACCGCCCGCTGCGCCCGACCTTCGCCAAGGGCCTGCGCAACGAGGTCCAGGTCGTCATCACCGTCATGGCGCTGGACCCGGGCCACCTCTACGACGTCGTGGCGATCAACGCGGCCTCGGCGTCCACGCAGCTGTCCGGCCTGCCGTTCTCCGGCCCGATCGGCGCCACCCGCGTGGCGCTCATCAACGGCCAGTGGGTGGGCTTCCCGACTCACGCCGAGCTCGAGGACGCCGTTTTCGACATGGTCGTGGCCGGCCGAGTCCTCCCGGACGGCGACGTGGCGATCATGATGGTCGAGGCCGAGGCCACCGAGAAGACGATCGAGCTCGTCGCCGGTGGCGCCACCGCCCCGACCGAGGAGGTCGTGGCCCAGGGCCTCGAGGCGGCCAAGCCCTTCATCAAGGCGCTGTGCGACGCCCAGTCCGCGATGGCCGAGAAGGCCGCCAAGCCGGTCGCCGACTTCCCCCGCTTCCTGGACTACCAGGACGACGTCTACGCCGCCGTCGAGGCGCACGTCGGCGACAAGCTGGCCCAGGCCCAGCAGATCGCCGGCAAGGCCGAGCGCGAGGACGCCACCGACGCGCTCAAGGACGAGGCCAAGGCCGCGCTGGCCGGCCAGTTCGAGGGCCGCGAGAAGGAGATCTCCGGAGCCTTCCGCGCGCTGACCAAGAAGGTCGTCCGCCAGCGCATCCTGCGCGACAAGGTCCGCATCGACGGCCGTGGCCTCACCGACATCCGGCCGCTCTCGGCCGAGGTCGAGGTCATCCCGCGCGTGCACGGCTCGGCGCTGTTCGAGCGCGGCGAGACCCAGATCCTGGGCGTCACCACGCTCAACATGCTGCGCATGGAGCAGCAGCTGGACACGCTGTCGCCGGTGACCCGCAAGCGCTACATGCACAACTACAACTTCCCGCCGTACTCCACCGGTGAGACCGGCCGCGTGGGCTCGCCCAAGCGCCGCGAGATCGGCCACGGCGCGCTCGCCGAGCGGGCGCTCGTCCCCGTCCTGCCCGACCGCGAGGAGTTCCCCTACGCGATCCGTCAGGTCTCCGAGGCGCTGGGCTCCAACGGCTCGACGTCCATGGGGTCGGTCTGCGCCTCGACGCTGGCCCTGCTCAACGCCGGTGTGCCGCTGAAGGCGCCGGTCGCCGGCATCGCCATGGGCCTGGTCTCCGACGAGGTCGACGGCAAGACGGAGTACGTCGCGCTGACCGACATCCTCGGTGCCGAGGACGCCTTCGGTGACATGGACTTCAAGGTCGCCGGCACGCGCGACTTCGTGACCGCGCTGCAGCTGGACACGAAGCTCGACGGCATCCCCTCCGACGTTCTCGCCGGTGCGCTGACCCAGGCCCGCGCGGCCCGGCTGCACATCCTCGACGTGATGAACGAGGCCATCGACGCCCCGGACGAGATGAGCCCGTACGCGCCCCGCGTGACCACGGTGCGCATCCCGGTCGACAAGATCGGCGCGGTGATCGGCCCCAAGGGCCAG
Source organism: Blastococcus sp. SYSU DS0617 (assembly GCF_054051075.1). Taxonomy (NCBI): domain Bacteria; kingdom Bacillati; phylum Actinomycetota; class Actinomycetes; order Geodermatophilales; family Geodermatophilaceae; genus Blastococcus; species Blastococcus sp. SYSU DS0617. The sequence continues at coordinate 177,494 of NZ_JBJHAO010000008.1, forward strand.
ATGATCAACGCGATCCAGGACGAGACCGGCGCCGACATCACCATCGAGGACGACGGCACGATCTACGTCGGCGCCTCCGACGGCCCCTCGGCCCAGGCCGCGGTGGACCGGATCAACGCCATCGCCAACCCGACGCTGCCCAAGGTCGGCGAGCGCTTCCTCGGCACGGTCGTCAAGACCACGCCGTTCGGCGCCTTCGTCTCCCTGCTGCCCGGCCGCGACGGCCTGGTGCACATCAGCAAGCTGGGTGGCGGCAAGCGGATCAACAAGGTCGAGGACGTCGCCAACGTCGGCGACAAGATGCAGGTGGAGATCACCGACATCGACGCCCGCGGCAAGATCAGCCTGGTGCCGGTCGCCGAGGGCGACGCCGGCCAGGCCGCCCCGGCCGAGGCCGCCGAGGCTGCTGCACCTGCAGGTGAGTGATCACTTCTGACGTGATCGGGACCGGGGCGGGTGCGCAGGCACCCGCCCCGGTTCCCGTCGGGGTGACCCAGCTGCTCGACCTCGACGAGGTCGGCGGCCGGGTGGAGCGCACGACGCTGCCGGGAGGCCTGCGGGTCCTCACCGAGACGATGCCCGGCGTCCTCTCGGCGACGCTGGGCATCTGGGTGGACGTCGGCTCGCGGGACGAGACACCGGCCGTCGCCGGGTCGTCGCACTTCCTCGAGCACCTGCTGTTCAAGGGGACGACGTCGCGCAGCGCCCTGGAGATCGCGACGGCCATGGATGCCGTCGGCGGCGAGATGAACGCGTTCACCGCCAAGGAGCACACGTGCTTCTACGCGAACGTGCTCGCCAGCGACCTGCCGCTGGCGGTGACGCTGCTGGCCGACCTGGTCACCGACGCCACCAACACCGCGGCCGATCTCGAGTCCGAGCGCACGGTCGTGCTCGAGGAGATCGCCATGCGCGACGACGAGCCGTCGGACGCCGTCCACGACCTGTTCTCCGAGACGCTGTTCGGCGACACGCCCCTGGGGCGCTCGGTCCTGGGCACCGTGGAGTCGATCGAGGGCCTGACCCGCGCGGACGTCGACGGCTGGTACCGGCAGCGGTACGCCATGCCCTCGATGGTCGTGACGGCTGCCGGCCGGGTCGACCACCAGCAGGTCCTCGACCTGGTCGCGGCCGCGTTCGGCAACCGTCTCCCGGCCGTCGGGGAACCGGCTCCCCTCCGGACCGGCGAGCCCGGAGCCGACCGTCCCGCGCGGTCGACCGGCTTGATCTCGCGACGCACCGAGCAGACGCACCTGCTGATGGGGACGCCCGGCCTCGGACGGCTGGACGAACGCCGCTACGCCGCCGCCGTCCTCGACGCGGCCGTCGGCGGCGGGATGAGCTCCCGGCTGTTCCAGGAGATCCGCGAGAAGCGGGGCCTGGTGTACAGCGTCGGCTCGGCCCTCACGCACTACGCCGGGGCCGGGGCGTTCTCCGTCTACGCCGGGTGCTCGAAGAAGCGGGTGCCGGAGGTGCTGCGGCTCGTCCGCGAGTGCCTCGACGACGCCGCCGCCCAGGGCCTCACCTCCGAGGAGGTGGCCCGGGCCCGCGGTCAGCTCAGGGGCGGCATGGTCCTCGGCCTCGAGGACACCGGCTCCCGGATGAGCCGGCTCGGCAAGAGCGAGCTGTCCTACGGGGAGTACCTGCCGGTGCGGGAGGTCCTGGCCCGGCTGGACGCCGTCGACGAGCAGCAGGTGCGCGAGGTGGCCACGGAGCTGTTCGGTCGGCCGACCTGCCTGGCCGTCGTGGGCCCCTACCGCGAGTCGGACCTCGACCGGCTCTGATGGCGCCCCACCCCGTACGGGCGGTCCACGGCGCCCTCGCCCGGGGAGGGTTCGCCGTGGTGGTCCTGGTGTCCCTGGCCGTGCTCTTCGTCCCGGCGTCCGACGTGCCGTCGGCCCCGGCGGGGGTGGACAAGGTCGTGCACCTGGCCCTGTTCGCCGCGCTGGCGTCCAGCGGCCGCTGGGCCGGCATCGGCTCACGGGTGCTGGCACCGCTGCTGCTCGTCTACGCGGCGGTCAGCGAGGTGGTGCAGGGCGTCCCGGCGCTGAACCGCAGCACGTCGCTGGCCGACTGGGTCGCCGACGCGATCGGCGTGCTGCTGGGGCTGGCGCTGTGGGGCCTGGCCGCACGACGGACCGCGACGCCGCGCTGAACGGCGGGGCTGTCTTGCGGTTCGGCGGTCCTGCGGGAAACCTGGCCGCGTGACCACCGCACCGGACCAGCAGCCCGAACCGACTCCTCCGGGTGACGCCCCGGTGCTCAACGTGGGGGTCCTCGGGGCACGGGGCCGGATGGGCACCGAGGTGGTCAAGGCGGTGAACGACGCCGAGGACCTCGAGCTCGTGGCGATGGTCGACGAGGGCGACTGGCTGTTCGGCCTGGCCGACGCCGGCACCCAGGTGGTCGTCGACTTCACCCGCCCGGACGTCGTCATGGACAACATCCGGTTCTGCATCGACAACAACATCCACTGCGTGGTGGGGACGACGGGCTTCGACGAGGACCGGCTGGCGACGATCGCCGAGTGGCTGGCCCCCAAGCCCGAGGTCGGCGTGATCATCGCGCCGAACTTCGGCATCGGTGCGCTGCTGCTGATGAAGTTCGCCCAGGACGCGGCCCGGTTCTTCCCCTCCGTGGAGGTGGTCGAGCTGCACCACCCGAACAAGGTCGACGCCCCCTCGGGGACGGCCGTGCGGACCGCCCGGCTGATCGCGCAGGCCCGGCGTGACGCGGGGATGCCTCCGGCCCCGGACGCCACCACCGAAGCACTGCCCGGCGCTCGCGGTGCCGACGTCGACGGCGTGCCCGTGCACGCGGTGCGCCTGACCGGACTGGTCGCGCACCAGGAGGTGCTCATGGGCGCGGAGGGGGAGACTCTGACGCTCCGCCACGACTCGTACGACCGGGCGTCGTTCATGCCGGGCGTGCTGCTCGCGGTGCGCAAGATCGGCCGGCGGCCCGGCCTGACCGTGGGCATCGAGGGACTGCTGGGCCTCTGACCCGGGTGTGACCGGGACCGCTGGACGGGGGGTTGCGAGGCACCCCCGGATGTCGTGTATGTTTCTCCATGCGCCGCGCGGCCCTGAGGGGCCGCCGGACCGGGACCCGCCGCTGGCGGGGGCAACGGAAACCGGCGTAGTGTTGGACATCCAGCCGCAGACGGAGCCCGGAAGGGC
>NZ_JBJHAO010000009.1:0-171255 GCF_054051075.1 Blastococcus sp. SYSU DS0617
GCCCCCCGCCGCCCCCCGCCGCGCCCCCCCCCCCCCCCCCCCCCCGCCCCCGCCCCCCCCCCCCCCCCCCCCCCCCCCCCCCCCCCCCCCGGGCGGCGGCCAGCGGGACGAGCCGGTCGATCTCGTCGAAGGAGTCGAGCACGACGTGCCCGATCCCCGAGTCGACGGCCAGCTGCAGCTCCACGAGGGACTTGTTGTTGCCGTGCAGCGCGATCCGCTCGGCCGGGAAGCCGGCGGCCAGCGCCAGGGCCAGCTCGTTGCCGCTGCAGGCGTCCAGGTGCAGGCCGTCCTCGGCGATCCACCGGGCCACCTGACCGCAGAGGAAGGCCTTGGAGGCGTAGTGCACGTCGGCGCCCTCGAACGCGGTCGCGAAGTCCGCGGCGCGGCTCCGGAAGTCGGCCTCGTCCAGGACGAACAACGGCGTGCCGTGCTCGCGGGCGAGGTCGGTGACGGCGCGGCCGGCCAGGTGCAGCTCGCCGTCGACCCGGGTGGCCGACCTCGGCCAGACCTGCGGGTCCAGGGCGCCCAGCTCGGCCGGTGGCGCGCCGGCGCCGGTCGGCTGCTGGATGTTCCCGTGCAGCGGACCCGCCGGGTGCGCCCTCACATCCGCTCCGGAGCGCTGACGCCGAGCACGTCGAGACCGTTGCGCAGGACGGTCGCCGTCGCGGCGCACAGCCACAGCCGGGCGGTGGTCAGCGAGGTGACCTCCTCGTCGCCGCGGGGCAGTACGCGGCACGAGTCGTAGAAGCGGTGATAGGTGCCGGCCAGCTCCTCGAGGTAGCGGGCGACCCGGTGCGGGGCGCGCAACTCGGCGGCGGAGGCGAGCACCCGCGGGAACTCGCCGACGGCGCGCAGCAGATCGCTCTCCCGCGGGTGGTCCAGCGCCGCGACGTCGACGTCGTCGGCCTGCCCGAGCGGGACCCCCAGGTCGGCGGCGTTGCGCAGCAGCGAGGAGATGCGGGCGTGCGCGTACTGGACGTAGAAGACCGGGTTGTCGTTGGTCTTCCGCGTCCACTGCTCGACGTCCACGTCGATCTGCTGGTCCACGGACGCCCGGGCCAGGGCGTACCTGGTGGCGTCGACCCCGATCGCCTCGACGAGGTCGTCGAGGGCGACGACGTTGCCCGCACGCTTGCTCATCCGCACGGGCTCGCCGTCCCTGACCAGGTTGACCAGCTGGCCGATGAGGATCTCGAGATGGGCGTCGGGGTCGTCGCCGGTCGCCGCGACCAGTGCCTTGTAGCGGCCCACGTACCCCGAGTGGTCCGAGGCCAGCATGATCAGGACACGGTCGAAGCCACGCGCCCGCTTGTCCAGGTAGTAGGCGCAGTCGGCGGCGAAGTAGGTCGGCTCGCCGTCGGCCCGGATCAGGACCCGGTCCTTGTCGTCGCCGAAGTCCGTCGTGCGGAGCCAGACGGCGCCGTCACGCTCGAAGACGTGCCCCTGCTCGCGCAGCCGGGCCACCGCCTTCTCCAGGGCGCCGGACTCGTGCAGGCTCGACTCGGAGAAGAAGACGTCGAAGTCGACGCCCAGAGCCACCAACGAGCTGCGGATCTCCGCGACCATCAGCTCCACGCCGCGACCGCGGAACACCGGCAGCTGCTCGTCTGCGGGCCGGTCGAGCAGTCCCGGTTCGCGGGCCACGACCTGTTGGGCGATCTCCCCTATGTAGCTCCCGGCGTACCCGTCCTCCGGCACAGGCTGGCCCAGCGCGGCGGCCTGCAGGCTCTTGGCGAACCGGTCGATCTGCGCCCCGGCGTCGTTGAGGTAGAACTCCCGGGTGACGCTGGCACCGCTGACCTCGAGCAACCGCCCCAGCGCGTCACCCACCGCCGCCCAGCGGGTGCCGCCGATGTGGACCGGACCCGTCGGGTTCGACGAGACGAACTCCAGGTTGAGCTTCTGGCCGGCGAACGCATCGGTGCGGCCGTAGGCCGGCCCCGCCGTGACGGCCCGCACGGCGATGGTGCCGAGCGCACCCTTGGCCAGCGTGATGTTGAGGAACCCGGGACCGGCGACGTCGACCGACGCGATTCCCTCGTGCGCGCGCAGCTCCTCGGCGAGCAGCTCGGCCACCTCGCGGGGCGGGCGGCCGGCGGGCTTGGCCAGCCGGAGGGCGATGTTCGTGGCGTAGTCGCCGTGCGCGGGGTTCTTCGGCCGCTCGACGACGACCTCGGCGGGGACCTCCACGGGCAGCGCGCCGCGGTCGACGACCGCGCCCACGGCGGTACGGACGACGGCCTGCAGCTGCTCCGGTGTCACCGCACGAGCGTACTGACCGGGCCCCGGCGCCTCGGCGCCCCCGCCCGGCGGATGCAGGGAACGTCCAGGTTCGCAACCTAGACTCGCCGCCGCACCGTGCATCCCGCATCCGAGGAGTGGCCTTGGCCAAGGACCGTAAGCCCGACGACGCCCGCCCCAGCGGCGGCGCCACCCGGTCCGGAGGCGGCAACCCCAACCGCGCCCGTGCAGGCGGCAAGGGCGGCCGCACCCGCCCGCCGACGACGGTGGTGGCCAACGCGCAGAAGCGTCCGTGGGGCCTCATCGCGGGTGCGCTGGCCGTCGTCGTCTTCGCCGCGGCCGTCATCTCCTACGCCGTGGTCCAGGTCAACGAGGCGAACGCCAACAAGGTCGAGGCGGTGGACGAGATCGCCGGCGTCGAGACCTACGACTACGAGGGCGGCAACCACGTCGTCACCTCGGTCGACTACTCGGAGTCCCCGCCGGTCGGCGGTGAGCACGACAACGTCTGGGCCGATTGCACCGGAACCGTCTACGAGGTCGACATCCGGCACGAGAACGCGGTGCACAGCCTCGAGCACGGCGGGGTCTGGGTCACCTACAACCCGGACGAGGTGACCGACGCCGAGATCGACACACTCGCCCAGCTGGTCGAGGGCGTGAACGGCCGGATGATGTCGCCCTACGAGGGCCTGGACTCCCCGATCAGCATCCAGTCCTGGGGCAAGCAGCTGAAGGTCGACAGCGCGGACGACGAGCGGCTGGAGCAGTTCGCCGACCTGCTGACCTTCAAGGCCGGGGAGTTCCCCGAGCCCGGTGCCACCTGCGAGCGGCCCGACTTCCTCGCGAACCCGCTCGTGGCCGACACCCCCGACACCACGACGTCCGGCGAGGGCGACGCCCCCGTCGACGGCTCCGCGACCGAGGGGGGCGAGTCGGACGGCTGACGCGACCACCTCCCGACCGACCGAGCCCGCTCAGGGATCCCGCTCGCCGCTGCGAACGGCGCTGCTGGCCGTGATCGCCGTCGGGCTCATGCTCATCGGCGGCGGGCTGGCCGTCGCGGTGGCGCTCGCCGTCGACCGCATCCCGGTGACCCCCACCGCGGACTCGGTCGACGCCGGGTTCGCCCGCGACATGTCCGTGCACCACCTGCAGGGGGTCGAGATGGCCAACCTGGTCGCCGAGCGCAGCGACGACCCGGAGGTCGAGTCGCTGGCGGTCGACATCTCGGCGACGCAGACCAACCAGGCGGGCCGCATGCAGGGCTGGCTGGCACTGTGGGGCCTGTCCCCCACGGGCGGCGAGACGATGTCCTGGATGGAGGACGCCGCCCACACAGGGCACGACATGGCGGCGACGGGCAGCGGTGCGCTCATGCCCGGGATGGCGACCGAGGCGGAGCTGGCCGACCTGCGCAGCCTCTCGGGCAACGCCTTCGACGTGGAGTTCCTGCGGCTCATGATCCGTCACCACCAGGGCGGTTTCGGCATGGCGCAGTACGCCGCCGAGCACGCCGACGTCGACGCCGTGCAGAACCTCGCGGAGAGCATCGAGGCGTCCCAGAGCTTCGAGGTCGACACCATGACCGACATGCTCACGGCGCGCGGCGGCACACCCCTCCCGGCCCCCTGAGGCCCTCCGGCCGTCCGGCCCCCCGGGGCTGATACGGTTCTGCCGAACGAGACGAGCCCCCGTAGCTCAGGGGATAGAGCACTGCCCTCCGGAGGCAGGGGCGCAGGTTCGAATCCTGCCGGGGGCACTCTTCGTTTTCCGCCGGTTCCGCACCGGCCCGGCCGTCACGCCAGCACGGCGACCGCCTCGACCTCCACGAGCAGGTCCGGCTCGCCCAGCCCGGCCACACCCAGCAGCGTGATCGGCTTGCGCGGGTCGACACCCAGCCGCTCCGCCGCCTGCGCCACGCCCGCCCCCAGGGCGGCCAGCTTCTCCGGCGCCCAGTCGACGACGTGGACGGTCAGCTTCGCGACGTCGTCGAAGGTGCCGCCCACGGCGGCCAGTGCGGTGGCGACGTTCGAGTAGGCCTGCGCCACCTGCGCGGCGAGGTCACCGGGACCCACCGGGTTGCCGTCCGCGTCGCGGGCCACCTGCCCGGAGAGGTAGACGGTGCGGCTGCCGGTGGCGACGGCGACCTGGACGTAGTGCTCGGGCCGGGGCAGGCCCTCGGGATTGATCAGCTCGACGGGCACGGTTCCTCCTCGATGTCGGCACCGCCGGGGCGACGGCGCCCGCATCCGAGCACCCGGGACCGACAGTTCGTGGCCGCCGGGGCAGTGACGGGCGTCTCGTGCGCCTGCACTAACGTCCGCCGGCATGGAGAGCAGCGGCATCGCGACGGCCACCGTCGGCGACATCGAACTGGCCTACGAGACCTTCGGCGACCCCTCGGACACCCCCGTCCTGCTGGTCAGCGGGCTCGCCACGCAGATGATCGGCTGGGCGGACGAGTTCTGCGCCGGACTGGCCGCGCAGGGCCTGTTCGTCGTGCGCTTCGACAACCGCGACATCGGCCTGTCCACGCACCTGCACGACGCCGGCGTCCCGGACCTGGGCGCGATCGGCCGGGGCGACCGCTCCAGCGTCCGCTACGGGCTGGCGGACATGGCGGCCGACGCCGTCGGCCTGCTCGACGCCCTGGACCTGGACCGCGTGCACCTCGTCGGGGTGTCGATGGGCGGGATGATCGCCCAGCTGGTCACCATCCGGTACCCGGAGCGCGTCCGCAGCCTCACCTCGATCATGTCCACGACCGGGGACCGCTCGCTGCCCGGCCCGACCGACGAGGCCACGGCGGTGCTCTACGCCCGGCCGGCCACCGACCGGGAGAGCGCGATCCAGCGGCAGCTGGAGACCTACCGGGTGATCGGCTCCCCCGGGTTCCCGCTCGACGAGGCGGCGGTGAGCGCCCGGGCCGGCCTCTCCTTCGACCGGGCGCACGACCCGGCAGGGGTGGCCCGCCAGATGGCCGCCATCGTCACGACCCCGGACCGGACCGCCGACCTCGGGCAGGTGACGGCTCCGACCCTGGTCATCCACGGGTCCGACGACGCCCTGGTGAACGTCGCCGGGGGTCGCGCCACCGCGGCCGCCGTCCCCGGCGCAGAGCTGGTGATCATCGACGGCATGGGCCACGACCTGCCCCGCGACCTGTGGCCGCAGCTCACCGAGCGGATCACCACGCACATCCGGCGCGCCGACGGCTGACGGACAACCAGGCAGATCCCGCCGAGGACCCGACGCACGGCGGGACGCCGGCGGATCAGCTGGTGAGCATCCCGCCCTCGACCGGGATGGTGGTGCCGGTGACGTAGCCGCCGGCGTCGCTCACCAGGAAGATCAGCGCGGCCGCCAGCTCCTCGGGGTGCCCCTTGCGCCCTACCAGGATGCGGGGCATCTGGGAGTCGAGGTACTCCTCGGGATAGGCGTCGGTCATCTCCGAGGCGAAGAACCCGGGGGCGAGGGCGTTGACCCGGATGCCCTTGCGCCCGGTCCACTGCTGGGCGAGGTCGCGGGTGAGGCCGATGAGGCCCGCCTTGCTGGCGGCGTAGGCGGCCTGCGGCAGGCCGGCCGTGGTCAGGCCGAGCATGCTCGAGATGTTGACGATCGAGCTGCCCGGCTGCATGACCCGCCCGCAGGCCTGCGCCATCCAGTAGCAGCCGTTGAGGTTGACGTCGATCACCTGGCGGAACTGCTCGGGGGTCTCCCGGGTCGCCGGGTAGGCCGTCCCGACCCCGGCGTTGTTGACCAGGACGTCGACCCGCCCGAACTCGGCCATGGCGGCCTCGACGAGCGCGGTGCAGTCCTCCGGGAGGGCGACGTCGGTGCGCACGGCGAGCGCGCGGCGTCCCGTCGCCTCCACCGCCGCCTGCGTCTCGGCCAGCCGGTCGGTGCGCCGCGCCCCGAGGACGACGTCGGCGCCGGCTTCGGCCAGGGCCCGGGCGAACACCGCCCCGAGGCCTGAGGAGGCCCCCGTGACGACCGCGACGCGGCCGTCGAGGCGGAACATGTCCAGGATCGTCCGCTCGCTCACCGCCCGAACCTAGCCCAGCGCTCAGACCTCGACGACCCGTCCACCGGAGACCTCCAGGCGACGGGTGGTGTGGACCGCGTCGAGCATCCGGCGGTCGTGGGTGACGAGGAGGAGGGTGCCCGCGTACTCGGCCAGGGCCCGCTCCAGCTGCTCGATGGCGGGCAGGTCGAGGTGGTTGGTCGGCTCGTCGAGCACCAGCACGTTCACGCCGCGCGCCTGCAGCAGCGCCAGCGCCGCACGGGTCCGCTCCCCCGGCGACAGCGTCTCGGCCGGCCGCAGCACGTGTTCGGCGGTCAGCCCGAACTTCGCCAGCAGCGTGCGCACCTCCGACGTCGGCCAGTCGGGCACCTCGGCACCGAACGCGTCCAGCAGCCGTTGCTGGCCGAAGAAGAGCCCGCGGGCCTGGTCGATCTCACCGATCCGCACCGCCGGGCCCAGCGACGCCGTCCCCTCGTCCAGCGGCACCCGGCCCAGCAGCGCCGCGAGCAGCGTGGACTTCCCCGACCCGTTCGCCCCGGTGATCGCCACGCGGTCGCCCCAGTCGACCTGCAGGTCCAGCGGGCCGAGCACGAAGTCCCCGCGGCGGACGACGGCGCCGCGCAGCGTCGCGACGACCGCCCCGGCACGGGGTGCCGCGGCGATCTCCATCCGCAGCTCCCACTCCTTGCGGGGCTCCTCCACGACATCGAGCCGCTCGATCATCCGCTGGGTCTGCTTGGCCTTGGCCGCCTGCTTCTCCGAGGAGGCGCGGTTGGCCGCCTTGATGTGCTTGTCGCCGTCCTTGGACTTCTTGATCGAGTCGCGGACGCCCTTGGCCATCCAGTTGCGCTGCATCCGCGCGCGGGCCTCGAGCCCGGCCTTGGTGTCGGCGAACTCGTCGTACTCCTCGCGCGCGTGCCGCCGGGCGACCTCGCGCTCGGTCAGGTACGCCTCGTAGCCGCCGTCGACCACGCGGACCAGCTGCTGGGCCAGGTCCAGCTCCACGACACGGGTGACCGTGCGGGAGAGGAACTCGCGGTCGTGGCTGACCACCACGATGCCCGCCCGCGAGCCGGCCACGAACCGCTCCAGCTGGTCCAGACCCGCCAGGTCGAGGTCGTTGGTGGGCTCGTCGAGGAGCAGCAGGTCGTAGCGGGACAGCAGCAGCGAGGCCAGGCCGACGCGGGCGGCCTGCCCACCCGACAGGCCGGTCATGAGGGCGTCGAGGGCCACGCCCGGCGCGACGTCGGCGACCACCTCCGCCGCGCGCTCCTCGAGGTCGGCGCCACCGAGGGCCAGCCAGCGCTCCAGCGCCTCGCCGTAGGCGTCGTCGGCGCCGTCCTCGCCGGCGGTCAGCCGCTCGGTCGCGTCGTCGAGCGCCGCCTGCGCGGCCGCGACGCCGGTCCGCCGGGCGAGCGCGCCCAGCACGTTCTCCCCCGGGTGCCGCTCGTGCTCCTGTGGGAGGTAGCCCAGCGTCGCCGACGGCGGGCTGACCGCGATGCTGCCGGCCTCGGCCGGGATCTCGCCCGCGAGCGTGCGCAGCAGCGTGGACTTCCCTGCGCCGTTCACGCCGACCAGCCCGACCACGTTTCCGGGAGCGACGACGAGATCGAGGTCGGCGAACAGCACGCGGGCGCCGTGACCGGCGGCCAGGCCGCGCGCGACGAGGGTGGCACTCACCGGCCCAGCGTCCCATCCGCCGCCGCGGCCCCCGTCACTCCTGGTCGAACGCGTCCTCGCCGTAGCCGCTCTCGTCCGGGGCGTCGTCCTCCGCGCGCCGGCGGACCAGCCACGGCTGCAGGTGGTCGTACCCCCGCACCGACACCCGCCGCAGCGGCCGGACCTTGTACCCGGGCAGTCCCCGGATCCGGTCGGCGAGGTCGCGGTCGACCAGCAGGGTCCCGGGGCGGGCGAGGGAGGTGAGCCGGGCCGCCAGGTTCACCACCGGCGAGTAGATGTCGCCCAGCCGCGTGAGCACGCGCCCGTACGCGGCCCCGACCCGGAGCGGCGGTCGCTCCTCGGTGTCCCAGACCAGGGGCAGCAGGAGACCGATCTCCACCGCGTCGGCCGCGGTCGCCGCGGTGAACAGCACCCCGTCACCGACGGTCTTGACCACCCGGCCGTGGTGGCGGGCGATGACCTCCGCGGCGGTGCTCTCGAAGTCCTCGATCATCTCCCCGAGCTCCTGCCCGCCCATGCCGCGGCTGCGCGAGGTGTAGCCGACGAGGTCGACGAACCCGACCGCGAGCTCCCGTCGGTCGCCGCCTCCGGTCACGGCCAGCAGCCGCTCGGCGTTGGCCGCGAGGTGGCGCCGCCAGACGTAGTCCTGCACCTCCCGCAACCGCGGCAGCAGTTCCTCGGCCGCCGCCACCGCCTCCTCGGCCGTGGCGGCGGCGCGCTCCCCCGGCTCGGCGCCGGTCCGCGCACCGCGGGCCAGGGCGTCGGCGAGCATGTCGGTCTGCCAGTCGGCCAGCCGGGACAGCGACTGCCCCATGGCCCGGGCGATCGAGGCCTCGGTGTCGGGACCCACGAAACCGGAGTCGATCAGCGTCGACAGCACGTGCAGCGCCTGCACGTCGGCGTCGGTGAAGGCCACCGCGTCATCCGCGGCATCGGGGAAGCCGAGCGCGCGCCACAGCCGCTGCGTCCGGGACGGCGGCATGCCGGCCATCTCGGCGATCTGCAGGCGGGTGTACCGGCGCGGGCCGTCGAGCAGCAGCCGCTCCAGCGCGTCCCGGGCGTCGGAGCCCGGAAGGGGCCCGGGGTCGTCCATGCGAGCCCGGGCTCAGCCGGTGGTGTGGACGACGAGCACGTCGCACGTCGAGCGGCGGGTGGCGTCGGCCGGCACCGAGCCGAGCAACCGGCCCTTGATGCCGTTCAGGCCCCGGTTGCCGACCACGAGCAGGTCCGCGTCCTCGCGGCGGACGACGTCCAGCAGCGCCTCGACCGGCGAGCCCTGGACCGCGACGGTGCGCACGCTGCGGGCGCCGGCCGCGGCGGCCCGCTCGGCGGCGGTGCGGACGGTGTCCTCGGCGGGGTGCGAACCCACGACCTGGTACGCCTCGTCGCCCAGGACGTCCTGCGCGCGGGAGAGCTCCCGGTCGTCGGTCTCGGTGGGCAGGTAGGCGCAGGCGACGACCAGGGTGGCCCCGCACGCGCCGGCGATGGACCCGGCCCTGGCCACGGCCCGCAGGGAGGACTCCGACCCGTCGGTGCCGACGACGACCGTGCGGTAGGCGTTCGCGCTGTCGCTCACGGCGCGAACTCTAGGGGACCGGGTGCGCGGGGACACCCGGAGATCCACTCGACGGGCCGGGCGGGAGGACGACGCGGCGCGCGCCCGACCAGCGCCGACGTACCCCGTCCCGCGTCCCGGTCCCGCTGCCCGACCGGCCCCGGGGACGCGCCGACCCGGCGACGGGACTCCCGCCTGGGGGGCCGGGTGCGATTGGATGCCCGGGTAGCGGCCGACGACGAGGAGTACCCCATTTCCAGCGCAACGACGGCGGCGACCGGCCCCGTGCGGGTCGAGGTACGCGGCCTGACCAAGTCCTTCGGGGCCGTGCGGGCGGTGAGCGACCTGGGGTTCACCGTCGAGCCGGGTTCGGTCACCGGCTTCCTCGGGCCCAACGGCGCCGGCAAGACCACCACCCTCCGCATGGTGCTCGGGCTCATCCGTCCCGACACCGGGACGGCGACCTTCGACGGCGTCCCCTACGCGGCGCTGCCCGACCCGACGCGCACGGTCGGAGCGGTGCTGGAGACCGCCTTCCACCCGGCCCGGTCCGGGCGCAACCACCTGCGGGTGTACTGCCGCGCGGCCGGGCTGCCGGTCGAGCGCGCCGACGAGGTGCTGCGCCAGGTCGGCCTGTCCGACGCCGGCGGACGCCGCGCGGGCGGCTACTCCCTCGGGATGCGGCAGCGGCTGGCGCTGGCCACCGCGTTGCTGGGCGACCCCGGGGTGCTGATCCTCGACGAGCCGGCCAACGGGCTGGACCCCGAGGGCATCCAGTGGCTGCGCGGCTTCCTCCGGCACCTGGCGCACGACCAGGGACGCACGGTCCTGGTCTCCAGCCATCTGCTCTCCGAGGTCGAGCAGACCGCCGACCGCGTCGTGATCGTGGGCGCCGGCCGCCTGGTCCGCGAGGGATCCATCGCCGACCTCCGCGCCGGTGCCGCCAACGCCGGGACGGTGGTCGTGCGCAGCCCCGAGGCCCAGCGGCTGGCCGAGGTGCTGCGGGGCGAGGGCGCCCAGGTGGTGCAGGGCGGCGACGGCGCGCTCACCGTCACCGGCCGCTCGGCCGCCGAGATCGGCTCCCGGGCCTTCGCCGCGGGTGTGGAGCTGCACGAGCTGCGGCCGCACACCAGCGGGCTCGAGGAGATCTACTTCCAGCTCACCGCCGGCCAGGAGCAGTTCGCCGCTCCGACGGCCGGCGCTCCGGTCGCCCAGGGAGCAACCCGATGATCGCCCTCGTCCGCGCCGAGTGGACCAAGCTCTTCACGACCAAGGTGTGGCTGGGTCTGCTCCTGGGCGCCTGCGCGATGGTGGCCGGTTTCGCCGTCCTGTTCACGGCGCTGGCGGGCGCCGAGACCGACGGCGGGCCGGGCATCCCCCCGGTCGGCAACCCGGAGTACGAGGAGCTCGCGTTCTCGGTCGGGGCGCAGGCCTACGTCCTGCTGCTGATCCTGGGGATCATCGGCATGACCCAGGAGTACCGGCACCGGACCGCCACACCGACCTTCCTGACCACCCCTCGGCGCAGCCACGTGATCCTCGCCAAGGTGGTCGCCTACGCCCTGGTCGCCGTGCCGTTCGCCCTGGTCGTCCTGGCCGTGAACGTGCTCGTCGTGATGATCTACGCGGGTGCGCGGGGCGACGCCCCGTCCCTGAGCGGGGACAACCTCACCACCCTGGCCATGTCCTTCGTGGTGCTCGTCCTGTTCACGATCATCGGCGTGGGGGTCGGGGCGCTGCTGCGCAACCAGGTGGGCGCCATCGTCGGGTCGCTGGTGTACCTGTTCGTCGTCGAGGGGATCGTGTCCGCCGTGGGCGCGATCCGCGACGTCTACAAGTGGCTGCCCGGCGGTGCCGTGCAGGCGGTCACCAGCGACTTCGAGACCCCGGGGCTCCTCGCGGCCTGGCAGGGCGGCCTGCTCCTCCTGGCGTACGGCCTGCTCGCCGCGCTCCTGGGGACCCTGCTGGCGGTCCGGCGCGACGTCGTCTGACCGGGGCCGGACCCGCGACGCGGCTCCTCCCGCGCCGGGTCCGGCACGGCCGACGGGCGTAGACTGCCCCCTCAGCCAGCGATGCCCTGACGACGCAGCCCAGAGACGAAGAAGGCACCTCACCCCGTGTCAAGCGAGAACTCAACCCGGCCCTCCTCCCAGTCCCCGGTGACGGGCTTCGGCACCAACGAGTGGCTGGTCGAGGAGATGTACCAGCAGTACCAGGCCGATCCGTCCAGCGTGGACCAGGCCTGGCACGAGTTCTTCGCCGACTACCGGCCCGGCAGCCCGCTCGAGGGCGGCGGCCGCGACAGCGCACCCGCACCCGCCGCGGCGCCGACGCAGGCCCCGGCCGCGCCGGCCAAGGCCCCGGCTCCCGCCGCCCCGTCCACCTCCGCGCGCCCGGCGCGCGTCGAGTCGCAGTCCGAGGAAACCGTGGTCGACCGCACCGCAGAACGCGCCAGCAAGCAGCCGACCGCCTCCGCACCGAAGCCGGCGACCCCGGCCCCGGCCGAGGGCGCCAAGCAGTCGCCGCTGCGCGGCGCCGCCGCGGCCGTCGTCAAGAACATGAACGCCTCGCTCACCGTGCCGACGGCGACGAGCGTGCGTGCGGTGCCGGCCAAGCTGCTGGCCGACAACCGCATCGTGATCAACAACCACCTCAAGCGCGCCCGGGGCGGGAAGATCTCCTTCACCCACCTCATCGGTTACGCGCTGGTGCGCGCGCTCGACGCCTTCCCGAACATGAACAGCGCGTTCGCGGAGGTCGACGGCAAGCCGGTGCACGTCCAGCCGGAGCACGTCAACTTCGGTCTGGCCATCGACCTGCCGAAGCCCGACGGCTCGCGGTCGCTGGTCGTCGCCTCGATCAAGGCCGCCGAGGAGATGGACTTCGCCCAGTTCTGGGCGGCCTACGAGGACATCATCCGCCGGGCGCGGAACAACAAGCTGACCATGGAGGACTTCTCCGGCACCACGATCAGCCTGACCAACCCGGGCACGATCGGCACCAATCACTCGGTGCCGCGGCTGACCGCCGGCCAGGGCGCGATCATCGGCGTCGGCGCCATGGAGTACCCGGCCGAGTTCCAGGGGATGAGCCCCGAGGCGCTCACCGAGATGGGCATCTCGAAGATCATCACGCTCACCTCCACCTACGACCACCGCGTCATCCAGGGGGCGGAGTCCGGCGACTTCCTGCGCACCCTGCACGGACTGCTCCTCGGCGAGGACGGCTTCTACGACGAGGTCTTCCGCTCGCTGCGGATCCCGTACGAGCCGGTGCGCTGGATGCCCGACGTCCGGGTCAGCCACGAGGGGCAGATCGACAAGGAAGCGCGCGTCATCGAGGTCATCGAGGCCTACCGGCGCAACGGCCACCTCATGGCCGACACCGACCCGCTCGAGTTCAAGGTCCGCACGCACCCCGACCTCGACATCCGCGAGCACGGGCTGACCCTCTGGGACCTCGACCGGACGTTCCCGGTCGGCGGCTTCGCCGGGGAGCGGATGATGCCGCTGCGCGACATCCTCGGCGTCCTGCGCAACTCCTACTGCCGCACCGTCGGCGTGGAGTACATGCACATCACCGACCCCGAGGAGCGCGAGTGGCTGCAGAAGCGCATCGAGGTGGCCCACGAGCAGCCCGAGCGCGAGAAGCAGAAGCACATCCTCGGCCGGCTCAACGCCGCTGAGGCGTTCGAGACCTTCCTGCAGACCAAGTACGTCGGGCAGAAGCGGTTCAGCCTCGAGGGCGGCGAGTCGGTCATCCCGATCCTCGACGAGGTGCTGATCGCCGGCACCGAGCACGGTCTCGACGAGGTCGCCATCGCCATGGCACACCGCGGCCGGCTCAACGTGCTGGCCAACGTGCTCGGCAAGAGCTACGCGAAGATCTTCGGCGAGTTCGAGGGCAACATCGACCCCGGCACGGTCCAGGGCTCCGGTGACGTGAAGTACCACCTCGGCGCCGAGGGCACCTTCCGCAACCCGTTCCGGACCGACGACGAGATCGCCGTCTCGCTGGCCAGCAACCCCTCCCACCTCGAGACGGTCAACCCCGTCCTCGAGGGCATCGTCCGCGCCAAGCAGGACATGATCGACAAGGGCGAGCAGGGCTACACGGTCCTGCCGGTGCTGCTGCACGGCGACTCCGCCTTCGCCGGCCAGGGCGTCATCCAGGAGACGCTGAACCTCTCCCAGCTGCGGGGCTACCGCACCGGCGGCACGGTGCACGTGGTCATCAACAACCAGGTGGGCTTCACCACGAGCCCCGCCTCTGCCCGCTCGACGCTCTACTCGACCGATGTCGCGCGCATGGTCAACGCGCCGATCTTCCACGTGAACGGCGACGACCCCGAGGCGTGCGTGCGGGTGGCCCGGCTGGCCGTCGAGTACCGGCAGGCCTTCCGGAAGGACGTCGTCGTCGACCTCGTCTGCTACCGCCGCCGCGGGCACAACGAGGGCGACGACCCGTCGATGACCCAGCCGCTGATGTACGACATCATCGACCGCAAGCGCTCGGTCCGGAAGCTCTACACCGAGGCGCTGGTGGGTCGTGGCGACATCACCCTCGAGGACGCCGAGGAGGCCCTCAAGGACTACCGCGGCCAGCTGGAGCGGGCGTTCGCCGAGACGCACGACGCCAAGGACTCCTCGAAGCCCGAGCCGGTCATGGACCCGCGCACCGCGGAGGAGTCGCAGCTCACGACGGCGATCACCCCCGAGGTGCTCAAGACCATCGGCGACGCGCACGTCTCCTTCCCGACCGACTTCACCCCGCACCCGAAGCTCAAGAAGATGCTCGAGCGGCGCGCCGCGATGGTGACCGAGGGCGGCATCGACTGGGCGATGGGCGAGCTGCTGGCGTTCGGGTCCCTGCTCATGCAGGGCGTCCCCGTCCGGCTGGCCGGGCAGGACTCGCGGCGCGGCACCTTCGTGCAGCGGCACTCGGTGCTCATCGACCGGGAGAACGGCGAGGAGTACACGCCGCTGGCCAACCTCACCGACGACCAGGCGAAGTTCTTCGTGTACGACTCGCTGCTGAGCGAGTACGCGGCCGTGGGCTTCGAGTACGGCTACTCCGTCGCCAACCCCAAGGCCCTGGTGCTCTGGGAGGCGCAGTTCGGTGACTTCGTCGACGGCGCCCAGATGGTCATCGACGAGTTCATCAGCTCCGGCGAGGCCAAGTGGGGCCAGCGCTCCGGCGTCGTCCTGCTGCTGCCGCACGGGATGGAGGGCCAGGGGCCCGACCACTCCAGCGGCCGCATCGAGCGGTTCCTGCAGCTGTCGGCGGAGAACAACATGACCGTCGCCAACTGCACGACGCCCGGCAACTACTTCCACCTGCTCCGCCGCCAGGCGCTCTCGGACGTACACCGGCCGCTGGTCGTCTTCACGCCCAAGTCGCTGCTGCGGGCCAAGGTGGCGGTCAGCCCGGTCTCGGACTTCACCGACGACGCCTTCCGGTCGGTCCTCCCCGACCCGGGCGTGGGCGGTACGCCGCTGGACGGCTCCGCCGTGCGCCGGGTGCTGCTGTGCAGCGGCAAGGTCGCCTACGACCTCATGGCGCAGCGCGAGTCCGAGGGCACCGCCGACGTCGCCGTCGTCCGGGTCGAGCAGCTCTACCCGCTGCCCGCCCAGCAGATCGCCGACGCACTGGAGCAGTACCCGAACGCCACCGACGTGGTGTGGGTGCAGGAGGAGCCGGCGAACATGGGCGCCTGGCAGTTCATGGCCGTCAACCTCCCCGAGCACCTGCCGCAGGGCCGGTCCTTCCGTCGCGTCAGCCGTCGCGCGTCGGCCAGCCCCGCCGTCGGCTCGGCCAAGGTGCACGACGTCGAGCAGCGCCAGCTCGTCGCCGAGGCGTTCGCGGACTGAGCCCGGTCCGCCGTCGACGCCCGGTCCCCGATCCGCTCGGGGACCGGGCGTCGTAGGTTCTGCGGCATGTACTTCACCGATCGCGGCCTGGAGGAGCTCGCCGAGCGGCGTGGCGAGAAACAGGTGACCCTCGCCTGGCTCGCCGACCAGCTGCAGGTATTCGTCGACCAGCACCCCGACTTCGAGGTGCCCGTCGAGCGGCTGGCCACCTGGCTGGCCCGCGGCGGCGCTGACCCGGACGAAGAGGACTGAAACCGCGCGCCTCCGCCGTCGCCTTCGGTCGGGGGCGCACGCTGGGTGAATGCTCGGTCACTCGCATGCGCTCTCCGGTCTCGCGGTCGGGGCCGCGACCCTCCCCTGGGCCCCCGTCCACGGCGCGGTCGCGCAGATCTCCTGGGTGGCCGCCGTCGGCGGGTTCGCGATGCTGCCCGATCTCGACCAGCGTGGCTCGACCGTCTCGGACATGTGGGGGCCGGTGACCGACGTGCCCTCCGGCGCGGTGGGCCGGCTGGCCGGCGGGCACCGCTGGGGCACCCACGACGCCCTCCTCGCCCCGGCGGCCTTCGGCGGGCTGGCCGTGCTCGCCGCCGACACGTACTGGTCGAGCCTGCTGCTCATGGCGCTGGCCATCGGGCTGGCCCTGAGGGCGCTGCACTTCGTCATCCCGGGCCGGACGGAGAACACCGTCCTGGGCAACCTGGCGCTGTCCTGGGTCGGGGCCTGGCAGCTCCTCGAGCACAGCCCGCAGCCCGCCTGGCTCCCCTGGGCGGTGGCCGCCGGCGTGCTCACCCACATCGTCGGCGACGCGATCACCACGGCCGGCGTACCGACTCCCCTGCTGTGGCTGGCCAACCGCGGCAGGCTGGTGTTCCTGCCGCTGCGCACCGGGGCCACCGTGGAGAAGTCGGTCCTGGTGCCGCTGTTCCTCGTCGCCACCGTCGCCTTCACCTGGATCAACACCGACGTCCGTGACACCTTCGACCCCATCGTCGACCGCTTCGTCAGCTCCGGCTGAGACCACGACACCGAGGAGAGCGACATGGAACTACTGCTGTGGGCGGCCGGCGCCGCCGTGCTGCTGCTGGTCCTCGGACTGCTCGCCGGCCGTCGTCAGCGGCGGAACCGGCCCGGGGCGCCGCACCAGCCACCCTCCTCGGGCACCGCCGCCAACGAGTCACCCGTCACCCGCGCGTGGACGTTCGGTGGCGGCTCGCCCGGCAGCGGCTGGTGAGTCGCCGTCCCACGGAGGGCCACCCGACCGCGGACGTCAGACCGTGACGTGCTGCTCCCGGGCACAGGCGGCGACGGCGTCGGCGACAGCGGCGGCCACCCGCCGGTCCAGCGGGCTCGGCACGATGTAGTCCGGATGCAGGTCGTCCCCGACGACGCCGGCGATCGCCTCGGCGGCCGCCAGCTTCATCTCCTCGGTGATGCTCGTGGCCCCGGCGTCGATGGCGCCGCGGAACACACCCGGGAAGGCAAGGACGTTGTTGATCTGGTTGGCCAGGTCGCTGCGTCCGGTGGCGACGACGGCGGCGTGCCGGGCCGCCATCTGCGGGTCCACCTCGGGGATGGGGTTGGCCAGCGAGAAGACGATGCAGTCCTCGGCCATGGCCGCGATCGACGACTCCGGCACCGTGCCGCCCGAGAGCCCCAGGTAGACGTCCGCGCCGGCGAGGGCGTCGGCCATCGTCCCGGCGTGACCGGACGGGTTGGTGTTGTCGACCAGCCACTGCTTGCTCGAGGAGAGGTCGCCACGGCCGGCGTGCAGCAGCCCGCGCGAGTCGGCCACCGCGAGCTCCCCGACGCCCGCCTCCAGCAGGATCTTCGTGCACGCCACCCCGGCCGCACCGGCGCCGGAGACCACCACCCGCAGGTCCGCGAGGGTCCGGCCGGTCACCCGGGCGGCGTTGCGCAGCGCGGCGAGCACGACGATCGCCGTCCCGTGCTGGTCGTCGTGCATGACCGGGATGGACAGCCGCTCGCGCAGCCGCGCCTCGATCTCGAAGCAGCGGGGCGCGCTGATGTCCTCGAGGTTGATGCCCCCGAAGGACGGGGCGATCGCCGCGACCGTGTCCACGATCTCGTCCACGTCCGTCGTCGCCAGCACGATCGGCACGGCGTCGAGACCGGCGAACTCGGAGAACAGGCACGCCTTGCCCTCCATCACCGGCAGGGCCGCGGCCGGCCCGATGTCGCCCAGGCCGAGGACGGCCGTGCCGTCGGAGACGACGGCCACCACCCGCGGGGCCCAGGTGAACCGGCGCGCCAGGGCCGGCTCGGCCGCGATGGCGCTGGACACCCGCGCGACGCCGGGGGTGTAGGTGAGCGACAGGTCGGCGATCGACTCGATCCGGCGCGTGGGTACCACCGAGAGCTTCCCGCCCTCGTGCACCGCGAACGCCGGATCGTCGGCGAAGCGGTCGGTCTGGTCCTCGTCCTGCGCGCGCCGAATCCCGCTCATGGATGCAAGAGCGTAACCGGGGCCGTGGGCGCTCCTGCCGCTACCGTGCCCCCGTGGAGATCCGCGAACTGGCCGTGCCCGACAGCTACGTCGTCGACCTCGTGCCGCACGGCGACACGCGGGGCCGTTTCACGGAGTGGTACCGCGCCGACGTGCTGTCCCAGTCAGTGGGACACCCGTTGACCCTCGCCCAGGCCAACCACAGCGTCTCCGCGCGCGGCGCCCTCCGTGGCGTGCACTTCGCCCTGGTCCCTCCGGGTCAGGCCAAGTACGTCTACTGCCCGGTCGGCCGGGTGCTCGACGTCGTCGTCGACGTGCGGGTCGGCTCGCCCACCTTCGGCGTGCACGACAGCGTGCTGCTGGACAGCGAGCAGCCGCGGGCCGTGTACCTCGCCGAGGGGCTGGGCCACGCGTTCGTCTCGCTGGCCGAGGCCAGCTCGGTCACCTACCTGGTCTCCAGCGGCTACGACCCCGCCCGCGAGTTCGGTGTCCACCCGCTGGACCCGGCGCTGGACCTGCCCTGGCCGGCCGACGTCGAGCTCGAGCTGTCCGCCAAGGACCGCGAGGCGCCCACGCTGGCCGAGGCGCAGGAGCGGGGGCTGCTGCCCACCTATGCGGAGAGCGTCGCCCGGTACGCCCAGCTGCGCGGCCGCTGACTCACCCGGCGGCCGGCGCGGGCGGGAGCGGCCCCGGTCGCGGCCACAGCCTGCCGACGACGCGGCCCACCACGACGGCGGGCCCGAACGCCCGGCTGTCGTCGGCGACGAAGGGGTTGTCGCCGTGCACCCAGTGCCCGCCCGGGACGGCCCGGCGCACCCGCTTCACGACGAGCAGCTCCGGCCGGGCGGGGAATCGGGCGAGCACGACGTCGCCGTCCCGCACCGACGCCGCGTCGCGGACCCGGCGGACCAGCAGCCGGTCCCCCGACGCCACCGTGGGCGACATGGAGGGCCCGCGCACCCGGGCGAGCGCCCACGCGCTGCCCAAGGGCGGTATCCGCTGGTCACCCGCACTGTCGACGTCGCCCACCGCGGGTAGGGTCGCAGATGCACCTGTCCACGACTTACGGAGGCACCTCCATGCGTCTCACCCGACTGTTCTCCGCCGTGGAGGCCACCGCGCACTGCGACCTCCCCTGCGGCGTGTACGACCCCGCTCAGGCCCGCATCGAGGCGGAGTCCGTCAAGGCCATCCAGGAGAAGTTCCAGGGCAGCGACGACGAGGTCTTCAAGATGCGCTGCGTGCTCATCAAGGAGCAGCGCGCCGACCTGGTCAAGCACCACCTGTGGGTGCTCTGGACCGACTACTTCAAGCCCCCGCACTTCGAGAAGTACCCGCACCTGCACGAGCTGTTCAACAAGGCCACCAAGCAGGCCGGCGCCGCCGGCGGCAAGGGCAGCATGGACCCCGCCGAGGGCCAGAAGCTGCTCGACTACATCGCCGAGATCGACAAGATCTTCTGGGAGACCAAGGCAGCCTGACCTCAGGCCTGCTCCCGACTGCCGGGTCGCCCCTCGTGGGTGGCCCGGCAGTCGGCTGTCGTCCTCCCCCCTCGGCGCGGTCGCGCGTGCGCCTAGGGTCTGCCCATGCGCGGCTCGGAGGACTACGTGATCGACGTCGGCGCACTCCTGGAGAAGGTGGAGGCCGCGGCCCCGATCGACGCCGTGGACGCCGTCGCCGCAGCGCTCGGCGAGATGGTCCACGCCCGGACGGTGAGTTTGCTCATCGCCGACTTCAGCGGCCGGGCCGTCGTCCGGCTGACGTCGACCGACCCGGTCACCGGCGCCCGCAGCCACGGCATCGAGCAGGCCGAGACGCTGCCGTTGCCCGGCACGCGGTACGAGCAGGTGCTGCGCACCCAGCGTCCCGCCGTCGAGGCACTGCAGGACGGCGCGCGGGTACTCGTCCCGGTCACCGACCGCGGCGACGCCATCGGGCTGCTGGAGCTGGAGCTCCCCCGGTACCCCACCGATGGCGAGATCGCCGACATCAGCAGCGCCGCGCACGCCCTGGCCTACGTGGTGATCGCCGCCCGCCGGCACACCGACGTGTTCGAGTGGGGACAGCGCTCCACGCCCTTCGCCCTCGCCGCGGAGATCCAGCGCCGGCTGCTGCCGGCGTCCTACACCTGCGAGGCCGGGCAGTTCACCCTCGCCGGCTGGCTGGAGCCGGCCAGCTCCGTCGGCGGCGACACCTTCGACTACTCCCTCGACCGCGACTGCCTGCAGATCTCGATCACCGACGCCGTCGGCCACCAGGTGGAGGCCGCGCTCCTGGCGACGCTGCTGGTGGGCAGCCTGCGCAACGGGCGCCGCCGGGGCATGGGCCTGGCCGAGCAGGCCGCCTACGCCAACGACTCCCTGGCCGAGAACGCCGCCGTCGGCCAGTTCGTCACCGGCCAGCTGCTGCGCGTCGAGCTGCACTCGGCCACCGCGCACATCGTCAACGCCGGCCACACCCTCCCGCTGCGCCTGCGCGACGGGAAGGTCGAGGAGATCGCGCTCCAGGTCGAGGCACCGTTCGGCGTCCTCCCCGGCAAGACCTTCGAGGTGCAGCCGTTCCCGCTGGAACCGGGCGACCGGATCGTCTTCCTCACCGACGGCATGCTGGAGCGCGACGCCGCCGCCCTCGACGTCGCCGCGGCCTTGGCCGACAGCGCCGACCTGCACCCGCGCGAGGTGGTCCACGAGCTCGGCGCCGCGGTGCTGCGGGCGACCGGGAACGACCTGCGCGACGACGCCACCATGGTCTGCCTCGACTGGTACGGCGGTCCGCCCCGGGAGCGCACCACCGAGCACGGCGCCGACCCGGAACGGGCCTCCGCTCCGGGCACCACCGCACGCCCGGCCTGATCCGAGGCCCGGCCGGTACGGTTCAGTCACGATGCGCATCGACCGGGCCGGGTGGCCTTTCCTCACCGGACCCCTGGTTCCGGCTGCCGTGCTGTCCGTCGCCGGCCGGGTGACCGGACGCCGCGGCCTGGGCCGGGCCGGCTGGCCTCTCCTGGCGCTGTCGGCCTACATGGCCCTCTTCTTCCGCGATCCCGACCGGCGCTGCGACCGGATCGCGCCCGACCCCGACGAGGTCGTCTCCCCCGCCGACGGCGTCGTCATGGTCGCCGGCGAGCCGCAGGAGGGCGTGGCCCCCGATGGCGACTGGCAGCAGGTGAGCGTCTTCCTGTCCGTCGTCGACGTGCACGTGAACCGGTCCCCGTACCGCGGTGAGGTCGTCGAGAGCTCGTACCGCCCGGGCAGCTTCCTGGCCGCCTACCGGCGGGAGTCGGCCCACCGCAACGAGCGCAGCGAGCTGTGGCTCCGGAACTCCGACGGCCCCGCCACCCGCACCGTCGTCTTCCGGCAGATCGTCGGCGTCCTGGCCCGCCGGATCGTGACCCGCACCGGCGTCGGCCAGCGCCTCGAGACCGGCGAACGGATGGGCCTGATGAAGTTCGGCTCCCGGATGGACGTCTTCGTGCCGCTCGAGTGCGAGCTCACCGTGACGAAGGGACAGCGCGTGCGGGGCGGCGAGACCGTCATCGCCCGCTGGCCCGCGACCCGCTGAGGCCCCCGGTGCCCACGCGCCGCACGGCCACCGTCGAGTTCGTCCGGGGCTCCGTCCGCGGCTCCCGACGGCGCGCGCTGGCGACCCTGCCCAGCCTGTTCACGCTGGCCAACATGGGGTGCGGCTTCGGCGCGATCCTGGTGTCGATCCGCGGCGAGCACGGGCTGGCCGCGATACTCATCGGGCTGTCGGTGCTCTTCGACATCGTCGACGGCGCCGTGGCCCGCAAGGTCGGCGCCGTGACCCCCTTCGGGCTGCAGTTCGACTCCCTCGCCGACCTCGTCTCCTTCGGGCTCGCGCCCTCGCTCGTGGCCTTCACCCTCTTCTCCGAGGGCCGCGACGAATGGGACGTGCTGGGCTGGGTGGCCTGCTTCCTGTGGGTGGCGTGCGCCGCCATCCGGCTCGCCCGCTTCAACGTCACCATCGACCCGACCGCCGACAAGCGGTACTTCACCGGCATGCCCAGCCCCGGCGCGGCCGGCGTGGTGCTGGCGTCGGTGTTCGCGTTCGGCGACCAGATGCAGGGCCGCGACCGGCTGTGGGTGCTGCTCGTCATGGCGGTCCCGGCGCTGCTGATGGTGAGCAACGTCCGCTACCGCTCGTTCCGCTCGCTGGTCAGCCCGCGCAGCGGCAAGCCCTACGGCCCGGTGGCCGTGGCCGCGGTGCTCGTCGTCGCCGTCGCGGTGGCGCCGGTCGTCACCGCCATCGTGCTGGCCTACGGCTACCTGTTCGCGCCGGTGCTCGTGCCGGTGCTGACCCCGCTGGCGCGCTTCGTGCCGTCCTCGGTCAAGGAGGCGCTCTCGTGACCGAGCTCGCGAGGTCACGCGAGGACAGAGCAGCGGCGCGCACGGGAACGACGAGCGCCAGCGAGGAGGGCACGTGAGCGTGCGGCCGATCCGTCCGGACGACGTCCCGGCGGTGGTGGGTCTGGTGCGGGAGCTGGCCGACTACGAGCGCGCCCTGTCCGAGGTGCGTCTCACCGAGGAGCAGCTCTCCGCGTGCCTGTTCGGCGACTCCCCCGCCCTGTTCGGCCACGTCGCCACCGACGCGGACGGGCACGTCGTGGGCGTGGCGCTGTGGTTCCTCAACTTCTCCACCTGGCGGGGCACCCACGGCATCTACCTGGAGGACCTCTACGTGCAGCCCGGGCACCGCGGGCGGGGGCTGGGCCGGGAACTGCTCCGGACGCTGGCCGCGGTCTGCGTGGAGCGGGGCTACTCGCGGCTGGAGTGGTCGGTGCTGGACTGGAACACCCCGTCGATCGACTTCTACCGCGCCGCGGGCGCCGTCCCGATGGACGAGTGGACCGTCTTCCGGCTCACCGACGACGCACTCGCCACCTTCGCCGACGCCCGCCGGCGGTAGGGCCGGTCCCGGTCGCCTCCGGGCACTAGCGTGGCCGCCGTGACCACCGAGCGCCTCCCGGCGGAGTGCTGGCTGACCGACATGGACGGCGTCCTCGTGCACGAGGAGAAGGCACTCCCCGGAGCGGCCGAGTTCCTCGAGCGGCTGGTCGACCGCGGCCGCCGCTTCCTCGTGCTCACCAACAACTCGATCTTCACCCCCCGCGACCTGGCCGCGCGGCTGGCCCGCACCGGGCTCCACGTGCCGGAGGAGTCGCTCTGGACCTCCGCGCTGGCCACCGCCGACTTCCTGCACACCCAGCTCCCGGGTGGCTCCGCCTACGTGATCGGCGAGGCCGGCCTGACCACCGCGCTGCACGAGGTCGGGTACGTCATGACCGACACCGACCCGGACTACGTGGTGCTCGGCGAGACCCGCACCTACTCCTTCGAGGCCATCACCCGCGCGATCCGCCTGGTCGGCCGCGGTGCCCGGTTCATCGCCACCAACCCGGACGTGACCGGCCCCTCGCCGGAGGGCCCGCTGCCGGCCACCGGTTCGGTCGCGGCGATGATCACCCGCGCGACGGGCGCCGAGCCCTACTTCGTGGGCAAGCCCAACCCGATGATGTTCCGCAGCGCGATGAACCGGATCGAGGCGCACTCGGAGTCCACGATGATGGTGGGCGACCGCATGGACACCGACGTCGTCGCCGGCATCGAAGCCGGGCTGGACACGATCCTCGTGCTCTCCGGCTCCACCGCAGCGGCCGACGTGGCCCGGTTCCCGTTCCGCCCCGGACGGATCCTCGACTCGATCGCCGACGTCATCGACCTCGTCTGAGGCTCCTCAGCGGTCCAGGTAGGCGAGCCGCGCCTCGGGGGTCAGCAGCAGGTAGAGCACGGCCGCGGACACGGCCAGGAGCGGGACGCCGATCTCAGGACGACCGGCCTGGAAGGCCGCGACGAAGCCGGACGCGGCGACGAGGATCTGCAGGGCGATCACCGGTCCCCTCGCCCAGCCCGCGAGGCGGCGCAGCCCGGCCGCGGCCGCCCCCAGCAGCCCCGCCACCAGCCCGGCGAGGACGACCTCGGCCAGGGCACGGGACACGCTCTCGGGGTCCCCGGTGAGGGTCAGCCACAGCAGCACCGCGGCCAGTGCGACCAGGCAGGCCGATTCCACGGCGACGAGGACGGCGGCCTGGCGCACCGCCGAGGGCGCCTCGGGGCGCGGCTGCCGCGGCCGCGGCTCGGGTGCGGCGCTGACCGCGCCGAAGAGGCGGTCGGCCAGCCGGCGCGGCGTCTGCTCGGGCACGACGGCGAGATTACGCGGGTCCCGCCCCGGCCGGCGTCACCGTCGGGCGCACCTCCCACGCCCGGGAACGGCGCGCCGTTAGCCTGGACTCCATGCGCGCGCTCGTGGTGGTCAACCCGGCGGCGACCAGCACCACCGCCAAGATGCGCGACGTCCTCGTCGGCGCCCTGGCCAGCGAACTGAAGGTCGACGTCGCCGAGACCGCGCACCGCGGGCACGGTCGGGAACTGGGCGCCTGCGCCGCTGCCGACGGGCTGGACCTGGTGGTCACGCTCGGGGGCGACGGCACCGTCAACGAGGTGGTCAACGGGCTGCTGGGGAAGGGCCCCCGCCCCGATCTGCCCATGCTCGCCGTCGTGCCCGGGGGTTCGACCAACGTGTTCTCCCGCGCGCTCGGCCGGTCGCGGGACCCGGTCGAGGCCACCGCCGAGATCCTCGCCTCCATCCGGGCCGGCCGGACCCGGACGGTGTCGCTGGGCACGGCGAGCGCCGCGGGCACCAGCACGGCCCCGCTCGCCGGTGGGGACCCGGACGCCGCGGCCCGCGCCGCCGAGGTCGACGCGGCGCAGCAGCCGGAGTGGACGACGCCCCGCTGGTTCGTCTTCGCCGCCGGCCTCGGGTTCGACGCCGAGGTCATCGCGCGGGTGGAGGCGCAGCGGTCCCGGGGTCGCCGCTCCACCGGGGCGCTGTACGTCCGGGAGGCGACCAACGCCTTCCTCCTGGGCCGCGAGCGGCGCCGGCCGGCCATGACCCTGCAGGTCCCCGGTGAGGCCCCGGTCGAGGACCTGTTCCTCTGCCTGATCTCCAACGTCAGCCCGTGGACCTACCTGGGCGCGCGGCCGGTCAACCCCTCGCCCGAGGCCTCGTTCGACACCGGTCTCGACGTCTTCGCCCTGGGCCGCACCAACCCCGTCGGCATGCTGCGCACCCTGCGCCAGGCACTGTCCCCCCGGCCGCAGCTCCGGGGCCGCGGCCTGCACCGGCGGCACGACCTGCCGGAGCTGTCGCTGACCGCGGGCCGGCCGCAGGGCTGGCAGGTCGACGGCGACCACCTCGGCACGGCGACGGCGCTGCGCCTGCGCTCCGTGCCGGACGCCCTGCGCGTCGTCTCCTGACGCCGGCCACGCAGGTATCGGCGGCGAGCGCAAGCAGCCTCGCCCTGCCGAGTGGCGGGCCTAGCACGGCCGTGGTGAGCTTGCTCACGCGGGGGTCCGCGTCGAGCTGGTTTCGCTTGACAGGCGACGGTCGCGTGAAAGCATCGCATCCAGAACGCAACCTGCCGGTAACAAGGCAGGCAGTCGCTGCCGACAAGGCGCTGGGACTTCCGGTGTCCGCCCGGCCGCGTCGGTCCGGCATGCCGGACCGGGTTCAGCGACTGACGTAGCAGCCGTAGACGACACCGAGGAGAACACAGCCATGGACTGGCGCCACCGCGCGCTCTGCCGGGACGAAGACCCCGAGCTGTTCTTCCCGATCGGGACAGCCGGCCCCGCAGTCGTCCAGATCGACCAGGCCAAGGCCGTGTGCCAGCGCTGTCCCGTGGTGCAGTCGTGCCTGGACTGGGCCCTCAGCTCGGGTCAGGACTCCGGCGTCTGGGGCGGGTTGTCCGAGGACGAGCGGCGCGCCCTCAAGCGTCGCCAGGCCCGCACCCGGGTCCGCACCGCCTGACCGGGGAGCACTCCGGGCCGCACGGCGGCCCGACCGATCGCCACGAGGCCGGTCCGGGATCTTCCCGGACCGGCCTCGGCGTTCGTCCGGGCGGTTCGGCTAACGGCGCGGGAGCCCGGCGCCCGGGAGGGTGAGCACGACCTCGGTGCCGCGCTCCCCCGGTGGCAGCCCCATGTCCAGGGTGCCGCCCAGTTCGCTCACCACGAGCGTCCGCACGATCTGCAACCCCAGGCCCTGACCGGCAGCGGGGTCGAACTCCTCCGGCAGCCCCTGGCCGTCGTCGCGGACCCGCACGACCAGGTCGTCACCGGTCCGCTCGGCAACCAGTTCGATGACCCCGGGCTCGCCCTCGGGAAAGGCGTGCTCGGCGGCGTTGTGCAGCAGTTCGGTGACGGCGAGGACGAGGGGCGTCGCCGCGGCCGCCGGCAGCTCGCCGAACGAGCCGGTGCGCCGGGTGCGCGCGGCCGGGCCCACGGACGTGAGGTCCCCCAGCATCGGCATCACCTGGTCGAGCACCTGGTCGACGTCGACGACGTCCTCCCGGCTGCCGGCCAGCGTCTCGTGGACCACCGCGATGGAGGCGACCCGGCGCACCGACTCCTCCAGGGCGGCACGCGCGGCCGGCTCGGTCATGCGCCGGGCCTGCAGCCGCAGCAGCGCAGCGACGGTCTGCAGGTTGTTCTTCACGCGGTGGTGGATCTCGCGGATCGTCGCGTCCTTGCTCAGCAGCGCCCGATCGCGGCGGCGCACGTCGGTGACGTCCCGGACCAGCACGAGCGCGCCGGGCTCGCCGCCGGGAGCGCGCAGGGGCAGGGCCCGCACGAACATCGTGGCGGCGGCGGCCTCGACGTCCATCGGGTCGGGGAACCGCCCCGCGACGGCGGCCGCGATGCCGGCGCCGGCCTCCTCCCCGGCCACGCGCTCGCGCGCCGCCGCACGGGTCACCTCGGCCAGGTCGCAGCCGACGACGTCGCCGGCCACGCCGATCCGCCGATAGGCCGACAGGGCGTTCGGGCTGGCGTAGACGGCGCGGCCCTGGCGGTCGAGCCGGAGCAGCCCGTCGCCCACCCGCGGGGTCATCTCGGCGTCCTGCAGCTTCTCCGGCGGGAAGGTCCCCGCCGAGACCATGAGGCAGAGATCGGCGGCGATGTCGAGGTAGGTCAGCTCCAGCGTGGACGGGGCGCGGGTCACCGCCAGGTTGGTGTCCCGGGCGAGCACTGCCACGACCACGCCGTCGTGGCGGACCGGGATCACCTCGCGGCGGCGGGGCGGGGCCCCGGACCGGTCGGGGGTGCCGTCGGTCACGGGGCGCCCCTCGCGGTAGGCCGCCTGGAAGGGCTGGGCGCCGGCACCCGCGACCTCGACGCCGACCAGGTCCTCGGGGCGGCTGGTCGGGGCGGTGAGCGGGCGCACCTGGGCGACGCACCACCAGGCCCCCTCGGCCAACGGCACCCACAGCGTCAGGTCGGCGAAGGAGAGGTCGGCCAGCAGCTGCCAGTCGGCGACCAGGCGGCGGCAGTGGTCGACCTGGGCGGGTTCGGAGGCCGATCCACGGGTGAGGCGCTCGGAGAGGCTGTTCATGGTGCGACCGAGCCTAGAGATCCCGGGTGCCTAGGCTGCTCCACGTGGTCGACGTCCCCGCCCCGCCCGCCGTCCGCATCGAGCGCGCCACCGCCGCGGATCACGCGGCCATCGCCGAGCTGACCGTCTCCGTCTACGTCGGCGGCGGGCTGGCCGGCCCCGACTACGGCGTGGAGCTGGCCGACGTGGCGCGACGGGCCGGGCTGGCCGAGCTGCTCGTCGTCCGCGACCAGGCCGACCGGCTGGTCGGCAGCGTGGCCCTCGTCCTCGACGGCGACTTCGGCGAGGTCACGGAGTCCGCCGACGAGGCCGCCGTCCGCATGCTGGTCGTCGACCCGGCTGCGCAGGGGCAGGGCATCGGGGCGTTCCTGATGACCGAGTGCCTGCGACGTGCCCGCGCAGCCGGCAAGCGGCGCATGGTGCTGTCCACCAGCACGGCGATGACCGCGGCGCACCGGCTCTACGAGCGGCTGGGCTTCACGCGGCTACCCGAGCGCGACTGGTCACCGGTCCCCGGCATCGACCTGCTCGTCTACACCCTCGACCTCTGACGCGAGCGCCCGGGCGCGCCTAGCTCGCGACGGTCGCGATGAGGTCGCCCTCCTGGAGCACCTCGCCCTCGACGACGTGCAGCGCCTGGACGACGCCGGACAGCTCGGTGAGGACGGGGATCTCCATCTTCATCGACTCGAGGATGACCAGGGTGTCCCCGGCGGCGACCTCCGCGCCGGGCGTCACCAGCACCTTCCACACGCTGGAGACCATCTCGGCGTGGATCTCCTCGACCGCCACCGGACCTCCTTCGCGCACCGCCGCGCCGAGATCACGGCGCCTGCCGTCATCCTGGCACGGCGCCCGGGCTCAGGCGCCCGGCACGGCATCGGCGTCGGCGTCGGCGAGCCGTCGCAGCACGCCGCAGACCTCCGGGCCGTCGTGCGGCACCCCGACCTCGGGCAGCCCGGACAGCACCTCGCTCGCGGCGCGCGCGGCCGAGGCGGTGTCGGGGGCGCCGGCGCTGACCATGGCCAGCAGCGCGTCGTACCAGCCGTCCAGCCGATCGCCCGGCTCGTACCCACCCACGGCGACCAGGTCGACGTCCGGACCGGGTCGCGGCTGGGGGCGCCCCGTGCCGGGCAGCCGACCGGTGATCCGCCCCGCCTCCCCCGGCGGGAGGGTGGCGCGCAGCTGCACGGCCACGGCCGGGCGCCACGGCGCAGAGGTGGGGTCGTGGGCCTCGCCGCGCGGCGGCGCCGCGCTGTGCAGGGCCAGTTCCACGGCATCCACGCCGTGTGCGCGCTCGAGGACGGCGATGTCCAGGGAGAAGCCGGCGGCCACCTCGGCCAGTTCGCCGTCGGGCGCGATGCCCACCGTCACCAGGCCGCGCCAGCCCACTTCGGCGAGCCGGCCGGCAGCGGCGGGCACCGGCGCCGGGACGTCGGGGGTCCAGGAGACCCGCGCGATGCCGGCGGCACGGTCGCGCACGACGGGCGTGAGGAAGCGCAGCCCGTCGTCGGTCACCCAGGCCAGCAGCCCGCGCTCGCTGGCCGGCTCGGCGCCGTCGCCCCCGAGCCGCTCCAGCACGTCCGGGTCCGGGCCGACCCACAGCAGGCCGGCCTCGCGGACGGCGGCGGCCAGCCGGACGTTGCCGGCCAGCGCGGGCGGGACGGGCAGCACCGCGGAGACGCCGCTGCGGCGCGCGGCCTCGACGATGCGGTCGACGGCCAGGTAGGACTCCGCGGCGGGAGCCGCGCCGAGCAGGACGGCCTCGTCGGCCATCCGCACGTGCCGCGCCGAGCGCTCGGTCTCGGAGTGCACGGCCACGGCCTTGACACCGAGCCGCCCGCACGAGGCGATCACGCCGCAGGCGGCGGGCCCTCGCCCGGCCACCAGCACGCTCTGGATCCCCACCTGTGCCACGGCTCCTCCTGCGTTCCCCCGCCGGGCGCATGCCCGCCGCTGCCCCGTGAGAGGCTGGCGCTGTCAGCTTGGCTGGTCCGGCGCCGCCGCGCACGATACGTGCGCCGTCGTCCGGGTCCGCGAACCACCGGGTCACGGCGGCCCACCGGCAGAGAGAGGAGGGCAGCGATGTCCAAGCGTGGACGCAAGCGTCGCGCTCGCAAGAAGAGCGGCGCCAACCACGGCAAGCGCCCCAACGCTTGAGCACATGCTCTCGTCGAGGGCTGCGAACGCACGAAGGCCCCGTCCCCGCTGCTGCGGGAACGGGGCCTTCGCCGTCCTGCCGGCTCAGTCGCCGGAGCGCTCGACGGTGATCCGCTCGACGGTGACCTGCGTGCCGTCCTCCTCGAAGGAGACGCTGGTCAGCTGCATCTTGATCCGCTCGCGCAGCGACGGCGGCGGCACGTCCCCGCCGCACCGGCGCCGGACCAGCGCCTTGAACTCCTGCTCGATGCCGAACTCGCGCAGGCACGAGGAACAGTCCTCGAGGTGCTCGGCGATCACGCCCCGACGTGCGTCGCTGGTCTCGTGGTCGAGGAACTCGAACACGTGGGTCAGCACGTCGTCGCAGGAGTTGATCTCGATCGGCTCGTCACGCTGAGGGGCGTCGTCGGCCATCAGGAGCTCGCCTCCTCACCGGCTCCGGCGCGGACGAAACCGCGCTCGCGGGCGTAGTCGGCCAGCAGCTTCTGCAGCCCGCGGCGTCCGCGGTGCAGCCGGGACATCACCGTGCCGATGGGCGTGCCCATGATCTCGGCGATCTCCTTGTAGGCGAAGCCCTCGACGTCGGCGAGGTACACCGCCAGCCGGAAGTCCTCGGGCAGCTGCTGCAGGGCCTCCTTGATGTCGGAGTCCGGCAGGTGGTCCAGCGCCTCGATCTCGGCCGAGCGCAGCCCGCTGGAGCTGTGCTCCTCGGCGGCGTAGAGCTGCCAGTCCTGGATCTCGTCGGTGGGGTACTGCTGCGGCTGCCGCTGCTTCTTGCGGTAGCTGTTGATGTAGGTGTTCGTCAGGATCCGGTACAGCCACGCCTTGAGGTTGGTGCCCTCGGCGAACTGGTGGAAGGCCGAGTACGCCTTGACGAACGTCTCCTGGACCAGGTCCTCGGCGTCGGCCGGGTTGCGGGTCATCCGCAGTGCGGCCGGGTAGAGCTGGTCGAGGTAGGGCAGGGCGTCGCGCTCGAAGCGGGCATCCCGCTCGGCACGGGTCTCGGCGACCTCCGTGCGGCTACCGCCCTCGCGTGCCTCGGGAACCTCCACCGGGGCACCGACGGGCGTCTGACCAGGGTCGTCGATCGTGGGCTCCTCGGGCACCGACCGTCCTCTCTGGGCACCCCTGATCCGGGGCGCCACGTCGATCGATCCTAGCCGCGCGGCATCCGGACGGCCTGGGGGCCGCCGGCGCGCGACCCGCGGGCGGGTGCTGGAGACGGTGCTGCTCACGGCCGGTGCAACCGGACGGGGCGCACGCCGATTCCCGCCGCGCCGGCCGCCCTAGGCTCCGTGCATGGCAGCGACCCCCGCGATCCGGGCACTGGAGCAGGCGTCCGTGCCGCACACACTGCGCCCCTACGACCCCGGCTCCGCAGGCGCCGGTTACGGCGAGGCCGCCGCGGCCGCGCTCGGTGCCGACCCCCGGCGGTTGCTCAAGACGCTGGTCACGCGGGTGGACGGGGCGATGACCGTGGCCGTCGTACCGGTCAGCGGCGAACTCGACCTCAAGGCGCTGGCCGCGGCCGCGGGAGGTCGCAAGGCGGTGATGGCCGAGGCCTCCGACGCCGAGCGGGCGACGGGCTACGTGCGGGGTGGGATCAGCCCGTTCGGCCAGCGCACGCGCCTGCCCACCGTCGTCGACGAGTCGGCGTTGGACTTCCCCACGGTGCTGGTCAGCGCCGGCCGGCGCGGGCTGCAGGTGGAGCTCCCGCCCGACGAGCTGATCCGGCTCACCGGCGCCCGGACCGCGGCCCTCGCGCGCTGACGCACCCCGTCAGGGTCGGCCGTACGGGGTGAGCAGCTGGTCGACCGGGGCGTGGTCGTCGGTGAGCACCGGGGCGTCGCCGACGAAGGCGTCCAGGTCCGCGTCCTCGGCGACGCGCCAGGCGAGGTCGTGGTCGAGCAGGGCGGCGGCGATCCCCTCGGTGTCCAGCGGCCGCTGGGAGGCGACCGCGATGACGTTGCCGCCGTCCTCACCCGTGAGCACCGGCACCCGTGCCAGCAGCGCCACGTGGTCGAACACCTCGCGCAGGGTGGCGAGCTCCGCCCGCACGAAGTCCAGCGGCGGGTGGTCGATGAGGTTGACGGCGTAGATGCCTTCGGTGGTCAGCGAGCGGTCGACCAGCTGCAGGGCCTCCCGGGTGGTGAGCTGCCACGGGACGGAGAGACCACCGAAGGCGTCCCCGACGACGAGGTCCCGCTCCCCCGCCGGCTCCTCGGCCAGGCCCACCCGGCCGTCGGCCACGTCGACACGCAGCGCGTCGGAGGTCTCCAGGCCCAGCTGCTCCCGGTCGATGGCCACCACACCGGGATCCACCTCGACCACCCGGCTCGCGGTGCCGGGCCGCACCTCCGCCAGGTAGCGCGGCAGCGTCAGCCCGCCGCCCCCGATGTGCAGGGCGGAGACCGGCTCCCCCGCCGGGAAGGAGGCGTCGGTGACGGCGGCGATGGCCCGCACGTACTCGAACTCGAGGTGCGTGGGGTCCTCGAGGTCGACGTAGGAGTGCCGGAGCGTGTCCAGCATCAGCACCCGGCCGGAGTCCCGTTCGGGGTCGGCGACGACCCGTGCGCAGTGGTAGGCGGTCTCCTCCTCGCACGGGGTCGGCGCGACCGCGGCCAGGAGCGCACCGACGACCGCGAGGAGCACCAGCGCCACGGGCACCCGCCCCTGGCCGCCCGCGGAGCCCCGGCGCAGCAGCACGCCCAGGGCCAGGCCCGCCGCAACCGTGACCACGCCGGTGCCCACCAGGATCACGCTGCTCGGGAGGACGGCGATGAGCAGGAACCCGGTGACGAAGGTGGCCGCGATCGCGCCCAGCGTGCCGATCCCGGACAGCCGGCCGACCACCGCGCCGGTCTCCCCCAGGTTCGACAGCTGCAGCTTGACCACCATCGGCGGCACGGCCGAGAGCAGCGCGGCCGGCACCACGACGGCGACCGCGGCCAGCAGCAGCACCGCGCCCGCGTCCGCTCCGGTCACGACGGAGCCCGCGAAGCGCACGAGCGGGAGGACGGCGATGACCAGCGCGCCGCCGGCCACCATCAGCGGGGCGATCAGCCTGCGGGGATCGATGCGGTCCGCGACGGCGCCGCCCGTCCACGCCCCGAGCGCGATGGCGGCGAGGGCGAACCCGATGACGGCGGTGCTGGTCTGCAGCGTGACACCGACGTAGGGCGCGATGAGCCGCAGCCCCACGATCTCCATGACCAGGACGGCCCCGGAGCTGAGGAAGGTGACGGTGGCGGCGACCCAGCCCGGCAGCGGGACCGCGGCCGGAGGCGCCGCGGGGAGCTCGCCGGTCGCGGCGGTGGCACCCACGTCAGAACAGCGCCGGCTGGTCGGCCGGTTCCGCGACGGTCTCGGCCCGCTCGGTGAGCTGCCGGCCGTTGTTGGCCACGTTGTTCACCGCGGTGCTCACCGGCCGGAGTTCGAGGGTCTCCACGAGCTCCGGCGGGGTCGGCCCGGCGAGCTCCTCGACGTCCTCGCGGGCGGGGTCCAGCCACGCCGCCCACCGGTCCCGCGGCAGGACCAGCGGCATGCGGTCGTGGATCTCCTGCAGCGCGCCGGTGGCGGGGGACGTGACGACGGTGCAGGTGTAGAGGCGGTCCTCGCCCCGGCCCCACACCTCCCAGAGCCCCGCGAGCGCGAGGACCGAGCCGTCCTGCGGGGTGATGAAGTACGGCTGCTTGCCCGGGCTGTCCAGCCGCTTGGCCCACTCGTACCACCCGTCGGCCGGTACCAGGCAGCGCCGGGTGCGCGCCGCGGTGCGGAAGGCGGGCTTCTCGGTCAGCGACTCGACGCGGGCGTTGATCATCCGGTTGCCGATGGCGGCGTCCTTGGCCCACGAGGGCACCAGCCCCCAGCGGACCGGCCGCAGCTCCCGGTGCCCGCCCCCGGTCAGCGCGCCCTCCGCGTCGCGCTCCTTCTTCCAGCGCACCACGTGCACGTCCTTGGTCGGCGCGACGTTGAAGTCGGCCGGCACCGGCGGCTGTCCCCCCGCCGGCACGGCCTCGAACTCCAGCGCCAGGTCCTCGGGCTTGCGGCTGGCGGCGTAGCGACCGCACATGGGGGCCTCCTGGGCAGGGACGGCTGACCGTTCGCACTCTAGGTGCGTGCGCTGACACCCGGCCGCCCGTGACAGCCGGGCACTCGTGGGGTAGGCCTAGGCGGAACAGCCCACCAGAGACGAGGATCACCGCGTGACCGCTACGCAGAACGCCCCCACGACCGCCAGCGACAGCGCCGAACGGCGCTACGCGACCGTCAACCCGTTCACCGGGGAGACGGAGAAGGAGTTCCCGTTCACCGAGACGTCGGAGATCGACGGCATCATCGGGCAGGCGCACAACGCCTACCTGGAGTGGCGTGACCGCTCCGTCGAGGAGCGCGCGGCCGTGGTCCAGAAGGCCGCCGAGCTGCTCGACGAGCGGATCATGGACTACGCCGCCCTCATCACCACGGAGATGGGCAAGCGTCGCGACGAGGCCGTCGGCGAGCTCTTCCTCTGCTCGATGATCCTGAAGTACTACGCCGGCAACGGCCCGAAGTTCCTCGAGCCCACGTCCATCGAGCCGATGATGGGCGGCGGCGAGGCGGTCATCGAGACCAAGCCGGTCGGCGCCCTGCTGGCCATCGAGCCGTGGAACTTCCCCTTCTACCAGGTGGTCCGCGTCGCCGGCCCGAACCTGGTGCTCGGGAACACCGTCATCCTCAAGCACTCGGAGATCACGCCGCAGTGCGCCGTGGCCATCGAGCAGCTGTTCGCCGACGCCGGCGCCCCGGCAGGCGTGCTCATCAACACCTTCCTGCGCATCGCCGACGTCGAGCAGGTCATCGCCGACCCCCGCATCCAGGGCGTCACCCTGACCGGCAGCGAGCGGGCCGGCTCGTCCGTCGCCGCGCTCGCCGGCAAGCACCTCAAGAAGTCGGTGCTGGAGCTGGGTGGCAGCGACCCGTTCATCGTCCTGGACGGCGAGAACATGGAGGCCACCGTCAAGGCGGCCACCGCCGGCCGCATGGGCAACACGGGGCAGGCCTGCACGGCGTCCAAGCGGCTGATCGTGACCGAGGACGTCTTCGAGCCGTTCGTCCAGGGCCTCAAGCAGGCGTTCGGCACCTTCGCCCCCGGCGACCCGTCCGACCCGGCGACGTCGCTGGCACCGCTGTCGAGCGAGAAGGCGGCGCAGGACCTGCAGGCCCAGATCCAGGACGCCATCGACAAGGGCGCCACCGTGGTCGCCGGCGGCAAGCGTCCCGACCACGCGGGCGCCTTCGTGGAGGCGACCATCCTGACCGACGTCACGCCGGAGATGCGGGCCTACCGCGAGGAGCTGTTCGGCCCCGCGGCCGTCGTCTACAAGGTCAAGGACGCCGCCGAGGCGGTCGCCCTGGCCAACGACAGCGACTTCGGTCTGGGCGCCACGGTCATGGGCAGCGACGTGGACCAGGCGAAGTCGGTGGCCGAGCAGCTCGAGGCGGGCATGGTCTGGATCAACCAGCCGACCGGCTCCTCGCCCGAGCTGCCCTTCGGTGGCATCAAGCGGTCGGGCTACGGCCGCGAGCTCTCCGAGCTGGCCATGTTCGAGTTCGCCAACCGGCGGCTGCTGCGCACGGTCCCGGTCAAGAAGACCGAGAAGCCGCAGGCCGGCTGAGCGGGTGCACGCAGGTGCGGCGTGGACGGGCAGACTGATCACGTGAGTGACGTCTGGTCCGCGCCGCACCACCCCGCCCCGGTCGACGCCGTCGTGTCGCTGCCGGGGTCCAAGTCGATCACCGCCAGAGAGCTCGTCCTGGCCGCGATCGCCGATGGGCCCAGCCGTCTGGTCCGGCCGCTGCGCGCCCGCGACAGCGAGCTCATGGCCGCCGGGCTGCGCGCCCTGGGTACGGGGATCGCTGAGGACGGCGACGACTGGCTGGTGACGCCCGCGCCGCTCCGGGGGCCGGCCACGGTCGACGCCGGGCTCTCGGGCACGGTGCTGCGCTTCCTGCCCCCCGTCGCCGCCCTCGCCGTCGGCCCGGTGACGGTCGACGGTGACCCGC
Organism: Blastococcus sp. SYSU DS0617; assembly: GCF_054051075.1. Classification (NCBI taxonomy): domain Bacteria; kingdom Bacillati; phylum Actinomycetota; class Actinomycetes; order Geodermatophilales; family Geodermatophilaceae; genus Blastococcus; species Blastococcus sp. SYSU DS0617. Next base: position 35,511 of record NZ_JBJHAO010000009.1, read on the forward strand.
GACTGCGGGAGCGCCCCAATGCCGGCCTCCTGGGCGGACTGCGGGTCGCGGGTGTGCAGATCGACGACGGTGGGCGCGGCCGGGCCCCGTTCACCGTGCACGGCACCGGCCGGGTCCGCGGCGGCGCGGTCGAGGTCGATGCCAGCGCCTCGTCCCAGATCGTGTCGGGTCTGCTGCTCGGGGCGTCCCTGTTCGACGAGGGGATCGACCTCTCCCTGATCGGTGCCGTGCCGTCGATGCCCCACGTCGACATGACCGTTGCATCGCTGCGCGAGCACAGTGTCCAGGTCACCGCGACCGACCGGGGCTGGCAGGTCGTCCCCGGGCCGGTGACCGCCCGCGACGTCGTGGTCGAGCCGGACCTCTCCAACGCCGCACCCTTCCTCGCTGCCGCACTGGTCACCGGTGGACGGGTCACCGTGCGCGACTGGCCAGAAACGACCACCCAGGCCGGCGCCCAGCTGACCGGGCTGCTGGCGACGATGGGCGCCGAGGTGACCAGTACTGCCGAGGGTCTGCAGGCGACAGGCACGGGATCGATCCGGCCGCTGACCGCCGACCTCGGCGAGGTCACCGAACTCGTCCCGGTGCTGGCCGCACTGGCCGCACTGGCCGACGGCCCGTCCCGGTTCACGGGCATCACGCACATGCGCGGGCACGAGACCGACCGGTTGCAGGCGCTCGACGAGGTGCTGAGCGCCGTCGGGGCGCACGTCCGGCAGCTGCCCGACGGTCTGGAGATCGAGCCGGGCCCGCGCCGGCCGGCGCGCCTGGACTCCTACGCCGATCACCGCATGGTCATGGCGGCCGCCGTGCTCGGGCTGGCGATCGACGGCGTCGAGGTGGCCGACCCCGGGGCGGTCACCAAGACGCTGCCCGACTTCCGCGAGCGGTGGGCCGGGCTGCTCGGCGAGCCGGTCGGAGCGCCCCGCTGAGCGCCCACCAGCGCGACGCCCGGCGCATGGACGAGGACGACGTCCGCGTCCGGCCCGGGCGACGGGGCTCCCGCCCGCGCACCCGCATCCGGCCCGCTCACGACGACGCCGTCCCCGGGCTCGTGATCGCCGTCGACCGCGGCCGGATGACGGTGCGGGTGGAGGGGCCCGAGGGCCCGGTGGACGTGACGACCATGCGCGCCCGGGAGCTGGGCAAGCACGGCGTCGTCGTCGGCGACCGCGTCCGGGTGGTCGGCGACACCAGCGGCCGCACCGACAGCCTGGCGCGCATCGTCGCCATCCAGGAGCGCACGACGTCGCTGCGACGGACCGCCGACGACACCGACCCCACCGAGCGCGTGGTCGTGGCCAACGCCGACCTGCTGGTGATCGTCACGTCGGTCACCGATCCGGAACCGGCGCTGGGGTTCCTGGACCGCTGCCTGGTGGCGGCGTACGCCGGTGGCCTGGAACCGCTGCTGTGCCTGACCAAGACCGACCTCGCCTCCGCCCAGCCGCTGCTGGACCGGTACGCCGGCCTGCGCCTGGAGGCCGTGCCGATGTCCCGCGAGCTGCCGCTGGACGAGCTGCTGAGCCGCATCCGCGACCGGATGAGCGTCTTCGTCGGGCAGTCCGGGGTCGGCAAGTCGACCCTGGTCAACCGGCTCGTGCCCGACGCGCTGCGGGCCACCGGCGACGTGAGCAAGATCGGCAAGGGCCGGCACACGTCGTCGTCGGCGGTGCTCTTCGACCTGCCCGGTGGGGGCACGGTCATCGACACCCCGGGCATCCGGTCGTTCGGGCTGGCGCACGTGACCGCTGCCGACGTCCTCTCCGCGTTCGAGGAGATGGCCGAGGTGGCGGCCGACTGCCCGCCCGGCTGCGGGCACACCGCCGAGGACCCCGACTGCGCGCTGGACCCGTGGGCGGCGGCCGGGCCCCCGGAGCGCCAGGAGCAACTGGCCGCGCTCCGCGTGCTGCTCGGCGCGGTCGGTCAGGTCGGCCCCGGCTACTGACCGCCGGGCGCCGGCGACCAGCCCCACCGGCGCCGGAGCGGCGGCCGGCGGTCGACGAACAGCTCGTCGTCCATCGGCTCGTCGACCGCCTCGATGACGACGTCGTGGCCCTTGCCGGGGGTGAGCCCGCCGAGCTCCTCGGTCAGCACGCAGACCCCGGTCTGCACGTCCAGCCGCACCCGGTGCGCATCCGGGTAGGCGGCGAGGATGTGCTGCGGGTGGTCCCGGTACTCGTCCACGTCCACGTCCCTCGAGCGGAGCAGCGAGCAGCAGCCGCAGCGCGGCTGGTAGGCCGGCGTCGGCACCACGAGCGCCTCCCACGCCGGGCGGCCGGCGTGCTCGACCTCGGCGACCGACCCGAGGTCCACGCCGGGCGCCGGGACGTCGGTGTCGGGATCGGTCCCGTCGGCGAGCTCGGCCGGGTCCAGCATCGCCACCCAGTGGTAGTTCTGGTACATCGGGGCGTCGGTGCCGGAGGCCCACGGCGCGGGCCGGGACGCGACGAGCCCGTCGGGTCGCAGCACCGGCACCGCGCGATCGCCGTCCGGAGCGTCGCGCACCACCTGGAGCAGCGCGCCGTCCAGTTCCTCGACCCGCAGCCGGTCGGGCCGGCTCAGCCAGGCCCGCACCGCACCGGTCCCCCACCTGTCGCCGGACCAGGACACCGAGAAGCGCAGGGTCGTCCACCGCCACGGCGAGGACCGGGCGAGGGCGGCGAAGGAGTCGGCGGTCGGGGTGGGCACGCGCCGAGTGTGCGGGGACCGGCCCGGGGGCGTCGAGGCGATTCGGCGACAGGTCGACCTGTCGACCAGCGCCCGTGTCGACAGGTCGGTAGGGGTCCCCTCACACCTCGACGTAGCCGCCGCTGCGCCAGTAGACGCCCGCCTCGCGGGACAGGAGGCCCTCGTCGACGAGGTAGCGGCGCAGGGCCGCGACGTCGGGGTGCCAGACGGCCAGCAGCGCGTTGACCTCGCGCTCCGGATAGCGGACGCCGGGCTCGAAGACGCGGACCAGGTGGTCGAGCACCACCAGCCGCTTGGTCCGGTGCGCGGGGATCGACGTCAGCCGGCCGTCGCGGACGAACGCGGACAGGACGGCGTCCTCCGCGGGGTCCTCGGAGAGCGGTTCGGGCGGCGGCGCCGCCTCCGCGGCGGCACGCGCGGCGGCTCCGAACAGCTCGGCGCGCAGCGCGAGGGCGTGCCGGTCGCGGGTCACCAGGCCGGCGCGGGCCAGTCTCCGGGCAGCGAGCGCGACGTCCTTGAGCGGCAGCCCGGCGGCCTCGGCGACCTCCTCGAGGGTGCCGGCGCCCAGCGCCAGGGCGGCGACGACCTTCAGCCGCGCGGGGTCGGCCAGCAGCCCGGCGATCGTCGCTGCGTCCACGTCCCGAACGGTATCCAGGTGCCTGGCCACCCGGCGCGGTTCGGCGGAGCGGGCCCGACCCCGACTAGGTTGGGTGCCCATGACGTCGGGTCGGGGCTTCTCAGAGGACATGCGGCTGGCACACGTGCTGGCCGACCAGGCCGACTCGATCAGCATGGAGCGGTTCAAGGCGCAGGACCTGCAGGTCGAGACCAAGCCCGACCTGACCCCGGTGACCGACGCCGACCGGGCCGTCGAGGAGCAGCTGCGGATCACGCTGAGCCGGGCCCGCACCCGTGACGCCGTCATGGGCGAGGAGTTCGGCACCACCGGGCACGGCTCGCGCAAGTGGGTGCTCGACCCGATCGACGGGACGAAGAACTTCGTCCGCGGCGTGCCGGTGTGGGCGACGCTCATCGCCCTCATGGACGGCGACGAGGCCGTCGTCGGCCTGGTGTCGGCCCCGGCGCTCAACCGGCGCTGGTGGGCGGCCAAGGACGTCGGCGCGTGGACCGGGCGCCGGCTGGAGAACGCCGTCCGCTGCACGGTCTCCGGGGTGCGCGAGCTCGGCGACGCGAGCCTGTCGTACTCGAGCCTGTCCGGCTGGGAGGAGCGCGACGCCCTCGACGGCTTCCTGGACCTCACCCGCTCGGTGTGGCGCACCCGCGCGTACGGGGACTTCTGGAGCTACGTGCTGCTGGCCGAGGGCGCGGTCGACATCGCCTGCGAGCCGGAGGTGTCGCTGTGGGACCTCGCCGCGCTCGACGTCATCGTGCGCGAGGCCGGCGGCCGGTTCACCGACCTGACCGGCACCCCGGGGCCCGCGGGCGGCAGCGCGCTGGCGACCAACGGCGCGCTGCACGACGCCGCACTGCGGCACCTCCGCCCCGCGACCGACTGAGCCAGGAGGGCCCGGACCGGGGGTCAGACTGCGCCGTCGGCCCAGCGCCGGGCGGCGTCGGTCACCCGGGGATCCGCCCGCGGCTCCACGACCGGTCCCGGACGGCGCTCCGGCTCGACGTCGGCACCGATGCCGCGGGCGGCGAGCACCGCCGCACCGATCGCCGACGCGCTGCGCAGGCGCAGGTACCGGACGGGACGGTCGAGGACGTCGGCCAGCACCTGCTGCACCTCCGGCGCCCGCGCCGCTCCACCGGTGACGACGACGGGCGCACCGTCCCCGCTCCCGAGCGAGCCCGCCGCCGCGGCGACGGCGAACCCCACCCCCTCGACCGCCGCGCGGGCCAGGTCCGCGCGGGTCGTGCCGCCGTTCAGGCCGGTCCAGCTCCCGCGGTCGTGCGGTCCGGCGACCCCGCCGCGCTCGCCGGTCAGGAACGGCCGGAACAGCACACCGCCGGCGCCGGGCGCGGCACCCGCCGCGGCGTCGACCAGCTCCGCCCAGCTCAGCCCGAGCACCGCCCGGACCCACGCCCACGCCGAGCCGCCGTTCCGCAGCGCCGCCATCGCGTACCAGCTCCCCGACACGTCGGCGTAGCCGTGCGTGGCCGGGTCGGCGACCGGCCGCGGCGGCCGGCCCGGCTGCAGCACCTGCGCGCCGGTGCCGAGGTTCACCTGCAGCCCCGTGGTCGTCCCGGCCGCGAGCAGGGCCAGCGGTGTGTCCGCGCCGCCGACCACCACCGGCACCTCGAGGCCGCCCACCGACGTCATCCCCACGACCTCCGTGGCCGGGCGCACGACAGGGAGCAGCTCCGCCGGCACGCCCGCCGCCGCGGTGGCCGCCGCCGACCAGCCGTCGGCGACGACGTCCCACAGCAGGGTGGCCGAGGCGTCGCTGCGGTCGGTGACCGCCACCTCGGCCCCCGGCACGAGTGCGATCCGGAGGGCGTCCTTGGGCAGGAGGACCGCCGCCGCACGGGCGACGGCGTCCGGTTCGTGGGCGGCGAGCCAGGCCAGCATCGGCCCGGTCATGCCTGCGACGAGCGGGTTGGCCAGGGCGGCGCGGTCGGCGACCGGCAGCCGCCGCCAGCGCGCCAGCTCGCCGGCGGCACGGCCGTCGGGCCACAGCAGCGCCGGCCGGACGGGCCGGCCCGCGGGATCGACCAGCACGGCGCCGTGCATCTGCCCCGACAGCCCGAGCGCCAGCACGGGGCGTCCGGCCAGCGCCGCTCCCAGCTCCTCCACCGCGCCGTCGACGGCCGTCCGCCACACGCCCACGTCGATCTCGGCCCGGTCCGGTGCGGGCCGGTCGTGGGCGTACTCCCGTTCCGCCTCGGCCACGACGACGCCGGCGTCGTCGAGGGCCACCACCTTGAGCCCGCTGGTACCGAGGTCGGCGCCGAGGAACACCCCGCCGGTCACGACCCCCCGTCGTCCCCCAGGAAGCCGACCAGCGCGCCGACGAAGACCGGCGTGGACACCGCGCCCAGGTGGTCACCGGGCACCGTCACCAGGCGGGCGCCGGGGATCGCGTCGGCGAGCACCTGGGGCCGGGCGGCGAGCGGATCGGCGTCGCCGACGACGACCAGGGTCGGCGCCGCGATCTGCCCCAGCGGCAGCGGTTCGGCGTGCACCACCCGGGCGTGCGCGGCCAGGGCCAGCCGGTCGGCACCGGTGAGATCGGCGAAGGCGCGGAAGGCGGCGGCGGCCGGGTCGGGGATGGACGCCGGGTCGTCGGCCTCCAGCGCCGCGACGAGGGCCGTGGTCCGGATGGCCCGCGTGTCCACCCCGCCCCGCTCCACCACGCCCGCGCCGATGCCCCCGACGACCAGCCGGCGCACCCGTGGGTCGGTGCCGGCGAGCACCAGCGAGACGATCGCGCCCATCGAGTAGCCGGCGAGGTCGAACCGCTCCAGCCCGAGGACGTCGGCGACCGTGGCGAGGTCACCGGCCATGGCCTTCTCGCCGTAGCGCGCCGGGTCGTGCGGCTTGTCCGAGGCTCCGTGCCCGCGGGCGTCGACGGCGACCACCTCGCGCCCCTCGGCCAGCAGCGCCGCCACGACGCCGCTGTCCTGCCAGTTGCGCAGGCTGTCGGCGGCGAAGCCGTGCTGCAGCACCACCGGCGGCCGGTCCCCCGGCGCGCCCCAGCGGTGCACCGCCACCTCGACGCCGTCCCGGCCGCGCACTCGGCTCGTGACCGGAGCGGCGGGCGCGGCGCTCACGCGGCGCGCTCCGGGCTGTCGCCGTAGGTGTAGCCGCTGTCGGGGTACCGGCTGCCTTCGGCCGCCCCCGGAGGCGCGATCGCGTCGAGGCGGGCCAGGTCGTCGGCGGTCAGCTGCACCGCCGTGGCGCCCACGTTCTCCTCCAGGTAGCTACGCCGCTTCGTGCCCGGGATGGGGACGACGTCCTCGCCCTGCGCCATCACCCAGGCCAGGGCGAGCTGACCGGGCGTGGCGCCCTTCTCGGCGGCCATCTCCCGGACGGCGTCGACCAGGCGCAGGTTGGCCTGGAACGCCTCGCCCTGGAAGCGCGGCTGGTTCTTGCGGAAGTCGTCGTCGCCGAAGTCGTCCGGGCTGGTGATCGCGCCGGTGAGGAAGCCCCGGCCCAGCGGGCTGAACGGCACGATGCCGATGCCGTGCTCCCGGGCGACCCCGAGCACCGACTCGCCACCCGCACCGCCCTCCAGGTCGCGGGTCCACAGCGACCACTCGCTCTGCAGCGCCGCGATCGGGTGCACGGCGACCGCGCGGCGGATCGAGGCGGCGCTCGCCTCGGACAGCCCGAGGTGGCGCACCTTGCCCTGCTGCACGAGCTCGGCCATGGCGCCGACGGTGTCCTCGATCGGCACCTTGGCGTCGACGCGGTGCTGGTAGTAGAGGTCGATGACGTCGACGCCGAGACGCCGCAGGCTGGCCTCGGCGCAGGCCCGCACGTTCTCCGGCCGGCCGTCGATGCGCATCCGGCCGCGCTCGTCGCGCGAGATGGAGAACTTGGTGGCCAGCTGCACCTCGTCGCGGCGGCCGGCGATCGCCTCGCCGACGAGCTCCTCGTTGTGCCCGTTGCCGTACACGTCCGAGGTGTCCAGGAAGGTCACGCCCAGGTCGAGGGCACGGTGGATGGTCGCGAGGGACTCCGTGCGGTCCGCCGTGCCGTAGCTCTGGCTCATGCCCATGCAGCCGAGGCCGAGCGCGGAGACGGTCAGGCCGCCGAGGGTGCGCGTGGGTGCTGGAAGCGTCATGCCCGCATCTTCGTCCCGGTGCCCTCCGCAGTCACCTCTGGTGGGATGGTGGCCGACGGGTCCTGGTGGTCGGGGCCCGCGAGGAGGCCTGCCGTGCAGTACGCCGAGTCCGTCATCGACCTGGTCGGCAACACCCCGCTGGTGCGGCTGTCCTCGGTCACCCGCGACCTCGGACCCGATGCGCCGCTGGTGCTCGCGAAGGTCGAGTACCTCAACCCCGGCGGTTCGGTGAAGGACCGGATCGCGGTGCGCATGGTCGACGCCGCGGAGGCCAGCGGCGAGCTCCGGCCCGGCGGCACCATCGTGGAGCCGACCAGCGGGAACACCGGCATCGGCCTCGCGCTCGTCGCGCAGCAGCGCGGCTACCGGTGCATCTTCGTCTGCCCCGACAAGGTCGGGCAGGAGAAGGTCAACGTGCTGCGGGCCTACGGCGCCGAGGTGGTCGTCTGCCCGACCGCGGTGGACCCGGCCGACCCGCGCTCCTACTACTCCGTCTCCGACCGGCTCAGCCGCGAGACGCCCGGCGCGTGGAAGCCCGACCAGTACTCCAACCCGAACAACCCGCGCTCGCACTACGAGACGACCGGGCCGGAGATCTGGACGCAGACCGAGGGCCGGATCACCCACTTCGTCACCGGTGCGGGCACCGGCGGCACGATCAGCGGCGTCGGCCGCTACCTCAAGGAGGCCTCCGGCGGCCGGGTGCAGGTCATCGGCGCCGACCCGGAGGGCTCGGTGTACTCCGGCGGCACCGGCCGTCCGTACCTCGTCGAGGGCGTCGGCGAGGACTTCTGGCCCACCACCTACGACCAGGACGTCGCCGACGAGATCGTCGCGGTCTCCGACGGCGACTCCTTCGCGATGACCCGGCGGCTGGCCCGCGAGGAGGGGCTGCTGGTGGGCGGCTCCTGCGGCATGGCCGTCGTCGCCGCGCTCCGGGTGGCCGAGCGGCTGACGAAGGACGACGTCCTCGTCGTGCTCCTGCCCGACGGCGGGCGCGGGTACCTGAACAAGATCTTCAACGACGCCTGGATGGCCGACTACGGCTTCCTCGAGGCCTCCGGCGGCGAGACCATCGGTGAGCTGCTCGAGGCCAAGGGCGGCAGCACGCCCACCCTGGTGCACACGCACCCGAACGAGACCGTCCGCGACGCCATCGACATCCTCCGCGAGTACGGCGTCAGCCAGTTGCCCGTCGTGCGGGCCGAGCCGCCGGTCACCGCCGGCGAGGTGGTCGGCTCCATCGACGAGAAGACGCTGCTGGACGCCCTCTTCGCCGGCAAGGCGTCGCTGGCCGACCGCGTCGAGAAGCACATGTCGCCACCGCTGCCCATCGTGGGATCGGGCGAGGCGGTGAGCGCGGCGGTCGCCCAGCTCGGTGGTGCGGACGCCCTGCTGGTGCACGTCGACGGCAAGCCGGCCGGCGTGGTCACCCGCCAGGACGTGCTGGGACATCTCGCGGGGCTCACGCCTACGGTCGGCTCATGACCGGCTTCAACACCCGCGCCATCCACGCGGGCCAGGACCCCGACCCGGCGACCGGCGCGGTCATCCCCCCGCTGCACCTGACGACGACCTACAAGCAGGACGGCGTCGGGGGGCTGCGCGGCGGCTACGAGTACAGCCGCAGCGGCAACCCGACGCGCGACACCCTGCACGCGGCGCTGGCCGCCCTGGAGGAGGGCACGACGGCGCTGGCGTTCGCCTCGGGGCTGGCCGCCGAGGACACCCTGCTGCGCACCGTCGGCCGGTCGGGTGACCACGTCGTCCTGGGCGGGGACGCCTACGGCGGCACCTTCCGGCTGATCTCCCGCGTGCTGTCGGAGTGGGGACTGGAGCACACCCCGGTCGACCTGGACGACGCCGACGCGCTCCGTGCCGCGATCCGGCCCACCACCCGCGTGGTCTGGTGCGAGACGCCCAGCAACCCGCTGCTGAACATCACCGACATCGAGGCGACGGCGGCGATCGCGCACGAGGCCGGCGCGCTGCTCGTCGTCGACAACACCTTCGCCTCGCCCTACCTGCAGCGGCCGCTCACCCTGGGCGCCGACGTCGTCGTGCACTCCACGACCAAGTACCTGGGCGGTCACTCCGACGTCGTGGGCGGCGCGCTGGTGGTCCGGGACACCGCGCTCGGCGAGCGGCTGGCCTACAACCACAACGCGATGGGCGCGGTCGCGGGCCCGTTCGACTCGTGGATGGTGCTGCGCAGCCTGAAGACCCTCGGGGTCCGGATGGACCGGCACTGCGCCAACGCCGCCCGGGTCGCGGAGTTCCTCGCCGCCCGGAGCGACGTGTCGGCGGTGCTCTACCCGGGCCTGCCCGACCACCCGGGCCACGAGATCGCCGCGTCGCAGATGTCCGGCTTCGGCGGGATGGTCTCCTTCCGGCTCCGGGACGGCGAGGACGCGGCCCTGCGGGTGTGCGAGCGGACGGAGCTGTTCACCCTGGCGGAGTCGCTGGGGGGCGTGGAGTCGCTGATCGAGCACCCGGGCCGGATGACCCACGCCAGCGCCGCCGGCTCACCGCTGGAGGTGCCGAGCGACCTGGTCCGGCTGTCGGTCGGCATCGAGGACGCCGACGACCTCCTGGCCGACCTGGAGCAGGCGCTCGGCTGACGCCGGGCAGAAAGCGGGCGCGTCCACCTGCGCCGGGCTGGCACGATCCGGGTCGTGACGACGCGGTACGCGATCCGGCCCGTGCGGGCGCACGAATGGCGCGAGGCCAGGACTCTGCGCCTGGCGGCGCTGGCCGATGACGTCGCGTCGGTCGCGTTCCTCACGTCCCACGCCGAAGCCGCGGCCCGGTCCGACGAGTTCTGGCGGGACCAGACCCGGGGGTCCTCGGTCGACGCCGGGCCTGCCGCGGCGGCACGACTGTTCGTCGCCGTCGACCAGGACGGCAGCTGGGTGGGCAGCGTCGTCGCGCTGGTCGAGCGGGCCGGCGACACCGACGCCGGGGGGCGCCGCATCGAGGAGCCCGCCGGCTACGTCGCGGCCGTCTATCTCGCCCCCGAGCACCGCGGCCGGGGTCTGCTGGGCGAGCTGCTCGGGGCGGCCACCGGCTGGCTGCGCGAGCGGGGTCTCCCCCGCGCCCGCCTGTTCGTGCACACGGAGAACCCGCGGGCCCGCCGGGCCTACGAGAAGGCCGGTTTCCGGGCCACCGGCGTGCAGATCACGGCCGTCAACGGGCCGGAGCTCGAGATGGTGAAGGAGCTCAGCGGGGAAGGGTGAGGATGCGGGGTCCGTCGTCGGTGACGGCGACGGTGTGCTCGACGTGGGCGGCGCGGCTGCCGTCGGCGCTGCGCAGCGTCCAGCCATCGGCGTCCACCGTGTAGTCGTCGCTTCCCCCGGCGAGGAACCACGGCTCGATGGCGATGACCAGCCCGGCCCGCAGCTTCACGCCGCGTCCGGCGCGGCCCTCATTGGGCACCGACGGCGGCTCGTGCATGCTGCGCCCGACCCCGTGCCCGCCCTGGTCGGTGTTGATGCCGCAGCCACCGGCCCGGCCGACGGCGCCGATGGCGGCGGAGATGTCGCCGATCCGGTTGCCGACGACGGCCGCCGCGATGCCCGCGGCCAGCGCCCGCTCGGTGGTGGCGACGAGCTCGAGGTCCTCCGGCCGGGGCGTGCCGATGGGGTAGGTCATCGCCGCGTCGCCCACCCAGCCGTCGAGCACGGCGCCGGCGTCCACGCTGAGCAGGTCGCCGTCGTCGAGGACCTCCGGCGTCGGGATGCCGTGCAGGGCGACGTCGTTGACCGACAGGCACAGCACGCCCGGGAAGGGCGGGGTGGTCGACAGCGGCGCGTACCCGAGGAAAGGCGAGGTCGCCCCCGCGTCGGACAGGACGTCACGGGCGACGGCGTCCAGCTGGGTCAGCCGCACGCCGGGTGCGGCCAGCGCACGGACGGCGGCGTGCATGTCGGCGACCACGGCGCCGGCCGCACGCATGGCATCCAGCTCGCCGGGGGTGCGCAGCTCGATCACGGGTCTCTCCTCGGTGCTTCCGGTGACGCTAGGCCGGTATTACTATCACGCCCATGGTCCGGCCGCCCCTGACACCCGAGGAGCGCGAGCGCGGCCGCCGGCTCGGCGCACTGCTCCGGCAGGCCCGTGGCGATCGGGCTGCCGCCGAGGTGTCGGCGGCCTCCGGGGTGAGCCTCGAGGTGCTCCGCAAGATCGAGTCCGGACGGGTGCCGACCCCCACCTTCTTCACCGTGGCCGCGCTGGCCCATGCGCTCGGCCTGCCCCTCGACGGCCTGGTCGAGCAGCTCGGCGACTCCCCGGACCGGGCCGCGCTGACCGCCTGAGTCAGGCCGGCGGGTCCGCCGTCAGCACGGTCGCGAAGTGCTCGACGACCGGGAACGGGTCGTAGAAGCCGTGCAGCAGCGCCTTCCACTCCTGGTAGGCCGGCGAGCCGCGGAACCCGTCGGTGTGGTCCTCCAGCCGGTCCCACTCGACGAGGAGCAGGTAGCCGGTGTCGCGCTCCAGGCACCGGGACAGCCGCAGCCCTCGGAAGCCGGGCGCGGCGGCGATCAGCCGCCGCGCCTCCCTGAAGGCCGACTCGAAGGCCTCCTGCTCGCCCGGCCGGACGGTCAGCAGCGCGTGCTCGAGGATCACACCGCCGACCGTACGGCCACGGGCAGGCTCAGCTCCCCTGGCCCGCGACCAGGTCGGCGTAGTCGTCGTGCTTGCCGATCCAGCCGCGCACGAAGGAGCACTCCGGGACGACGGACCCGCCCTGGGCGCGCACGTCGTCCAGGGCGGCGCGGACGAGGGTGCTGCCGAGACCGGACTGCCCGGCGTCCGGGTCGACCTCCGTGTGCGTGAACACGAATGTGTCGCCGTCCCGCTGGTAGTCGGCGTGACCGAGCAGCCGGTCGCCGTCGCGGATCTCGTAGCGGCTGGCGTCCGGGGCGTTCGTGACCGTGGGTTCCATGGGAACGGCCCTACCCGCGAGCGGCCGCTTCGATCATCCCTCCAGCGCGAGGGCCCGCGCGGGACATTGCTGGACGGCGTCCCGGACGTCGTCCAGCTGGTCGTCGTCCGGCTCGGGCCGGCGCACCTGCAGGACGCCGTCGTCGTCGATCTCGAAGACCTCCGGGGCCAGCGACTCGCACACGCCCGACGTGACGCAGCGCTCCCGGTCGACCTGCACCCGGCTCATCACGCACCACCGAGCCGGGCCGGCAGCCGCTTGAGGCCGTTCACGAACGAGGAGCGCAGCCGGGCCGGCTCCCCGGTGATCTCCAGGTCGGGGCAGATCTCGAACAGCCGGCGGAACGTCACGGCGAGCTCCCGGCGGGCCAGGTGCGCCCCGAGGCAGAAGTGCGGCCCGTGCCCGCCGAAGCCGACGTGGTTGTTCGGGTTGCGGGAGATGTCGAACCGGTGCGGGTCCTCGAACGCCTCCGGGTCGCGGTTGGCCGCGGCGTAGAAGAGCAGGAACTTGTCGCCCTCCTGGAACCGGTGGCCGTTCACCTCGCCGTCCTGGGTCGCGGTGCGCCGCATCCAGGTGACCGGGCTGACGTACCGGACGATCTCCTCGACGGCGGTCTTGTCCAGCGACGGGTCGGCCATCCAGCGCTCCCGCTGGTCGGGGTTCTCCGACAGCGCGAACAGGCCCTGCGCGATCGCGGTGCGGGTCGTCTCGTTGCCGGCCACCAGCAGCAGGATGAAGAACGAGGCGATCTCCTGGTGGGTGAGCTTCTCGCCCTCGACCTCGCTGTTCACCAGCGCCGTCGTCAGGTCGTCGGTGGGATGGGCAACCCGCTCGGCGGCCAGGCGCTCCATGAGCGCGGCCATCGACATCCCGGCCTCGAGGAGTGCGGTGAGCGGGTCCTCCTCGTCGGTCAGCTCGGGGTCACCACCGGAGAGGATGGTGTTCGAGGCGTTCAGGACGAGGAGGCGGTCCTCCTCGGGGACGCCCATCATGTCGCAGATGATCCGCAGCGGGATGGGTGCCGCGATGTCGGCGACGACGTCGATGGTGCCGTCCCCCGCCTCGGCCTTGGCCCGGGCCTCGACCAGCACCTGGTCGACGATGCCGACCACGGAGTCGATGACCTGCTCGAGCATCCGCGGCGTGAAGGTCTTGGCCACGATCCGCCGGATCCGGGCGTGCCGCGGATCGTCCATGCTGATCATCGAGCCGTAGAACTCGCTCAGATCGGCCGGAAGGTCCTGGATGGACACCGCACCCTTGCCCGAGCAGAAGACGGCCGGCTGCGAGCTGATGGCGTCCAGGTCGGCGAGCCGGGTCACGGCCACGTAGCCGGGGCCCGGCTCCATGCCCTCCATCACCGGCTCGGCGAAGTGCGCGAAGGGCCGCTCGGCCCGCAGCTTGTCGAAGACCGCGTGCCGCACCGCCGGCGGTTCCGCCCAGAAGTCGCGGTCGGAGAGGTCGATCGCGTCGATGTCCAACTCCGGGGAGTCGACGGGGCCGGCAGGAGTGTTCACGGACACGGGGCGCCTCACTGTCGCAGACAAAACGGTCAGCGCTGACGGTAGAGAGCGGAGGGGTGACGCACAACACTCGGGCCCATCTCCGGTCGGCGCTCTTCGGTCCGCCGACCTCGACGGGTCGCTACGACGCCTCGCTGAGCGCGGCCGTGAGCAGCGCGACCAGCGCCTCGAGCTGCACGTCGGTGGAGGAGAACACCTCGTCCGAGCCGTCCAGCGCCCGGGCGGCCAGGCCCGCCTTGCTGTCGATGAGTTCGGCGATCCGGGCGTCGATCGTCTGCGCGGCGATGATGCGCCAGGCGGTCACCGGCTCGGTCTGCCCGATGCGGTGACTCCGGTCGATGGCCTGCGTCTGCTCCGCGTCGGTCCAGCTCAGCTCGGCGAGCACGATGTTGGAGGCGACCTGCAGGTTGAGCCCCACGCCGGCCGCCGTCAGCGAGCACACCGCGACCGCGACGTCCGGGTCGTTGACGAAGGCGTCGATGTTGCGCTGCCGCGCGGCCGGGGTCTGGTCGCCCCGGATCGACGCGTACGAGATGCCCTGCCGCTCGAAGGACTCCTCGGCCACGTCCATGACGTCGACGTGCTTGGCGAAGAACACGACCTTGCCGGCGCTGCGGGCGAGCTGGGCCGCGTAGTCGGCAGCCAGCGAGGCCTTCGCCTGGCCGATGCGCCGCATCATGCCGAACACGTTCTCGCCGGTGGTCTTCGTGCTGGTGTCCTTGAGCTCCCAGCCGGCCACCTTGCGCACCAGATCGGTGTCGATGCCCTCGACCTCGGTGGCCGACTCCCGGGCCGCCAGCGCGCTCTCGTAGCGCTTGACCAGTCGGCGGGCGAGCTCGCGCTCGGCCTTGCGGATCGAGCTGCCGGCCTTGTCGTCGAGCTCGACGGGGAGGTCGGCGATGCGGCGGGCGGGGATGTCGGCCGCGACGTCGACCTTGCGGCGGCGGACGATGCCCATGTCGATCACGCACTGCCGGGCCGCGGGGTAGAAGCCCGGGTCGGCCGGGGTCAGACCGGCGTCCTCCAGGCACTCCATCAGCTCGCCCAGCGGCTTCTCCTCGTCGATCCAGCCCAGGAACTGCCAGATCGCCCGGAAGTCGTCGATGTCGTTGATCAGCGGGGTGCCGGTCAACGCCATGAGCAGCGGGCGCGGGGACCGGACGCGGATGCGCTCGGAGAGCTCCAGCACGTGCTGCGAGCGCTGCGAGGTCTTGTTCTTGATGAAGTGCGCCTCGTCGACGACCATGCCGCGGAACCCGAACTCGCCCAGCCAGCCCACGTGGCGGTCGAGCACCTCGTAGTTGACGACGACGATGTCGGCGAACCCGTCGACGGTCTCGCCGTTGCCCTGGACGACGGTGGCCTTGCGGTGCGGCGTCCAGCGGCCGGCCTCCCGCGCCCAGTTGGTCTTCACCACGTTGGGCACCACGACCAGCAGCGGATAGGCGTCGGCCGCCTCGGCGGCGAGCAGGGACTGGGCCGTCTTGCCCAGTCCGGGCTCGTCGGCGAGCAGGAACGTGCGGTGGCCGGCCGCCGCCGCGGCGACCAGCTGACCCTGGTGCGGCATCAGGTCCGAGCCCATCGGCGTGAACCGGGAGGTCGGGAAGGGCAGGTCCATGCACGCCGGGGCCCCGCCGCCGGCGCGCTCGAAGGAGTTGAGCAGCGGGGCCAGGAGCTCCCACCCGGCCAGCCGGCGCGGCCGGGGGGTGTTCTGCCGGGCCGCCTCGAAGTCGGGGGCGAGGAAGGGGTTGGCCAGCTGCCGGGAGACCACCGACTGGGGGACGACGCGGCGCTCGGGAGCGACCGGGGCCGGCTCGGTCTCCTCGGGCGGCGCCTCCTCCACGGCGGGCTCGACGCCGGCGGCCCGCAGCATGTCCAGCCGGAGCGCCTTGGCCGATCCCGAGACGACGGCGTCCTCGCCGAGGAGCGCGAGGAGCCCGGAGTCGCGCACCGCGGTCTTGGCCAGGATGGTGGCGATGCCGTCGAGGCGCTTGAGCTGTTCGGCCTTGTGGGCCGGCCCGCTCTCCTCGTCGGCCCGGACCCGCGCCCGCTCGTCCCGCGCCACCAGGGCGACGGCCTGGAACTTCGTGCGGACCGAAGCGGTCACCGCACCCCGCTGCACCGCGGCCTCGACCTCGCGCACGGCGCGGGCGAGCACGGAGATCACGTCCTCCGGACCGCGGGCACGCCGCTGGTTCCGCGGTGCGGTGCGGCGAGCCCCCGTCTGGGGCTGGCCTCGTCGAGCCACTGCTCCTCCTCGAGACTGCCGGGCGCGCTCGCATCCGCGAGTGCGCAGGGCGCGCGCTGCGCCGGGGCGGTGCCGACACCGGCGTATGCGGAAACGGCCCTCACAGTGCGACTGTGAGGGCCGTTCCAACGTGGTAGCGGGGACAGGATTCGAACCTGTGACCTCTGGGTTATGAGCCCAGCGAGCTACCGAGCTGCTCCACCCCGCGTCGGTAGATGCCACTCTACACGGCGTCGGAACCCGCCCCGCCGGGGGTTGCGGCAGGCACCGGAGTGAGTGGTGGGACTGGCCCGTCACGCAGCCCGCAGGGCGCACGCGCGCCTTCCCGACCCGGCCGGAGCCCGCACCTACAGTCCGCCTCGTGAGCGGGAACTCGGGGGTGAGCCTCTTCGTCGGCGACCCGCAGCCCGTGGAGATCCACCACCGCGGCATCTGGTACTCCGGCGAGCTGCTGGGGTGGACCACCCAGGAGGGGCGGGTGCTGGCCCGCGTCCGCTGCGTCGTCGACGGTCTGCGCCACTCCACCTGGAAGGACCTCGCCGAGCTCCGGCTCCCCGACCCGGCCCGCCCCCCTCGCTGCGAGACCTTCCCCGCCGCCCCGGCCCGCGCGCTGCCCGGCGGGGCGGACGACGACGACGCCACCCGCCCGCACGCGCTGCTCGCCGGAGCACGCTCCCGGCCGCAGAAGCCGGAGCACGCGCGGACGCCGCCGGCCGTCCACGACCGGCTCGCGCCGGCCTTCCGCCCCGAACCGGCCGTCCGGGCGGCCGCACCGCAGACGTTCCCGAACAGGCGACGACACAGCGACGAGCTCAGCCCCGTCTGACGGCGGTCCGCCGAACGCCGCTCACCGCGTCAGGAAGTCGACGATCCGGCGGTTCACCTCGGCGGGCTGCTCGAGGTGCAGGAAGTGTCCGGCGTCCTGGACGACGCCGACGTCCGACCCGGGGGCGAGGACGCCGCGCACCGTCCCGGTGACGTCGACGCCCATGCAGCCGTCCTGGGCGCCGTGCAGGTAGAGGGTCGGCTGCGGCGGGACACCGCTGACCGCCTGCTGCTCGGCGGCGAGCTCGGGCGACTGGCGGGCCGGGTCGAACAGCGCCCGGTAGTAGCCGAGTGCCGCGGCGAGGTTCTCCGGCGTCCCGAGCGAGGTGCGGACGAAGGCCAGGTCCTCGGTGGCGTCGTACCCGGGTGACCAGTCCGCCCACAGCCGCGCGACGAACGCGAGGTCGTCGGCCGCGACCAGGACGTCGGCCAGCGGGTTCTGGAAGAAGTACATGTAGAAGGACCGCTTGATCTGGTCGTAGGTGAAGAACGAGCCGGCCAGCGCGGGGCCGACCGGGACGGCCATGGCCACGACCCTGCGCCAGCGCTCGGGAGCGCCGACCGCGGCGCCGTACGTCGCCTGCGCACCCCAGTCGTGGCCGATCACCACGGCGCGGTCGTCACCGCCCAGGGCCTCGTGCAGCGCGTTCGCGTCCCGGGCCAGGGCACCGGTCTGGTACCTGCCGTCGTCGGGGACGCCGGTCGGCGCGTACCCCCGGGAGAACGGGGCCACCGCCCGGAAGCCGGCGGCGGCCAGCTCGGGCAGCAGGTGCCGGTAGGTGTGCGCGGTGTCGGGGAACCCGTGCAGGCACAGCGCCAGGGGCCCGTCCTCGGGGCCCGCCGTCAGGCAGCCGAACGTCAGGCCGCCGGCCTGCACCTGGATCTCCGTTCCGGGGGTGGCCACGACGCCAACCTAGGTCACCGGCACCCGCCGGTGCGAGGTCGTCTAGAGCGACCGCCGGGGGTGCCGCCCGTCGACGTACCCCAGGAACGGCGGGTGGATGTTGTAGCCGAGCAGCTCCTGGAGCCGTTCCGGCAGCTCTCGCACGATCTCCTGCGGCACGGCCAGGACGTGGTTCTCCTGCGGCCGGAGCCAGGAGGCGGCGTACTCGAGGATGACGCCGAGCCGCGGCCTGTCCGTCGTGTTCGCACCCCCACCGTGGATGAGGTTCCCGACGTAGATCAGGACCGACCCGGCGGGCATGACCGCAGCCCTCGTCTCCTCCTCCGTGGCGGTGCGGCCGGGCTCCCACCGGTGGCTCCCCGGCACGAACCGCGTCGCGCCGTTCTCGACGGTGAAGTCGTCGAGGGGCCACATGGTGTTGACGACGACGTCCGTGCCGGTGCGGGGCAGCGGGTAGACGTCGTCGTCGCGGTGCAGGACCTGCGCAACCTCGCCCGGGCCGATCTGGATGCCGACCGGCGCACTGAACTGGTAGTGGCCGAGCACGTGGTCCAGGACCCCGAGGACGAGCGGATGGGTACCGGGTCCGTCGAAGAAGCGGGTCTTCGCGAACAGCGCGTAGACCCGCTGGGTGGAGAAGCCCTCGAAGGAGTTGCGCCCGGTGCCCGTCTCCGCCAGCACCCGCTGGAGGTCGGCCCTGGCGGCCGACACCCACTCGGGGTCCATCAGCCCCTCGATCAGCACGTACCCGTCGCGATCCACGGCCTCGACGGCTTCTTCGACGGTGGCCTCGCGTGTCAGCGCCATTGCGACTCCCCGGGTGGTCCGGTGCAGGTGGACGTCGTCCGGACGAGCCGGAAGCGGAACGAAGCGAACCACGAAGCGGGGACGAGGTCGAGACCGGGAACGACGCAGGGCCCGGTCACCGTGGTGACCGGGCCCTGCGTGTGCGAGTAGCGGGGGCAGGATTCGAACCTGCGACCTCTGGGTTATGAGCCCAGCGAGCTACCGAGCTGCTCCACCCCGCGTCGGTGGCCCAACCCTACCAGCCACCGGGAGGGGTGGCTCCGCACGGTCGCAGAGCCTCCCCTCCCCCGTGCATCAGCCGCCGCCCGAACCCTCGGCCTGCGCCGACTGGTAGGCGCGGACCGCGGCGTCGAGGTCCTCCAGTGCCTGCCCCTGCTCTGCGAAGGAACCGCCCTGCTGGGCCTGGCGCAGCCGGTCCAGCGCCGCGTTGATGTCGTCCACGGCCTGCTCCGTGTCCGGGGTGGCCGCCTCGCCGCCCTCGTCGTCCTCCGGGAGCGGGACCGGCGACGGATCCGCCGGCGTCTCCTCCCCGGGAACGTCCTCGTCCTCCGTCACGTCGTCCGGCACGGCATCGGCGTCGGAGGCGACCACGCCGGCACCCGGACCGAAGACCTGGTCCAGGGCCTCGGCCAGGGTGTTCGCGTAGCCGATCCGGTCACCGAAGTTGACCAGCACCCGCTGCAGCAGCGGGAAGCCGCTGTCGCCGGCGCCCTCCACGTAGAGGGGCTCGACGTACAGCAGGCCGGCGTCTCCGATGGGCAGGGTCAGCAGGTTGCCGAACACCGCGTTCGAGTTGTCGCTCTCGAACAGGGTCAGGTCCGGGCGGACCTGGTTGTTCGTGGTGAACGAGTTCTGCACCTGGCCCGGACCCCGGAACGGTGTGTTGCCGGGCAGCTGCAGCACCTGGACGTCCCCGTAGGTCTCCGGTGCGCTGGATGCCGAGACGAACGCCGAGAGGTTGTCCCGCTCGAACGCGTTCAGCGCGCTGGTCAGCTGGAAGCTGGCCTCGGGATCACCCGGCCGCTGGGCGAGGATGTAGTACGGCGGCTGGTTCTGCTGGGTGTCCTGCGTCGGGTCCTCGGGGATCTGCCACCGGTCACTGCCCTCGTAGAAGGTGATCGGCTCGTCCACGTGGTACCGGGTGAGGATGTCTCGCTGGACCTTGAACAGGTCCTCGGGGTACCGGACGTGGCTGACCAACTCCTCGGACGCCTCGCTCTGCGGCTGCACCACCCCGGGGAAGGCCTTCATGTAGGTCTGCAGGACCGGGTCCGGGTTCTCCTCCTGGTCCCAGGCGTACAGCGTGATCGTGCCGTCGTAGGCGTCCACGGTGGCCTTCACCGAGTTGCGGATGTAGTTGAACGTGTCGTTCGGCAGCGCGGTCGTGCCCGTGCCGGTGAGCGCGTCGGCCGCGGCCTCGCCCAGCTCCATCTGCTCGGAGTAGGGGTAGGAGTCCGACGTCGTGTAGCCGTCGACGATCCACACGACCCGCCCGTCGACGACCGCGGGGTACGGGTCGCCGTCGACCTCGAGGAAGGGTGCCACCTTCTCGACCCGCTCACGCGGGTCGCGGACGTAGAGCACCTTCGACTCCTCGTTCACCGCGCTGGAGAGCAGGAAGTTGCGTTCGCGGTAGTAGATGGCGTACGTCAGCTGCCGGAAGAAGCTGCCGACCGACACCCCGCCCTCGCCGTCGTAGGTGTTGTTGATCTGGCGGTCGTCGGAGCCACCCTCGGGCAGGTCGAACTCCCGGGGCTCGGCGCCCTCGGGGGCGCCGACCACCGAGTAGTCCTCGATCAGCTCGCCGTAGTAGATCCGCGACTCGTCCGGCACGATCTCGCCGCGGACGGGCAGGTCACGGGTGGTGAAGTTCGGCTCGCCACCCTCGGTGCCGGCCACCACCTCGTTCGCCGGGGCGGCGACGAAGCCGTTGCCGTGGGTGTAGACCGTGTGCCGGTTGATCCAGGTGCTCTGGTTCTCCGACAGCCCCGCGCTGTTGAGCTCGCGGACCGCGACGACGTAGTCGCCGGTCTCGCCGTCGAGGGTGTAGCGGTCGATGTCGAGCTTCTCGGGGAAGCCGTACACGTTCCGGATCTGCTGGCGTGCGGTGAAGGTGTCGGTCAGCACGTTGGGGTCCAGCAGCCGGGCGTTGGGGATCGTCTCGGTGTCGTTCCGCAGCTCGGCGAGCGCCACCTCGGGGTCGACCTCGTCGCCCGTCGTCTCCTGCGCGTAGTTCACGTACTCGACCTCGTCGAGGCCGTACGCCTGCCGGGTCATCTCGATGGCCCGCTCGATGTAGGGGGCCTCGCGCTCGTTGGCGCTGGGCTTGACCACGAACTGCTGCACGATCGCCGGGTAGGCCACGCCGATGACCAGGCTGGACGCCAGCAGCAGCACCAGGGCCGCCGCGGGCAGCAGGAGGTTGCGGACGAGCACGTTGGCGAAGAAGGCGATCGCGCAGACCGCGGCCACGAACACGAGGATCGTCTTGGGCACCAGCAGGGCGTTGACGTCGGTGTAGCTGGCGCCGATGAACACGTCACCGCGGTCGGAGTAGACCAGGCCGTAGCGGTCCAGCCAGTACGCGACCGCCTTGAGCGCGACGAAGAGCCCCAGCAGCACCGAGATCTGCACCCGTGCCGCCGAGGTCAGCTTCTGGCCGGGGGTCTGCAGCCGCAGGCCGCCGAACACGTAGTGGGTCAGCAGCGAGCCGATCAGCGCCAGGATCACGATGGCGAAGCCGAAGCCCAGCACGAGCCGGTAGAAGGGGTACTCGAACACGAAGAAGGACAGGTCCAGGCCGAACTGCGGGTCGGCCTGGCCGAAGTCGGTGCTGTTCCGGAAGGTCAGCCAGGTCTCCCAGCTGCCCTGCGCGGCGAAGCCCGCGAAGAGTCCCAGGACGACGGCGGCGGCGGTGAGCACCAGGCCGGCGCGCGGTTCCAGCGACTGCCGGTAGCGCTCGAGGTTCTGCTGCTCCAGCGACATCGGCCGGAAGGTGGGGCGGAACCGGTAGGCGAGGTAGATCGCCAGAGCGGTCAGCCCACCGGTCGCCACCGCTGCCACGGCGAAGAGCAGGGCACGGCTCTGCAGCTCGGTCCAGAAGACCTCGGTGTAGCCGGTCTCGTCGAACCACAGGTAGTCGACGTAGACGTTGGTCAGCGAGCCGATCACGGTGAACAGCACGAGCAGCACGGCGATGGCGCCGAGGACCAGCTTCGCGCGGCGCGACAGCGTCGGCACCGGCACGGGGGGCCGCATGGCCACGAGCGGTCTCCTTCGGTTACGGGTCGTCAGGTGCGGATCCGGTGGTGCGGCCACAGCCACGGCCACCGACGAGGTGGAGGCGCCCGACCCTCGGCGCCGCCCCTGCTCATCCCAGCACAACGCTCCAGGCACGCCGGGGTTCCCGGGCGCCCCGCCTCAGCAGCCGGCGGGGGTGCGCCCGGCCCTCAGGTCCTCCAGCGCGGTGAGTGCGTCGTCGAGCGTCGCGACCTCCGCCAGCGGGAAGCCGGGGTCCTCGGCGGCGAGCGCCTCGGCGCAGTTGCCCGCCGGGACGAGGAAGAGATCGGCGCCGATCTCGCGGGCGGCGACCATCTTCAGCGGGATGCCACCGATGGGCCCGACGTTCCCGTCCGCGTCGATCGTGCCGGTGCCGGCGACGAGGGCCCCTCCGGTCAGGTCCTCGCCGCCCACGAGGTCGAGGATGCCCAGGGTCAGCATGAGCCCCGCCGACGGGCCGCCGACGTCCTCCACCTGGATGTCGATGTCGAACGGCGCGGAGGGCTGCTCGAGCACGCTGACCCCGAGCGCGGAGCCCTCGCCCTCCTCGGCGGCGCGCGTGGTCACCGTCGTGCTCCCCGGAGTGCCCAGCCTCGTGTACTCGACCGTCACCACCGTCCCCGGCGGGATCGAGGACAGGACGGAGTCCAGCGCGGCGAAGTCCGGGGTCGGGCGGCCGTCGACCGACTCGATGGCGTCCCCCTCCTGCAGCAGCGACTCCGACGGCGAGCCCTCCGGGACGGTCCGCACGACGACCTTCCGCGGGAAACCGAGACGTCCCAGCGCCACGGACTCCGCGGCCTGCTCGGAGGTCAGGAACGCCCGGCGGTTGACCTCGCGGGTCTCCTCCACCGTGCGGTCGGGCGGGTAGACCGACTCCTCGGGCACGACGGCGATCTCGTCGTCGAACCACCCGCGGACCGCCTGGACCAGGCTCAGCCCGCGGCGCCCCACGCCCACCGTTGTCAGGTTGAGGTTGCCGTCGACGTCGTTCCGCTCACGGCCCTCGATCGCGATGATCGGCTCGCCGTCGATCTCGCCCAGCGTGTTGTAGGTGGGGCCGGGTACCTGGGCGACGTACGGCACCGGCAGCGTCGTGCCGAGCAGGCCGAAGATCACCAGCAGCACGCCACCGGCGCTCAGGACGGCGTTGCGACGGGTCACGACGGGCGAGCTTAGAGCGGATCCCCGCTCTCCGGCCCGGGAGTGCGCTGTGAGCGGAGCGCTCCCGGCCCCTCGGGGAAGATCACGCGTCTACCGTGGACGCATGAGCGACGTGCCCTTCGGTTTCGGTGTCCCCGACCGCGATCCCGATCGCCGTGACGGCGGCGGGGACAACCCGGGCGGGAGCGATCCGTTCGGCCTGGGTGCGCTGTTCGGCGGCATCGCCGGCGGCGGCTCCCCCGAGGACGTGCTGGGCAAGATGCCGCTGTTCGCCGAGCTGCAGAAGCTGATGAACTGGTCCGGCGGCCCGGTCAACTGGGACCTCGCACGGCAGAGCGCCATCAGCCAGCTGGCCGCCGGCCACCAGCCCTCCTCCGACGGCGAGCGCACCGCCGTGGCCGAGGCACTGCGGCTGGCCGACCTGTGGCTGGACCAGGTGACCGAGCTGCCGTCGGGCGTCGAGCGCACGGCCGCGTGGTCGCGGGTCGAGTGGGTGGAGCAGACCCAGCCGGCCTGGGCCGAGCTGATCGATCCGCTCGCGGAGAAGGTCGTGGCGGCGATGACCAGCGCGCTGCCGCAGGAGGCGGCCATGAGCTTCGGCCCCATCGCCGGGATCATGGGCCGGATGGGCGGGATGATGTTCGGCGCCCAGGTCGGGTCGGCGCTGGGCAAGCTCGCCGACGAGGTGCTCACCAGCACCGACGTCGGCCTGCAGCTGGCCCCGCCCGGCACCGGCGTGCTCGTGCCGCAGAACGTCGCCGCGTTCGCCGCCGGGCTCGACCGCCCGGCCGACGAGGTGCGGCTGTTCCTCGCGCTCCGCGAGGCCGCGGCCCAGCGGTTGTTCGCGCACGTGCCCTGGCTGCGGCAGCAGCTGCAGGACGCCGTCCACGCCTACGCCCGCGGCATCACCATCGACCGCGACGCCATCGAGCGCGGCATCTCCGAGGCCATGGCGGGCGGCGGCATCGAGGGCCTGGACCCCAACGATCCCGAGAGCATCCAGCGGCTGCTGGGCAGCGGGGTGCTGGAGCCGGAGGAGACGCCCGAGCAGGCGATGGCGCTGCGCCGGCTGGAGACGCTGCTCGCCCTCGTCGAGGGCTGGATCGACACCGTCGTCGCGGCGGCCGCGAAGGACCGGCTGCCCGGCCACTCCGCCCTCGCCGAGACGATGCGCCGTCGCCGTGCTACCGGCGGACCGGCCGAGCAGACCTTCGCGACCCTCGTGGGCCTCCAGCTGCGCCCGCGCCGGCTGCGCGACGCCGCGACCGTGTGGGCGGCCATGACGCAGCAGCACGGCGGCGCCGATCGCGACCGGCTGTGGAACCACCCCGACCTGCTGCCGACGTCGGACGACCTCGACGAGCCGATGGACTTCGTCTCCCGCCAGGGCCTGGACGACGAGCTCGAGGCGCTGACCGACGGCGACGCCGAGCGGGAGAAGCCCGAGGAGGACTGAGCGCGGCCCGCGCGGGCCACCGCCCCGAGCCTTCGAGGCGCGGGGCGGAAGAGGTCCTCCGTCAGTCGACGAGGTCGGCGTCCGACACCTCGTCGGCGCCGGCCGCGCCCGCGGTGTTCGCCAGCTCGACGCCTTCGAGGAAGCCGCGCGCCCGCTCGGACCGCGGGTAGCGCGCCACGAGAGCCCAGAACCGCTCGTCGTGGCCGGGTTCGAGCAGGTGGACCAGCTCGTGGACGAGCACGTAGTCCACGACGTACTCGGGCATCGAGCGCAGGCGGCTGGACAACCGGATGCTGCGGTCGGCCGGGGTGCACGACCCCCACCGCCGCTGCTGGTTGTCCACCCACCGCACCGACGCCGGCTCGGCGAGCCCGTCCAGGTGCGCGGCGGAGAGCGCGCGGGCCCGGATCATCAGCTCGTCGTCGCCCCCCAGCGACCGGCGCCGCCGCTCCTCGCGGGTCTGGAGCTTGGCGACCATCTGGGCCACCCACCGGCGTTCCTCGGCGGGGCTGAACGCCGCCGGGATGAGCACGACGGTGCGGCCGCTCTCCCGGTAGGCGGTGACGGTGCGCCGGCGGCGGGCGCTGCGACGGACCTCGACGACGGACCCGGCGTCCCCACCGGCGAGCGGTACGGCAGCGCCGTCCCCGCGCCCGCGGCCCCGCGCCACGGGCACGGCACGGTCCGCACCCGGAGGCAGCGGCGGGACGCCGGAGAACTCGGGGTGTGCGGAGGCGTCGGGGGGCGGTCCGTGCACGGGGGAACCGTAAGCCACTCCACCGCCTGCGCGCCCGCCCGGAGACACCCTCTCGGGTACAGGTCGCACGGACGGTGGACACGGCACGGACGCACTGGGTCACCACTCGGCCCGACCGGGACGTTCCACAACCCGCCGGAGGGTGTCCGTGCAGGTCGGGCGGCATGCGTCGCACACCCGGGGGACGTTGTCCCCCGCTCGCCCCCCGCCCGCACACAGGGACACGCCGACGGTTCCCCACGTGCTCCACAACGTTGTCCACAGGGTGTGGGAAGTCGGCGGTCGGCCGAGGGCCGCCGCCGGTATCGGGACGCGCCGACACGGGTAGCGTGCCTGCGCAACGACGCCCGGCACGCATGCCGAGGCGCCCCTGAGGCGAGGAGATCCCCGTGGCTGAGAGCTACAACGGCTACTGCGTGAAGTGCAAGGAGAAGCGCGACTTCGACGGCGAGGTCAAGGTCAGCGAGTCCGGTCGCCGCATGGCCCAGGGCACCTGCCCGGTGTGCGGGACCAAGATGAACCGGATCCTCGGCAAGGCCTGAGCCGGGCTCTGCACGGCCGACCACGGCGGCGCTCCCCCAGGGGGCGCCGCCGTCGTCGTTCCGGGCGCCTGCCTGTGGACGGAGGGTCCGGCACGTTCCCCGGCGCTGTCACGCTCCCCCGGTGAGCGACACCGCCCGCCCCCTGCTCCCCTCCTCCGTCCCGTTGCTGCGTTGCGGCGCCGACTCCCTCCAGATCGGCGGCGTGGACTCGACCGACGGCCTGCTGGTGAGCCCGCACCCGGACGGGCTGGCCGCGCTGCTGCGCAGCCTGGACGGGCGACGCGTGCAGCGCGCGGTGCTCGCCGACGCGGCGCGCCAGGGCCTGGATGCCGACGCGGTGACCGCCGTCCTCGACGGCCTGCGCGCCACCGAGCTCCTGGTGGACGTCGACGCCGCCGACCTGCTGGCCACCGACGCCGGGCCGGCCGCCGTCGCCCGCCGCGCCGCGGAGACGCCGCCGCCCGGCGGCTGGCGTGCCCGGCGCGCCGCCGTCGTGGTCGTCGACGGCGCCACCCGGGTCGGCACGCCGCTGGCCGCGGTCCTGGCGGCCAGCGGCGTCGGCCGGGTGAGCGTCCGGGACACCGGCCTGGTGGCCGCGGGGGACGCCGTCGTCGGTGGGGCCACCGCCGCGGACGAGGGGCGCCCCCGGCCCGTGGCCGCCGCCGACGCCGTGCGGCGGGCCAGCCCGCTGACCGACCTCCGCCCCCTGACCGACGGCGCCGTCCCGGACCTCGTCGTGCTCGCCCGCCCGTGGGCCGCCTCCGATCCCACCGCTGCCGGCTGGTCGCGGGCCGGCGTGCCGCACCTGGTCGCCACCGTGCGCGGGGCCACCGGTGTGGTCGGGCCCCTCGTGGTGCCGGGGGTCACCAGCTGCCTGCGCTGCGCCGACCTGCACCGGCGCGACGCGGATCCGCGCTGGCCGTACCTCGCTGCGCAGCTGACCGCTGCCGAGCCGCCGCCCAGCGGCGCCACGGTCACCTGCCTGCTCACCGCGGTGACCGCCGCGGTGCAGGTGCTCGCCTACCTGGACGGCAGCGCCGCCCCGGTCGCGCTGGATGCGACCCTGGAGCTGGCTCCGCCCGACCTGGTTCCGCGGGTGCGCCGCTGGACGACGCACCCGGAGTGCGGCTGCGGCCAGCGCGCGGACCCCCGGGCAGGGGACAATGACCCGTGAGCGCGCTCGCGGGTTCGCCCGAGACGCCTCCGCGCTGCCGCGGAGGCCGGGCACGGCGCCGACGAGGAGGACACGTGAGCGAGCTCGCGAGCTCACCGACGGGCAGAGCACTCCCACGAACGCGGCTGACGAGCGCCAGCGAGGAGGACGCGTGAGTGACGACGACCGACCGGTGATGCCGCGGGGCTCGGTCTCCCGGACCGCGCGGCTGGCCTCCCTCCCCCTGGGGGCCGCGGGTCGGGCCACCCTCGGGCTGGGCAAGCGGCTGTCCGGCCAGTCGGCCGACGCGGTCTCCGCGGAGTTGCAGCAGCGCACCGCCGAGCAGCTGTTCGCCGTCCTGGGCCAGCTCAAGGGCGGGGCCATGAAGCTCGGGCAGACGCTGTCGGTCTTCGAGGCGGCGGTCCCCGAGGAGATGGCCGCCCCGTACCGCGAGGCGCTGGTGAAGCTGCAGGAGGAGGCGCCGCCGATGCCGGTGCGCACCGTGCACGCGGTGCTCGCCCAGCAGCTCGGCGGCACGTGGCGGGAGCGGTTCAAGGAGTTCGAGGACCAGCCGGCCGCGGCGGCGAGCATCGGCCAGGTGCACCGGGCGACCTGGCGCGACGGCCGCGACGTCGCGGTGAAGATCCAGTACCCGGGCGCGGCCACCGCGCTGATGGCCGACCTCAACCAGCTCAGCCGCTTCGCCCGGCTGTTCGCCGTCCTCTTCCCGGGGATGGACGTCAAGCCGCTCATCGCCGAGCTCAAGGCGCGGGTCGTCGAGGAGCTGGACTACAGCCTGGAGGCCGACGCCCAGCGCGGCTTCGCCGCCGCCTTCACCGACGACCCGCAGATCGTCGTGCCCCGGGTGGTCGCGAGCGCGCCGAAGGTGATCGTCTCCGAGTGGCTCGAGGGCACGCCGCTGTCGCGGATCATCGCCACCGGCACGCGGGAGCAGCGCGACCGCGCGGGTGTGCTGATGGCGGTGCTGCACTTCTCCGCGCCCCAGCGGGCCGGGCTGCTGCACGCCGATCCGCACCCCGGCAACTTCCGGCTGCTGCCCGACGGGCGGCTGGGCGTCATCGACTTCGGGGCGACGGCGCGGCTGCCCGACGGCCACCCCGAGCCCATCGGCCGGCTGCTGCGCTGGGCCCTGGAGGGCAAGGCGGACGAGGTCCTGGCCGATCTCCGGGCCGAGGGCTTCGTCCTGCCCGGCGCGCAGATCGATGCCCAGGGTGTGCACGACTTCCTGCGACCGATGCTCGATCCGATCGCGCAGCCCCGGTTCCACTTCACCCGGGCCTGGATGCAGGAGCAGGCGGCTCGCGTCGCCGACCCCCGGCTCGAGGCGAGCCGGCTGGGCCGGCAGCTCAACCTGCCGCCGGCCTACCTGCTCATCCACCGGGTGACGATCGGTTCCATCGGTGTCCTGTGCCAGCTGGACGCCGAAGGCGGCTACCGCAGCGTGCTGGAGGAGTGGCTGCCGGGCTTCAGCGGCTGACGCCGGGCTCCCCCTGCCGCGCCGAGTGGGGCCCGGAGGGTTCCGCGCAGGCGTGGCGGACGCGCTCGGCGCAGCAGGGGGACGGCCGTTGGCCGCGGTGCGGTCCGGAGGACCGCGATCTCAATAGACCGATGCGCTGAGACGGGCGGCGCGGCGCACCGCCCGCTCCGCGCGGCGGGCCGCCTTGCGGGCCCGGTACAGCCGGTGCGCGCGCGAGGCGACCAGCGCCTCCTCCTGCATCTCGCGCATTCGGCTCTGGGCCAGTGCGTGCTCGTACATGTGCATGACCGGTTCCTCGGTTCTCGATGTCGATCTGGGTGTGGATGTGGGTGCCTGCGCCGGGACGGCGCGGGCCAACTGCGCTGCGGTGCTCATGCGGCGGTCACCTTGCGGGGACGGCCGCGGGGCCGCTTGCGCGCGATGACCACCCCGTGGTCGAAGATCTCGCCGCCCCAGACGCCCCAGGGCTCGCCCCGGTCCAGGGCGCCGGCCAGGCAGGCGTCCCGGAGCGGGCACGTGGTGCACAGCGCCTTGGCCTGCTCGAGGACCGTCGGGCTCTCGGCGAACCAGAGCTCGGGGTCCTCCTCGCGGCACGGCACGGGGCGCCGCACCGGCGCCGGGGACAGCGGTGGCGTCGGCCACCGGCGGGGTGGGTGGGGTCCGTACGGCGGCGTCGTGCCACCGGTCCCGGACAGGCCGGTCCGGCGGTGGGACGTCGCGCGCTCGATCGTCTGCGGCACTGCCGCTCCTCCTCGTGCTCGTCGTCAGACGGCCGGCGGTGGCCCGCCGACCGAAGTCGGGGCCGGGTGCCGCGGAGAAACGAAGAGGCCGCGGATCCCGGGTTCGGGTTCCGCGGCCTCGAGGAGGACCGGCGAGCGGTTAGCTCTGCGGTCTCCCCGGGGGGTGGATCCCGAGGGTGGTGCCGTTGTTGTCGGTGGTCGTGCTGAGCGAGGCGGCGCCGGCGACGGCGAGTGCCTGCAGGAAGGACTTGTGGTTCACGCCGCGCTCATCGATCGGACGCAGGCGGGCGGCGACGGGCAGACCGCTCCCCTGGATCGGAGCTGCGATGGGCGCCATGACGACCGGGGTGCCGCCGAGGACGGCGGAGGAGCATGCGTACCGGGACACGCCGATGCGGCCCGGGCCGGAGAACCCGGCGGGGGCGTCGGTCCACGTCGTGCTGATCACGTCCACCCCTCCTTCCGGGTCGCGAGCGCGGCCGGTCGGCCGTGCTCGGGCTGGGTGCAGCTCGTGTGGGTCAGGACACTAGGGCGGCGTCTCCGACCGGGTCAATCCATTTAATCGGCACGTCCACCGATCAGGTCGGCGGCGGTGCCGCGGACCTCAGCCCGCGACGGCGGCGAGCACGTCCTCGCCGTACAGCTCGAGCTTGCGGGCGCCGATGCCGGGGAGCGCGGACAGCTCCCGCAGGTTCGCCGGCCGGGTCTCGGCGATCGCCTGGAGGGTCGCGTCGGTGAACACGACGTAGGCCGGCACCGAGGCCGCCTGGGCCGCCTGGCTGCGCCAGGCGCGCAGCCGCTCGAACAGCTCGCCGGCCTCGCCCTCCAGCACGACCTTGGGCCGCTTGGCGGCCTTGCGGGCCGGTGGCGCGGTGGGTCCGCTGTCGGGGGCCAGGCCGGTGAGGAAACGGCTCCGCGGCCGGGCCCGCTTCCCTCCGGGGTTGCGTGCCAGCGACCAGGAGAGGGTCAGCTGCTCGCGGGCACGGGTGATGGCGACGTAGAGCAGCCGCCGTTCCTCCTCCACCGCCTCGGGGCGCGACAGCGACTGGGCGATGGGGAGCACCCCGTCGACCAGGCCGACGACGAACACGGCGTCCCACTCCAGGCCCTTGGCCGCGTGCATCGACGCCAGCGTCACGCCCTGCACGGTGGGCGCGTGCTGCGCGTCGGCCCGCTGGGCCAGGTGCGTGACGAAGCCGGGGAGGTCCAGCGTCGGGTCCTCCGCCACCAGGTCGACGGCGAGGTCGACCAGCGCGGCGAGGGACTGCCAGCGGTCGCGGGCCGCTCCCCCGGCGGGCGGCCGGTGCTCGACCCACCCCGTGGAGGCGAGGACGTCGCGCACGGTGGGGACGAGCATGCCCGGCTCGCTGCCACCGGCGGCCGCGCCGCGCAGGAGCAGCACGGCCTCCCGCACCTCGGGCCGCTCGAAGAACCGCTCACCCCCGCGGAGGACGTACGGGACCCCCACGTCGGCCAGCGCCGACTCGTACACCTGGGACTGCGCGTTGATGCGGAACAGCACCGCGATCTCGCTGGCCGGCGTCCCCTCGTCGATCAGCGCCTTGCAGCGGGCCGCGACGGCGGCTGCCTCGGCGGGCTCGTCGGCGTGCTCGACGAAGCGG
Source organism: Blastococcus sp. SYSU DS0617 (assembly GCF_054051075.1). Taxonomy (NCBI): domain Bacteria; kingdom Bacillati; phylum Actinomycetota; class Actinomycetes; order Geodermatophilales; family Geodermatophilaceae; genus Blastococcus; species Blastococcus sp. SYSU DS0617. The sequence goes on from NZ_JBJHAO010000009.1 coordinate 66,416, forward strand.
GGCTCCACGCCGTCGGCACGCTGGCCCAGCAGGCGCAGGCCGGGGAGCCCCTTGCGCCGCGGGGCCATGCCGATCAGCCGGTTGGCCAGGCCCACCACCTGGGGCGTGGAGCGGTAGTCGCGCTCGAGCTTGACGACCTCGGCATCGGGATAGCGGTCGGCGAAGCCGAGCAGGTAGTCGGGGTCGGCGCCGGTGAAGGAGTAGATCGTCTGGTTCGGGTCGCCGACGACGCACACCGCGGCGCGGCCGCCGAGCCAGGCGTCCAGCAGCCGCTGCTGCAGCGGGTTGACGTCCTGGTACTCGTCGACGACGAAGTGCCGGTACTGGTCCCGGACCGTGCGGGCGACGTCGGGATGGCCCTCGAGCGCGTAGGCGGTGACCAGCAGCAGGTCCTCGAAGTCCAGTGCCCCGTCGCGTTCCTTGGCCGACTCGTAGCTGGCGTACACCGCGGCGACGGCGGCGGCCTCGAACGGGGGCTCGCGACCGGCCGCCTTGGCGCGCGCCGGGTAGTCCTCCGGCGTCGCCAGGGTGGTCTTGGCCCACTCGATCTCGCTGGCGAGGTCGCGCAGGCTGGTCCGGTCGGTGGTGAGCCGGTTGCGCGCCGCCGCGGTCGCCACCACCCGCAGCTTGTTCTCGATCAGCGGTGGCATGGGGCCGCCCAGGACGCGTGGCGCGAAGTAGCGCAGCTGCCGCATCGCGGCGGCGTGGAAGGTGCGCGCCTGCACGCCGCCGACGTCGAGGGCGCCCAGCCGGGTGCGCAGCTCGCCGGCCGCACGCGCGGTGAACGTCACCGCGAGCACCTGCTCGGGGACGTAGACACCGGTGTGCACGCCGTAGGCGATCCGGTGGGTGATCGTGCGGGTCTTGCCGGTGCCCGCGCCGGCCAGGATGCACACGGGCCCGTTCACCGCCTGGGCCGCGGCCCGCTGCTCCTCGTCCAGACCGGCGAGGACGTCCTCCGCGCGGGACCCCGATCGGGTGGCCGCACTCATCGGATCCTCGCTCGCGTCACGCGCCGATCCTCCCAGCCGGCCCGACGTCGCGGGGAAGCATCCCCAGGACGGCCGCGTTGACCCCGACACGCCGAGCGGTACGCCCTCTCGGGGGCTGGACCCGCCACTGACTAGCAGGGAGACTCCACCGCGATGACCACCACCCCCGGCACCGACGTGACGATGTACACCACCACGTGGTGCGGCTACTGCGTGCGCCTGAAGAAGCTCATGCAGATGGAGGGCATCGGCTTCGCCGAGGTCGACATCGAGGCCGACCCGGCGGCGGCCGACCTGGTCATGAACGCCAACGGTGGCAACCGCACGGTCCCCACGCTGATCTTCGCCGACGGCACCGCGCTGACCAACCCCAGCATCGACCAGGTCAAGGCGCAGCTCGCCGCGGCCGCAGGAGCGTGACCCGCCGATGATCCCCGGTCCCCGCCCCTCGGACGGGCAGTCCCGCCCGCTCTCGGGGTCGGGTGACCCGGCCCATCGGCCCCTCGACCGCGGTCCCGCGCCCGTCGCGCTCACCCGCACGCCGGGGGGCTGGGTCGTCCGGTCGGACACCGGCAGCCACGCCGTCGGCGACGTCGTCGAGGGCATGTCGCTGGCCGACCTCATCTCCGAGGAGTTCGGCTCGCTGCCCGAGCCCGATCGCTCCACCCGCCGCTCCGCCCGCGGTGCCGTCGCCGCCGGAGCCACGCCGCCCGTGGTGGACGAGGCCGCCCTGCGGATCGCCGCGCTGGAGCGCACCGTGTCCCAGCTCGAGCACGCACTCGCCGCCCGGGTGAGCACCGAGCGAGCCATCGGGGTGCTCGCCGAACGGCAGGGCCTCAGCGTCCGCGCCGCCTTCGAGGCGCTGCGCCGGGATGCCCGCTCGCAGGGTCGGCCGGTCGCGGATCTGGCGCGAGCCGTCCTCGACGGGCTGCCGGTCGACGCACCGCCGGCGCCACCGGTCGCTGCCGGGCCGGCCGTCCCGGTCGCCGCGGCGGACGGTCGGTCCTGACCTCACCCGTTCCGCTCACCCCCGCCGCGCTGGCCGACCGGCTCGCCACGCTGCTGGCCGGCCGGCCACCGGAACCGGGCGCCGCCGCGCTGCGCGTCGCCATCGACGGCCCCGAGCTCGCCAGGCCCGAGAGCCTCGGCGAGGCGATCGCCGAGCGTCTCCCGGCTCTCGGCCGGGGCGCCGTCGTGGTCCGCGCCGACGGCTTCTACCGCCCGGCCTCGCTCCGTCTGGAGCACGGCCGCACCGATCCCGACGCGAGGTACAGCGACTGGCTCGACGCGGGAGCCCTGACCCGTGAGGTGCTGGCCCCGCTGGGGCCCGGCGGATCGGGCCGCTACCTCCCGGTGCTGTGGGACCTGGAGCGGGACCGCGCCGTCCGCGCGCGGCGGCAGCCGGCGCCGCCCGAGGCCGTCCTGCTGGTCACCGGCGCCCTCTTGCAGGGCATCGGGCTGCCCTTCGACGTCGTGGTCCACCTGCGGGTCGGCCCGGCCGCGCGCCGACGGCGCACGCCGGCCGACCAGGCCTGGGCGCTGCCCGCCTTCGACCGCTACGACGACGAGGTGGATCCGGTCGGCCTCGCCGACGCGGTGGTGCTGGCCGACCACCCCGACCGCCCGGCTCTCGTGCTCGGCGACCGCTGGGCCTGACGGCGCCGTCGCTCAGTCGTCGAACTCGCCGGTGAGCCAGCGGTCGATGACGTACCGGGCGATCGAGACCGCCGGCGGCAGGGCCGCGAGCTTCCCGCCGGCCAGCAGCTCGTCACGCGAGAACCAGCGGGCCTCCTCGATCTCCTCGGGATCCAGGACGAGCTCCCCCGCCTCCTCGGCCCGGGCGACGAAACCGAGCATGAGCGACTGCGGGAAGGGCCAGGGCTGGCTGCCCACGTAGCGCACGTCGGTGACGGTCAGCCCGACCTCCTCGGCGACCTCGCGGGCGACCGCGGCCTCGGCGGACTCTCCCGGCTCCACGAATCCGGCCAGGATCGAGAAGCGTCCCGGCGGCCAGATCGCCTGCCGGCCCAGCACCAGGCGACCGGCCCCGTCGTGGACCAGCATGATCACGGCGGGGTCGGTCCGCGGGAAGATGTCGGTTCCGGTCGTGGGGTCGCGCTGCACCCAGCCGGCCCGCTCGATGGTCGTCGCCGCACCGGTCAGCGGGCTGAAGCGGTTGCGCTCGTGCCACTCGACGATGCCGATGGCCTGGACCAGCAGGCCGGCGTCCAGGTCGTCCAGCACGGTGGCCAGGTCGCGCAGGCCGGTCCAGCTGTCGACCGGCTGCCCGCTCACGGTGAGGGCCCGCTCCCCCCGGACGGCGGCGTAGGGCACCCCGTCGGCCTCGCCGAGGAAGATCGCACCCGTGGGCAGCACGGGCTGCTCGTCCCACATCAGCCGCGGGCCCTCCCGCGTCTCACGCACGGGCACGGTGCGCTGCCCGTCGACCGTGAGCACCCGGACCGGCCGGCCGCCGGTGGGATCGGGCAGGGCACGCGCCAGGTGCGCCCGGTCGTGCGCCACCCGGGAGAGCACCGGCACCGAGCCGGTCGACGGCGTCGTGCCGTCCGGCCACGCGGCGGCCCGCCCCTGCGGCGGTGGCGGGTTGTCGGCCGGCGTGCTGCCGCCCGGGGGGACGGTCATGCGCCGGGCTCCCGGCGAACGGTCAGCGGGCCCAGCACGGCCAGCTGCGCCTCGACGGGACCTGCGTCCCCGACGACGACGGCGGTGAGTGCACCGGGGGCGAGGTAGCGGCGCGACACCTCCTGCACCTGCTCGACGGTGACCGCCTCGAGCGCCCGCTGGTGCTCGGCCAGCCACCCGACGGGCAGCCCGGCACCCACCAGGGCGGACAGCGTGCTCGCCAGGCCGGCGTGGGTCGCCGTCGACAGGGCCATGCTGCCCACGACGTACCGGCGGGCCGCGTCGAGCTCGGCCTCGGTGACCGGGGTCAGTGCCATGCGGCCCAGCTCGTACAGCGTCTCCATGAGCGCCGGGCCGGTCACCTCGGTGGCGACGTCGGCCTCGACGAGGAAGGACGCGTCGGCGGCCTGGTGCTCCACCGCGCTGCGCGGGCTGTAGCTGTAGCCACGACGCTCCCGGATGTTCTCGACCAAGCGCGAGGAGAAGTACCCCCCGAACACCATCGCGGCGAGCCGGACGGCGGCCAGGTCGGGGTCGGTGCGCCGGGGCGCGGGACCACCCAGCCGGATGTTGGACTGCACGGCTCCGGGCCGGTCGACCAGCTCCAGCACCGGGGCGTGCAGGGCGGTGGCCGGTGCGGACTCCGTGGCGCTCCCGGGAGCCGTCCAGCCGGCCAGCGCGTCGGCGACCGCGTCGGTGGCGGCGGCGGGATCCAGGTCGCCGACGAGCACCAGGGTGCTGCCGGCGGGCAGCACGCGCTCGCGGTGCAGCCGGCGGAGTGCCGAGCCGGTGACGCCCGACACCAGCGCCGCGTCGGGGAGCGTGACGGAGTACGGATGACCGGCGTAGCGGCGAGCGCTCAGCGCCACCCGGGCCAGCACGGCCGGCTGCGAACGGGCGATGGTGATCCGCTCCGCCAGCCGGTCGCGCTCCCCCTCGACCCCGTCGGCCGGATACGTCGCGCTGGTGAGCAGCTCGGCGAGCACCTCCAGGACCGGACGCAGACCCCCGGGCAGCAGGGTCGTCCCGAACAGCAGCCGGTCGCTGTCCGCGGACACCGACATCTCGGCCCCGTGGCTCTGCAGGAGCTCCGCGATGCCGGTCTGGTCGTGCGACGCCGTGCCCAGCAGGACGGCGCCGGACAGGACGGATGCCCGTGCGGTGTGCGCACCGGCGGACCGGGCGCTCGTCGCCGCGAAGGGCACCCGCAGCCGCAGCTCGATCAGGGGCACGCCGGGGCGCGGGACGACCACCAGCCGCAGGCCGTTGTCCAGCGTCGTCTCGGAGGCGGCGGGGACCGGCTGGGGCCGCGGGTCACCGAGCGGCGGGATCAGGGAGTGGTCCAGGGTGGCGGTCATGCCCGGCCTCCCGCCGGTCGCAGCTCCAGCACCGCGACGGTGCCGGGATCCAGGCCGCGAGCGGCGGCCTGCACCTGGTCGGGGGTGACGGCGGCCAGCCTCGCGGCGAGCTCGCCGGCCAGCTCGGCGCGGCCGTGGACCAGCTCCGCGGCGGCGAAGGCGAGCGTGCGGCCGAGCACCGAGTCGGCCTGCCGCAGCAGCTGCGCCTCGGTGCGTGCCTGCACGCGGCGCAGCTCGTCGGCGGGGACGCCGTCGGCGGCGACCCGCGCGATCTCCTCGTGCACGGCGGCGGTGACCCGCTCGACCGGCACACCGGTCGGGTGGTGGACCTGGGTGGTGAGCAGGGTGGCGTCCCGGACGTCGAAGGGGTCGCCGAACAGGCCGACGTAGCTGCTCTGCGCGATGGCGATGCGGTCGTCGTGGATCAGCCGGCGCTCCAGCCGGGAGGCGTCGCCCTCGCTGAGCAGCTCGGCCAGCAGCACCGTGCCGAGGTAGGAGTCGAAGTCGGCGACGGGGTCGGGCACCCGCCAGCCGAGGGCGACGGCGGGCGCGGTGACCAGCCGGTCCTCGACCACGGCGGAGCGCACCGAGGTGGGCGAGGGCTCGCCGGTGCGCGGGGTGGGCGGCACCTCCCGGGCGGCGATCGGGCCGAACCAGCGCTGCACCAGCCGCTCGGTCTCGGCGACGTCGAGGTCCCCGCCGATGCAGAGGACGGCGTTGCCCGGGGCGTAGTAGGTGGAGAAGAAGTCGGTCGCGTCGTCGACGGTCGAGGACTCCAGGTCGACGAAGGACCCGTAGCCGTCGTGGGTGTTGGCGAAGCTCTCGAACGCCACCTGCGGCAGCTGCAGCCAGGGGAAGGCGCCGTAGGGCCGGTTGAGGACGTTGACCCGGATCTCCTCCTTGACCACGTCGATCTGGTTGCGGAGGTTCTCCTCGGTGATGGCCGGTGCCGCCATGCGGTCGGCCTCGAGGAACAGCGCACGCTCCAGCGCCTCGGCCGGGAGCGCCTCGAAGTAGTTGGTGTAGTCCTGGTGGGTGGAGCCGTTGAAGGTGCCTCCGGCGGCTTGCACCAGGCGGGCGTGCGCCATCTTCGGGACGTTGGCCGAGCCCTGGAACATCAGGTGCTCGAAGAGGTGGGCGAACCCCGTGCGGCCCTCGGGCTCGTTGCGCATGCCGACGTCGTAGAAGACGCTGACGGCGACCACGGGGACGCTCCGGTCGGGGGCGAGCACCACGCGCAACCCGTTGTCGAGCGTGAACCGCTCCACCGGGTGCCGCAGGGTCAGTTCGGCACCAGCAGTCGTCACACCTCGACACTAACGGCGGGCGGCCACGCTCCGCCGTCCGGAGGGCGCCCTCGTCGTCCTCCCTCACCGCGCGGCGTCCTCCCTCACCGTGGGCGCTGAGGGAGGACCCTCCAGGATCAGGTCACCTGATCCCGGATGCCCCTCAGAGCACGTCGACGGAGTCGATCAGCCGGTCGATGACGCCGTAGAGCTCGGCGTGGGTGTTCGGGATGGAGATGTAGAGCAGCGCGGGCGCGGGGCGGCCCACGTCGATCAGCAGCAGCGCGGCCCGCTCCCCGGACGCGTCGTAGCCCTCGACGTCCCAGGAGAGCTGGAACTCGATGACGTGCGCGGCGTGACCGTCCACCGTCAGCGGCTCGTCGCGGAGGATGCGCCGCTCGTTGGGGGCGGGGTAGTAGTTGCCGCGCACGCTGTCGGCCAGGGTCGCCACGGTCGTGGGCAGGCTGCCGGGGCCCGACCAGCCGAAGCCCTCCGCGACCGGCCCGGACGTCACCTGGGCGATGAACTGCCCGAGCGGGGTCTCCTCCTGGGTCGTGAAGTACTGACCGGCGACGGTCGTGGTCTCGTAGGCGAACTCCCTGTCGTACTCCGACCAGCCCGTCCCGAGGTAGGGGTAGGCGATCCCCGCCGACTCGTCGACGATCCGGACCGTCCCCGGCGCGAAGCTCGGCCCCGACGGCAGCTGGCTCGTCGGCGGGGGCAGCGCGCTCCGCCCGGCGACGGCGTCGTCCTCTCCTCCCCCACCGCTGAGGACGAGCGCCAGGACCACGGCGACGACGACGCCGAGCACCCCGGCCACCATCCACGCCGCGCGCCGGGGTCGCCCGCGGCCGGGCTCAGCAGGGGCCGACCACGGTGCGGGCTGCGGCGCAGCGGGGCGTTGCGGGGCGAGCACCGGCGAGCTCTGGACGGCGACGCCCGGGCCGGCCGGGGTGGCGACGTCCGACCACGCGGAACCGCTCCACCAGCGGACCATCCCCGGCGTGCCGTCGGGGTCGGCGTACCAACCCGGGGGCGGGGTGGGCTGCCCGGACGAGGTCACGCCCGCCACCCTAAGCCGCGCGCGTAGCGTGCCGGGGACCGTTCGAGGGAGGCCAGGTGGACGTCGTACCGGCGCCGTCCGCGGTGGTCGACCGACTGCGCGCGGCCGGCTGCGTGTTCGCCGAGGACGAGGCGGCGCTCCTCGTGGCCGCCGCGGGGACACCGGCGCTGCTCGACGACCTGGTGGGACGGCGGGTGTCCGGCGAGCCGCTGGAGCACCTGCTGGGGTGGGCCGCCTTCGACGGGCTGCGGATCGCCGTCGACCCGGGCGTCTTCGTGCCGCGCCGGCGCACCGAGCTGCTGGTGGACGAGGCCGCCGCCCTGGTCCGGCCGGGCGCCGTCGTCGTCGATCTGTGCTGCGGCTCGGGCGCCGTCGGCGCGGCGCTGCTGGCCCGGTCCCCCGGGCTCGTGCTGCACGCCGCCGACCTCGACCCGGCCGCGGTGCGCTGTGCCCGGGCGAACCTGCCCGGCGTTCGCGTGCACGAGGGCGACCTGTTCGCCGCGCTGCCCGCGGAGCTGCGCGGGCGGGTGGACGTGCTGGTCACCAACGTCCCCTACGTGCCCACGCCGGCACTGGCACTCCTGCCGCCCGAGGCCCGCGACCACGAGCCGCGGGTGGCTCTCGACGGCGGGGACGACGGGCTGGACGTCGCCCGGCGGGTGGTGGCGGGGACCGGCGAGTGGCTGGCGCCCGGTGGCTCGCTGCTGTTCGAGGCCGGCGAGGTGCAGGTGCCCGTCGCCGTCGCGGTCCTCACGGCGGCCGGGCTGGCCCCGCGGGTGGTCACCGACGACGAGCGGGGCGCCACCGTCGTCGTCGGCACCCGCTAGCTGCTAGCGCGGCAGCGCGGCCAGCTCCCGCCAGAGGTGCGCCGCTGCCTCTGCGCCGCGGTGCAGCATCGGCAGCAGCACCCGCTCGTTCGGCGAGTGGATGCGGTCGGTGGGCAGCCCCGCGCCCAGGAAGAGCAGCGGCGCGCCGAGCACCTCCACCAGGTCGGCCTCCGGACCGCTGCCGCCCTCGCGGGTGAACAGCACGTCGGCCGGATCGGTGTCGAAGGCCTGCCCGATGGCGCGCAGCAGGGCGTCCATGGCCGGGGAGTCCAGGTCGCTGGCGCACGGCGACACGCCGCCGGGGGGCGTGTGCACCTCGGCCACGATGCCGTCGGGCACGTTCGCCTCCACCCAGGCGCGCAGCTGCGGGCCGACGTCCTCCGGGCGCTGGTCGGAGACCAGCCGGAACGTCACCTTGGCGTGTGCCTCCGCGGGGATGATCGTCTTGTGCCCGGGGCCGGTGTAGCCGCCCCACATGCCGTTGACCTCGGCGGTCGGCCGGGCGCCGGTGCGCTCCAGCGTGCTGAAGCCGGCCTCGCCGGAGGTGGCCCGCGACGCGGCCGGGCCGGCCAGCCAGGCCTGCTCGTCGAACGGCACCCGGCTCATCAGCGCACGCTCGCGGTCGGTCAGCGGGCGCACCTTGTCGTAGAAGCCGGGCAGCGTGACCCGGCCCTGGTCGTCGTGCAGCTTCGCCAGCAGCCCGGCCAGCGCGTGCAGCGGGTTGGGGACCGCACCCCCGAAGGAGCCGGAGTGCAGGTCGACCGCGGGGCCGCGCAGGGTGATCTCCGCGTCGGCGAGCCCGCGCATGGCGGTGACGGCGCTGGGGACGTCCGGAGCGGCCATGCCGGTGTCGGAGACGACGACGACGTCGCAGCCCAGCCGGTCGCGGCGCTCCTGGAGCAGCGCGGGGAAGTGCGGCGAGCCGGACTCCTCCTCGCCCTCGATCAGCAGCTTCACGGTGACCGCGGGGGTGTTCCGGCCCGTGGCCGCGAGGTGGGCCCGGATGCCGAGGAGGTGGAAGGCGACATTGCCCTTGTCGTCGATCGCGCCGCGGGCGTGCAGCTCGGGGCCGTCGGGTCCCTCGACCACGGTGGGCTCGAACGGCGGGTGCTCCCACAACTCGGGCGGGTCGACCGGCTGCACGTCGTGGTGGCCGTAGACGAGTGCGACGGGGGCGCCGGTGTCGGCGCTGGGCCACTCGGCGAAGACCGCGGGCGCACCCGGGGTCGGCCAGATCTCCACGGTCGAGAAGCCGGTACGCCGCAGCGCCTCGGCCAGCCATTCGGCGCTGGCGGCGACGTCGGGTGCGTGCGCCGGGTCGGCCGAGATCGACGGGATGCGCAACCACGCGTCGAGATCGCCGTGCAGGTCGTCGAGGTGGGCGGAGACGAACGCGCGTTCCGGACTGGTCACGACCCCCGACGGTAGTGGCGGGCCGGGACCCGCCGCTGACCGTGTCCGGCCGCCGCTCGCCGCTCCGGGGCGGTGAGCCAGCGAAGGACGCCGCGCTCGACGGCCTCGGCGACCGCGACGGCGGCGAGCTGGAGGCCGCCCCACAGCACGAGCACCGTCCATTCCTGTCCGGCGAGGGGCGCCTGCATCGAACCCAGTTCGTGCAGGACCACGGCCAGCAGGACCGAGGACAGCAGCGACAGGGCCACCAGCGCGTTCGCGGCCCCGATCCACACGTTCGGCCGGGACCGGGTCATCGTCGCCTGCCGGCGCAGCCCGCGGTAGCAGACAACCCCGTAGCCCAGACCCAGCACGGCGCTCACCGCGAGCAGGTCCAGGGCCTGCCATGTGGGGGCGACCCCGCCGCGCCATCCGGGTCGCGACCGCCACGGCCTGCCGGCCGCCGGTGCCGGTGTCGCCGACGGCGGCGAAGGTGAGCCGGTCGGGCGTCGTCGTCCACGCCCGGGGACGCAGCGCCAGCTCCGGGGTCCGCCCGGGGACCAGGTCCTCGCGGCCGAGGAGCGGCCACACCTCCTGCGCGAGCACGCCGCCGGCGCCGGCCGCCCCGCCGACGCCCGCGGCCGCGGCCGCGGCGAGCAACTGCCGTCGGATCAGGGACATGTGGGGTGCAACGAGGAAGCGGACCCCGGACGTTTCCGCGGGACCGGGCCGACGCGGCTCCGACCGCCGACCGTTAGCGTCCAGGCATGGCCGGAGAACTGCTGCGCACCGACGTCGGCGACCTCACCTTCGACGTCCGCGTCGACGGACCCGAGGACGGGCGGCCGGTGCTGCTGCTGCACGGCTTCCCGCAGACCTCGGCGTGCTGGGCGGCGGTGACCCCGCTGCTCACCCAGGCGGGCCTGCGCACCTACGCCCCCGACCAGCTGGGCTACTCCCCCGGCGCGCGCCCGGCCGACGTGGACGCCTACGCCATGCAGAACCTGGCCCAGGTGACGGCGGACCTGATGACGGCGCTGGCCATCCCCGTGGCCGACGTGGTCGGGCACGACTGGGGGGCCAACGTCGCGTGGACGCTGGCCGCCTGGCACGCCGACCGCGTGCGGTCGCTCACCGCCGTGTCGGTGCCGCACCCGGCCGCGTACACCGCGGCGTTCCGGGTCGACCCGGAGCAGAAGGAGCGTTCGGCCTACATCCGGCTGTTCTGGCAGCAGGGCAAGGCCGAGGAGGTGCTGCTGGCCGACGACGCGCGCCGGCTGCGCCGGATGCTGCTGGGCGCCGACGGCGAGACCGGCGTCTCCCCCGAGGCGGTGGACAGGTACGTGGCGGTGCTGTCGGCTCCGGGCGCACTGACCGCGGCGCTCAACTGGTACCGGGCGATGAGCTCGGACACCCGCGTGGACACCGTCGAGGTGCCGACGACGTACGTGTGGAGCGACGCGGACGTCGCGATCGGCCGGACCGCCGCGGAGGCGTGCGAGCAGTTTGTCAGCGGGGACTACCGCTTCGTCGCCCTGCCGGGCGTCACGCACTGGATCCCCGAGCAGGCACCCGAGCAGCTGGCCGCCGCGATCCTGGACCGGGTCGCCTCGAGCTGACCCTGGCTCAGAGCAGCTTGTAGTAGCGGACCAGCGGCAGCGGGGTGAAGCCGGCCTTCTCGTAGGCCGCACGGGCAGGGGCGTGGCCCGGGTCCCCGCCGGTGCCGATGACGGCCAGCCGGGCGCCGTGCTCGCGCATGCGGTCCTCCGCGAAGGCGATCAGGTCGGCGGCGATCCCCCGGCGCTGGTGCTCGGGGTCGACCGCGATCATCTCGATCTCGCTGCTGTCGGGTTCGTCCTCCTGCCGGTCGTGCACGATCGCGACGAAACCCACCGCCCGGCCCTCGTGGTCGGCCACCCAGGCCGGCATGGCGTCGTCCCGGCAGACCCGCTCCACGGCGGCCGCTTGCATGGCGCTCCAGTCGGGATAGAGGTTCCGGTAGATGCCCTCGCCCAGTGCGCGGCGGAAGGAGTCGAACACCGGCGCCCACGCCCGGAGCGAGAGGTCGACGACGGTGGCGATGTCGGGCTCGGCGAGGGGGCGGATCGTCACGGGCACGGGCTCACTGTCCCGGGCCGGTCAACCGACTTCCGCCGGCCTCAGGTGCCGGCGCCGGTCACCAGGTCCAGGAGCGCCTGCTCCCCGAGCAGATCGACCGGGCGGACGGTGAGCCCCTCGGCGACGTGGTGGAAGCCGGCGCTGACCTGCTCCACCGGGACGCCGGTGAGCCGCGACCAGCCCAGCCGGTAGGCGGCCAGCTGGACCCCCGCGGCGGCGAGCTCGGCGCCCTTCGGCGGCGGACCGGTCTTCCAGTCGATGACCTCGTAGCCGCCGTCCTCGCGCAGGAAGACCGCATCGATGCGGCCGCGCAGGGTCAGCGGGCCCAGCGGTGTCTCGAAGGGCACCTCCACCTCGAGCGGCTGGCGGTCGGCCCACTCGCTGTCCAGGAACGCCGCCTGCAGGAGCCCCAGCTGGGCGTCGGGGGCGGCGAACTCGTCACCGGAACCGGGCAGCTCGTCGAGGTCGACCAGGCGCGCGGCGCCGAACCGCTCCTCGAGCCAGGTGTGGAAGGCGGTGCCCCGGCGGGCCTGCGGGGCGGGCGCGGCCGGCATGGGCCGGCGGAGCCGGCGGGCCAGCTCACCGGGGTCGCGGCGCAGGGTGACCAGCGCGGAGACCGACAGGTGCGAGGGCAGCGGCACGTCGACCGTCGGGCTGGCGTGCCGGGCGCGCTCCCGCAGCAGCAGGTCGGCGTCCCGGACCCAGGAGGCGACCAGCGGGTCGTCGTCGCCCAGCGACCGCTCGGGGTCCAGCGGATGGGGAGCCGCCGACTCCACCAGCTGGGCGGCCGCGCTCAGCGCCCGGCGCCGGCGGGCGGTGAGCGGGTCGGCCGGCCAGACGCCGATCGGCCACTCCTCCAGCGCCGGGTTCGTGGCGCCCTCGTCGGGCGCGGGGGCCCACTGCACGACCTCGCCGGCGCCGTCCTCGCAGGCCTGCCTGGCGGTGTGCAGCAGCACCGACGGGCCGCACGGGTTGACCCCGTCGCGCCACCAGCTGCCCGAGCACAGCAGCAGGTGCCGGGCGCGGGTCACCGCGACGTAGCCCAGCCGGATCTCCTCGTCGCGCCCGAAGTCCTTCCAGTCCTGCACGTACTGGTCGAGGGCGTCGCGCACCGCGGCCTGGTCGCCGGAGCCCGGCACCGGGAGCTTCAGGGCGGGCAGCTCGGCGCGGTCGGTGAGCCGCAGCTCGGCGGGGACCGCGCCCGGGTCCTTGATCCAGGAGTCGCTGGCGTTGCTGCGCGCGGGGAACTGGTCGACGGTCATCCCGGGAACCGCGACGACGTCCCACTCCAGGCCCTTGGCGGAGTGCCCGGTGAGCAGCTGCACGGCCTCCGGGTTGACCGCCACCTCGCCGGGCTCCAGGCCGCGCTCGCGTTCCTCCGCGTCGCGCAGGTAACCGAGGAACGCCGGCAGCGACGGCAGCTCGGCCAGCTCGGTGAACTGCGCGGCGACGCCGTGCAGGGCGTCGAGGTGGGCGCGCGCGCCGGCCGGGCTGGCCTCGGGCGCGCTGGCCAGCTCGGTCTCCAGTCCGAGGGTGCGGGCGACCTCGTCGACGAGATCGGGCAGCGACTCCCCCAGCCGGTTGCGCAGGTGCGCGAGCTCCGCTCCCAGCCGGCGCAGCCGCCGGTGGCCCTCGGGCGAGTACTGACCCGCGTCGCCGAGGTCGTCCAGTGCCTCGACGATGCTGCCCCGCTCGACCGGCGCCTCGACGCGCGGCTGCTCGCCCTCGCCGTCCGGACGCGGTGGCCGGCGCGCGTGCACGAGCGCCCGGGCGCGGGCCTCCAACGCGGCGAGGTCGCGCGGGCCGATCCGCCACCGGGCGCCGGTGAGCAGCCGGCCGAGCGCGTCGCCGGCGGTCGGGTCGACCAGGACGGTGAGGGTGGCGACGACGTCGGACACCTCGGGCACCTCGAGCAGCCCGCCCAGGCCCACGACCTCGACGGGCAGACCGCGCTCGCGCAGCGCGGCGGCGATGCCGGGCAGCTGCTTGCGGGTGCGGGCCAGCACCGCGACCGTCGGCCGCTTTCCGTCCCGCCGGGCGACGAGCGGGTCCTCGTTCGACCAGCAACGGGCCAACCGGTCCGCCAGCGCCGCGGTCTCCTCGGCGATCGTGGCGTAGAGGCCCACGGTCACCGCTCCCCGGCCGGCCGTCGGGGCCGGGGCCAGGTCGGGCAGCGGGTGCTCGGGCGGCGGGAGCATCGCGGAGACGGCGTTCGCGACGGCCAGCACGCTGTCGTCGTTCCGCCAGCTCGTGGCCAGGGTCAGCCGCTGCGCGCGCTTCGACCCGCGGCCGGGGAAGGTGCGGTCGAAGCGCTCGATGGTGCCGGCCGACGCGCCCCGCCAGCCGTAGATCGACTGCCGCGGGTCACCGACTGCGAGCACGGCGTGGCCGGTGCTCCCGCCGAAGAGCGCCTCCAGCATGCGCAGCTGACCGACGCTGGTGTCCTGGTACTCGTCGAGCAGCACCACCTTCCAGCGGACGCGCTCCCGGCGGCCGACCTCCGGTGCGGTCACGGCTATGCGGGCGGCGTGCGCCACCTGGTCGGCGTAGTCGATGGAGCCCATGGCCCGCTTGCGCGCCTCGAACGCCTCGACCAGCGGGAGCAGCGCCACCCGCGCCCGCTGCCGGGCCAGCATCTCGGTCACCGCCGCGTACGGCCCCCGCTTCTTGGGCGCGTCCGCGTAGCCGGCAATCTGCTGCTCCAGCTTCGCGGTCCAGGCGCGCAGGGCCGCCGGGCTGACGTCGTGCTCGCCCATCTCGGCGGCCAGCGCCAGCACGTCCTCGACCGTGGTCAGCGGGGTGAGCGGGACGTCGCTCATGTCGCCCGTCCACGCCGACACCACGGTGGCCGCCTGGCCCCAGCACATCGCGGGGCCGAGCACCCCGGCCCCGGGCTCCACGCCGATCCGCAGGCCGTGCTCGGCGACCAGCGCCGCCGCGTAGCCGTGGTAGGTCGAGACGGTCGGCTGGGCGACGGCGAGCCGCTCGCGCAGGTCGGGCTCGGTGTCGGGATGGCGGGCCAGCGCACCGAGCCGCAGGTGGACGCGCTCGTTCAGCTCGCTGGCCGCCTTGCGCGTGAAGGTCAGCCCGAGGATCTCCTCGGGCGCCACCACCCGGTTGGCCACCAGCCACGAGACGCGGGCGGCCATCGTCTCGGTCTTGCCCGACCCGGCGCCGGCGACCACCACGAGCGGTCGGTCGGCGGGCGCCTCGACGACGCGGGCCTGCTCCGCCGACGGCGCGTAGGAGAGACCGCACCGGGCGGCGACCTCGGCCGGGCTGAGCAGCCGGCGCGGCGCGGCGGGTGCCTGGGCGGCCTCGGTCAGCAGGTCGTCGAAGGACAGCTGCGTCATCCGGTCACCTGCCGGCCGCGCTCGTGCATCGGGCAGCTGCGCCGGGCCGGGCAGCGCGAGCAGTGGCTGCCGGTGCGCACCTCGAAGGTGGCCGCGCCCATGCCCTCGCCGACCTCGGTGATCAGCTCACCGGCCCAGGTGGTCGTCACCGGCACGTCGGCCGGCAACGGCTGCTGGTGCTGCTCCTTGGCCTTGGCCCCCGTGCCCACCTGCAGCAGCGCCGCTCCACCGGGGACGGCGCCGTGCTCGCCGAAGCCACCGGCGGCCACCGCCACCTGGTAGGCGGCCAGCTGGCCGTGCTCCTCGGTGTTCTTCGCCGTCGTCTTCCCGGTCTTGAGGTCGACGACGACCAGCCGCCCGTCGCCGTCCCGCTCGAGCCGGTCGACCTGGCCGCGCAGACGGGCCCGGCCGACGGCCACGTCGAAGTTCTCCTCCACGCCGACCAGTTCGCGGTCGTTGGCCGCGTGCCAGCGCAGGAAGCGGGCCAGCATGTCCTGCGCCGCCTGCCGCTGCCGCTGGTCGGCCCAGCCCGGCCCCAGGTCGAGCTGGTCGAGCTCGCCGTCCAGCGCGGCGGGCGCGTCCCCCGGAGGCAAGCCCTCGGCGACCTGCTGGGCGACGGCGTGCACCGCCGTGCCCACCGTGCGGGCGGAGTCCGGCGAGGCCTCGGCTCCGACCGCGCCGAGCACCCAGCGCAGCGGGCAGCGCTGGAAGGTCTCGATGTGCGAAGGGCGGACGCGCACCTCGTCGTCCTCGGGCACCAGGGGGGCGTCGTCGGAGAGCGCGGCCAGACCCCACCAGTGGCGTGGCGACGCTCCGGGCACTCCCTCGTCGGCGAGCCGGCGCAGCACCGAGGCGGCGGCCGACCGGCGGGGTGCCGGGGTCTCCGGATCGGTGACGGCGCGGCGCAGCTCGGCGACCAGCGCCGGCAGCGTCAGCGATCGGGGCAGTTCGGTGAGCGCGCGTCCGTCCTCGGGGGGCGGCTGCACGAGGTCGAGGAAACGGGAGGCGGTGGCTCCGGCGTCGGCGCCGTCGAGAGCGCCCTGCACCGCGCTGACCAGCAACCTCCGGCGAGCGCGGGTGACGGCGACGTAGAACAGCCGGCGCTCCTCGGCCAGCGCCAGCGTGCGGCGGTCGACGACCGCGCCGTCGATGCCGGCGGCCCGCTCCACCAGCACCTCCGCGCCCAGCAGCGAGGAGCGCTCGCTCAGGTTGGGCCACACGCCCTCCTGCACCCCGGCGACGCAGACGAGGTCCCACTCCAGGCCCTTGGAGGCGTGCGCGGTGAGCAGCCGGACGGTCTCGCCGGCCGCCGCGCGGGCGGCGCCGGTGTCACTGGGCAGCTCCTGGGCGGACAGGTGGGCCACGAAGGCGCGGACGTCGGCCGAGGGCAGCCGGTCCACGAAGCCGGCGGCGGCGTCGAAGAGGGAGACGACGGCGTCCAGGTCGCGGTCGGCGACGGCGCCGGGCGGTCCGCCGGCGGCGCTCGCGCGTGCCCACTTCCCGGCCAGTCCGCTGCTCTGCCACATGGCCCACAGCACGTCCTCGGCCGTACCGCCCTGGGCCAGCGCCAGCCGACCGGCCGCCAGGACGTCGGCGACCCGCCGTGCCGGCCGGGCGACGTGCTCGGGCAGGGCCTCCAGCAGTGCGTCGTCCTCCAGCGCCAACGCCAGCGAGGCACCCCGCTCGGCCGCGTCCACCCCCTGCCGGGCCAGCGCGACCCGCACGGCGCGGCGCAGCCGGCGCAGGTCGAGCACGGTCGCGCCGCCCAGCGGGGAGGCCAGCAGCGCCTCGGCGGCCGGCTCGTCCAGGCCGGTGGCGATGCCGTCGCCGGGAGCGGTGGCCGGCCGCGGCAGCAGCGCGGTGAGTGCCCCGAGGAACGGGGCGACGGCCGGCTGCCCGGCCAGCGCCACGTCGTCCGACGAGACCGCGACCGGGACGCCGGCCGATGCCAGGGCACGGCGCAGCGGGCCCAGTGCGACGGCGGTGCGGACGATCACGGCCATCTGCGACCACGGGATGCCGTCGAGCAGGTGGGCGCGCCGCAGCCGGTCGGCGAGGTAGGCGGCCTCGATCGCGGCGGAGCCGAAGACGTGCACCTCGGCCGAGCCGGGATCGGCCGTCCCTCCCGCCGTCAGCCGGCGGTGCTCCCACGGGCCGGGCAGGCCGTCGGCCACCTGCCGGCTGATGCGGAGCAGCTCGGCGCCCGACCGGCGGGACACCCCCAGCGAGACGCGGGCCGCCGGGCGGCCGTCGGTGTGCCGGAACCGGTCGGGGAACTCGGTGATGCCGCGCGGCTCGGCCCCGCGGAAGGCGTAGATGGACTGGTCCGGGTCGCCGACGGCGACGACGTTGCCGCCGCGCCCGGCGAGCAGCGCCAGCAGCTCCACCTGCGCGGGGTCGGTGTCCTGGTACTCGTCCACGAACAGCCAGCGGGCGCGTTCGCGCTCCTGGCGCAGCAGCTCGGCGTCACCGTCGAGCTCGGCGATGGCCTGCCGGACCAGCTCCGCCGGGTCGTAGCCGGACGCGTCCCCCCGACCGAGGGTGGAGAAGGCGGTGACCGCCTCGTACTGCTCCTGGAACGCCGCCGCGTGCACCCAGTGCTCGCGGCCGGTCTCCCGGCCCCACGCGGCCAGCTGCTCCGGGACCACCCCGCGCTCGGTGGCCCGCAGCAGCAGCTCGCGCAGCTCGGTGCGGAACCCCGCGGTGCCCAGTGCCGGGGCCAGGTCCGCCGGCCAGCGGACCGCGCCCTCCTCCTCCACGTCGCCGCGCAGCAGCTCCGCGACGACGGCGTCCTGCTCGGCCGACGTCAGCAGCCGCGGCGGGGCCTCCCCGCGCAGCAGCGCGGCCCGGCGGAGGACGCCGTAGGCGTAGGAGTGGAGGGTGCGCGCCAGGGGCTCGCGGATCGTCTGCGCGACGCGGGTGGTGATGCGGGTGCGCAGCTCCGCGGCGGCCTTGCGGCTGAAGGTCAGGACGAGGATCTGCTCGGGGTCGACGCCCGCCTCGATGCGGGTGGCGACCGCCTCGACGATCGTCGTCGTCTTCCCCGTGCCCGGACCGGCGAGGACCAGCAACGGCCCCGCCGGGTGGTCGACGACGGCCTGCTGCGTCGGGTCCAGGCGGGGCGCCGCCTGCGCCGGCCGCTCACCCGGCACCAGCCGGTAGACCGGTGCCCCTCCCCCCTGTGCCACCTCTCGATGGAAGCACGCCGGACCGACAGTTCAGGGACGGGCGGGAGCGGCGCTCCGGTTCAGGCGAGAGCAGCCTCACGCAGGCCGGCCTCGAGCATCAGGTCCGTCGCGGTGGTCAGCCAGCCGGCCACCTGCAGCAACGGCCACGCGCCCTCGTCGTCGAGGGACGCCGTGGCTGCGACGAGCCCGGCCTGGGCCACCGCTCGGCACGCGATCGCGTTCATGGATCGGTAGTCGGCATGCGAGTCGCGGAGCTATAGGAATCGGCCGGAAATGGTCCGGACGAGGTAATCGGACACGCGCCCGACATGCGACCGGTCAGCGCGCGACATCCCGGAGCTCGAGGATCAGCGTGCCGGGTTCCGCGGGTGGGGGTGCGGGGACGAACCCGAACCGCTCGTAGAGCCGCCGCGCCGGGTTGCCCTCCTCGACGCTGAGGCTCAGTGCCAGCAGCGACCGGCGCCGCGCCTCCGCCACCGCGGCACCCACCAGGGCCGCGCCGAGTCCGGCGCCGCGGTACCCCGGCAGGATGCACACGCTGAGCTCCGGGACGCCCGCCCGCACGAAGCCGTAGCCGGGGGCTTCCGGCGGGAAGCGGGTCACCCAGACGACGCCGGTCGGCTCGTCCCCCTCGGTGGACACCACCCCGAACTCCGGTGCCGCCCTGTAGTACCCGGCCAGGTGCGGATCGGCGTCCACCTGCGCGACGGTGAACCGGGGACCGCTCCAATCGAGGTTCAGCCAGGTCGCCACGCGGAGCAGGAGCCGGTCACCGTCGTCGAGAGGTCTGGTCGGCACCGGCCGACCCTGCCACGGCCCGCCGCTGCCGGGCGGGTCAGCCGGCCAGCCGCCACGAGGCCCCGGCGATCCGGTCGGCGTCCCCGCGCTCCAGCGTGCCGACGTCGACCAGCCGGTCCAGCACGTGCGCCTGCCGGGCCTTCGCCAGCTCGGGGTGGACCAGCGGGTCGTAGGCGCTCGGCGCCTGGACGAGGCCGACGAGCACCGTCGCCTGTGCCCAGTCCAGCTCGGCCGGCGCCAGCCCGAAGTAGCCCTGCGCCGCCGCAGCGACGCCGTAGAACCCGTGCCCGAAGTAGGCGGCGTCGAGGTACATCCGGAGGATGTCCTGATTGCTCCAGGCCCGGTCGATCTTCAGCGCCAGGACGACCGCGCGGGCCTTGGCCAGCGGGTCGGTGGCGCCGTCCTCGTAGACGACGCGGGCCAGCTGCTGGTGCAGCGTGGATCCCCCGCGGTCGGTACCGCTGACGAGGCCGAGCGGAGCCCGGAGCGCACCGCGCCAGTCGATGCCGACGTGGTCGGCGAAGTGGCTGTCCTCGGTGGCCAGCAGGGCCGCGGCGACCCGCGGGGGGATCTCCTCGCCGAGCGGCGTCCCGGCGTACGCGGCCAGCCGGGCGTCCACCCGGTCGCGGGCGTCGGCCACGCCCGGCGTGGCGGCCCACGCGGCGCCCAGCGCGAGGAGGGCGACCACCAGCAGCGCGACCGCGGCACGGCGGAGCGCGCGGAGTCGTCGGCTGGGCGGGGCGGAGCGCTGCTGCGTCAGGTTCGGCACCCTCTCATCCGATCGTCCGGGACCGTCCTCGCGCGTCCTCCCGGTGGGCGATCTTGCTCGATCCCCCGTCATCCCTGGGGACGACGTCCGTGTCGCGGTCCGGCCAGCCCACGGTGGAGAGGTCGATCCGGCCGTTGCGCACCGGCACTCCCTCGAGGGCGAGCAGCTCCAGCTGCCGCGCGCGCACCGGCTCGGCGGCGGTGCCGTCGGCGCGCACCACCCGGAACCAGGGCACCGCTCCCCCGCCGGAGCTCAGCGCCCGGGCCACCCGGCGCGGCCCGACGCCGACGAGGCGGCCGATGGCCCCGTAGGTGCTCACCCGCCCGCGCGGGATCTGTTCCACGGCGTCGAAGACGGCCTCGTCCACGTCGAGCGCGGTCCGGGAGTCGGGGGCAGCCACCGGCAGATCATGGCAACCCGGCCCCGCGGGAGGCGGTCAGTCCTCGGGTGCCGAGTCCCGATCCCAGTCCAGGGACACCGAGTCCGGGTCGACGACCCGATCCCCGTCCGCACTCGTGACCACCAGTTCGGCCAGGCCGGCGGTGGTCACGGTGGTGGGCCACCAGGCGGCCCACAGACCCGACTGCACCGTCGCCGTGATGCGGGTGCCGTCGGTCAGGCGCAGTCCGACGCCGGTCACGTCCGGCCCGGCCGCGCCGTAGGCCGACTCGACGGCGCTCGGGGGCTGCATCTGCGACGGACCACCCATCAGCAGCACGTCCTGGCCATCCGGGAGCAGCACCGGGCGGTCGTAGACCGTGCCCCACGTCTGCTGGACGGCGTCCCCGTCCCCGCGGATGCCCGCGAGGGCCACGAGCGGATCGGTCTCCGTGCCGCTGCCGGGCGAGAGGTCCAGGCAGAAGGTGAGGTCGCCCCGGCGGTCGACCAGCACCTCGCGCCCGGCGGCTGCGCCCGGGTCGGGTGCCACGCCCTCGATGCCCACACCAGCACCGGTCAGGTCGGTGCACTGCGAGGCCCACAGCTCGATGTCACCGCTGGGCGGAGGCGTGAGGCCGGGGCCGGTCTCGGGCATCGCCGTCCAGCTGCCGTAGTCCGGCGGTGCGGACGGGTCGCCGGTGGCCAGCACCGTCGCGGAGACCGCGGCGGCCGTGGCCAGGAGCGCGAAGCCGGTCCGCCGTACCACCGGCCGCCGCACGAACCCGGCCGTCGGGACAGCCGACGTCCGGCCCGCCTCGCTGACGAGCAGCGCGCGGATCGCCTGATGCCGCTCGGGGGACATGGGGGTGAGGGTCTGGCTCATGGGGTCTCCATCCGGAGCAGGGATCCCGGCCGGTCGCCGGGAGAAGGGGCGAAGGGGTCGACGGCCTCGCGCAGCCGCGCGCGAGCCCGGGACAGCCGGGACCGCACGGTGCCGACCGGGACGTCCAGAGCCAGCGCCGCGGACTCGTAGTCCAGCCCCTGCCAGAGGCAGAGGGTGAGGACCTCCTGGTCGGTGCGCCGCAGCCCGCGCATCGCCTCGTGCAGCCGGGCCAGCTGCCGCTCGTCGTCGAGTCGCCCCGCGACGTCGTCGGCGTGGTCGGGAGCGCTCTGGTCGGCGGCCGCCAGCCGCTCCATCGCCCGCCGGTGCCGCGCGGTCGTCCGCCAGCGCCGCTGCACGGTGCGGTTGGCGATGCCGTAGAGCCAGGGCAGGGCGCTGTCCGCGATCAGTTCGACGTCGGACCGCCGCCGCCACGCTTCCAGGAAGACGACCGACACCAGGTCGTCGGCCGCCTCCAGCGAGCCGGTCCGGCGGGCGCAGTAGCTGCGGATCCGCTCCGCGTGCCGGTCGAACAGGATGCCGAAGGCCTCCGGTTCACCGTGGACGGCCTGCTGCCACAGCTCACGGTCGTCGGGCTGGTCGATGTCGCCCACACCCCTCTGTGCCCGCAGGGGTCGACCGAGTTCCCGAACCAGCGCAACCGTTCTACGGCTGTGCTCCTCAGTCCTCCTTGCGACCGAACCGGGCCAGCAGCCGGGTCTGGGCGTCCGCCCCCGCCGGCACGTCCAGCGGCGGGTCGAAGAACCCGGGGACGCCGTCGGCGGGCAGCTGCTCGGCCAGCACCAGCGCCGCGGTCACCAGGTCGCCGTCCAGCTCGGTGTCCTCACCGGTCGCCCGGGCGAGGTCCCAGGCGTGCACGGTGAGATCGGCGGTCATCTCGAGGGCGTACTGGGCCGCCGGGGTGGGTCCGCGCTCGAGGTGGACGGTGCGCGTCATGGCGTCGTCCTCGGCGAACGCCGCCAGGGAGCCGTCCGCGGCGGTCTCCCAGGCGGTGAAGGGGTCCTCGCCCAGCAGGTCGGACGTGTCGTCCGGGAACCGCCCCTCGGCGTAGGGCTCGCCGGCCAGCAGCGGCGGGGCCCACAGCTGCTCGCTCACCAGGTGCGCGACCAGGTCGGCGACCGTCCAGCCGGGCAGCGCCTCGTCCTCCCACTGGTCGGGGTCGACGGCGTCCACCCGGTCGGTGAACACCGCCTGGGCGCGCTGGAAGAGTGCGAGCAGCTCGACGGGCGGGTACCGGTCCATGCCGCCAGTGAACATGCCCTCGGTGAACATCCCCGGAACTCGGCATGCCGTGTCGGCGCCCGGCTGCGGCAGGTACGACGACGGCCCGGTCACTCTCGCGGGAGTGACCGGGCCGTCGGTGTGCCCTAGTAGGTGGGCAGCGTCTTGTCGATGCGCGTGGCCCAGGAGGTCACGCCACCCTGCACGTGGACGGCGTCCTTGAAGCCGGCCGCCTTGATCGCGGCGAGCGCCTCGGCGGAACGGACACCGGTCTTGCAGTGCAGCACGATCGGCTTGTCCTGCGGCAGCGTCGCCAGCGCCCGGCCGGAGAGGATCTCGTCCTTGGGGATCAGCGTCGCGCCGGGGATCGAGACGATCTCGTACTCGTTGGGCTCCCGGACGTCGATCAGCTCGAAGTCCTTGCCGGCGTCCATCATGTCCTTGAGCTCGTCGACGGTGATCGTCGAACCGGCCGCCGCCTCCTGGGCCTCGACCGAGACGACGCCGCAGAAGTTGTCGTAGTCGATGAGCCCGGTGATCGGCTCGCCCTCGGGGTCCTTGCGCACCTTGATCTCGCGGAAGGTCATCTCCAGGGCGTCGTAGACCATCAGCCGGCCCAGCAGCGTGTCGCCGATGCCGGTGATGAGCTTGACCGCCTCGGTGGCCTGGATCGCACCGACGGTGGCGCAGAGGACGCCGAGCACACCGCCCTCGGCGCAGCTGGGCACCATGCCGGGCGGCGGCGGGACCGGGTACAGGTCGCGGTAGTTCGGGCCGTGGTCGTTCCAGAAGACCGACACCTGACCGTCGAAGCGGTAGATCGAGCCCCACACGTAGGGCTTGTTCAGCAGCACGCACGCGTCGTTGACCAGGTAGCGCGTGGCGAAGTTGTCCGTGCCGTCGACGATGAGGTCGTACTGGCTGAAGATCTCCATGACGTTGTCGTTGTCCAGCCGCGTCTCGTGCAGCCGGACGTCGATGAGCGGGTTGATCTCCTTGATGGAGTCACGCGCGCTCTGCGCCTTGGACCGGCCGACGTCGGACTGCCCGTGGATGATCTGGCGCTGCAGGTTGGACTCGTCGACGGTGTCGAACTCGACGATGCCCAGCGTGCCCACACCGGCCGCGGCCAGGTACATGAGCACCGGCGAGCCGAGGCCTCCGGCGCCGACGGCGAGCACCTTGGCGTTCTTGAGCCGCTTCTGCCCGTCCATGCCCACGTCGGGGATGATCAGGTGGCGGCTGTAGCGGCGGACCTCGTCGATGGACAGGTCGGCGGCGGGCTCCACCAGGGGTGGCAGGGACACGATCGCTCCTCGTTCGGTCGACAGCGGCCCGGGACGCAGGCCGTCGTTCACGCGGCACAACAGCGTGCCAGCCGCGCCGATTCCCCCCGGCACGCACCCGTCCTCCGCCGGCGCGCGACCCGCTGTCGACCGCGGTCTTCGGCACCGCCCGAGCGCAGACGAGAGGTGGCCTTCCCGCACTCGATGGACCTGTGGACGGACGGTGCTGCGGGTCCTCCTGCGCGGGGAAGGCCTGGCTCCCGTCCCGCAGTTCGTGGTGCGGGACGCGGACGACCGGTTCGTGGCCCGGGTCGATCTCGCCTTCCCCGCCCAGCGCGTGGCGGTCGAGTACGACGGCGCCCGGCACGGCCGCCCGGGACAGCCTGCCCATGACCGGCGACGGCTCAACGCGCTGGTGGCCGCGGGCTGGCGAGTGGTGCACCTGACCGCCGCGGACCTGCACGATCCGGACGGGGCGATCGCCTCCGTCCGTGCGGTCCTACGCGAGCGCGGGCTTCGGCACCTCTGACGGCGCGTCGACAGGGGCCGTTCCCCGCGCTCGACGAGACGCCCGCCTAGGGGTACGGCCAGGCGTTCCTGGTGCAGCCCTGGAGGCCGAGCGTCTGCTGCTGCATGACCGGGGCGAGCTGACCGGCAGCCGGGCAGGGCTCGTGCCCGTTGCCCAGCGCGTGGCCCACCTCGTGGTTGACGACGTACCGCCGGTAGGTGGCGAGGTCGCCGTCGTAGTGCGGGACGGCGGTCGCCCAGCGGGCCAGGTTGATGACCGCGCGCTCGCCGTAGCGGCAGGACGTGTAACCGCCGGTGCCCACGCCCGGGCAGTAGATCTCCATGCTTCCCGGGCTGACCAGCGACACGCGGAACTCGTACTCGCCCGCCGCTGCCTCCGCGGCGCCGACCCGCTGGAAGGACATCCGGCCGCCGCTGCCCCAGGAGCGCGGGTCGCCCAGCGTCTCTTCGACGGCCTCGGCGAACCCCGGACCGTCGACGTCGATGCCGTCCTCGATCTCGACCACGAAGCGCCGCAGCGGTCCGGTGCCGTACACCGACGAGCTCCCGTCGACGACGGAGACGGTCCCGGCGCCCCGCTCCACGTAGGCCGCGGGGTTCGCCGGTGCCGGCAGCTGGCTCGGCTCGGCGTCCCCCTGCGCGGGCGCGTCGGACGGGCGGCCGTCGTCGGGCAGCGGGAGGACCGACGGGGTCGGCGCCCCGGCCACGCTGCTGGTTCCGACGGGGTCGGTGCCGGCCTCCGTGGGCCCGTCGAGGGCGATGTCGACCAGGGCGGCGAGCGTGGCCAGGGTCAGCAGCGGGATGGCGTAGGCGCGCCAGCCGTACCGGCGCACGAAGCCGCGGACGGGACCGTCGGTCGAGACCCGTGTGCGGGCCCTGCCGGGGTCGGGTGCGGCGACCAGCGGTCCGGTGCGGCCCCGGGCCGGCGGGCGGCCCGGACGACCCCGGAGGTCGGTCCGGCCGTCGGTGCGGCGATCCGGCACTCCCGACCTCCCTGGCCTTCCGATCGACGATCCGGCCCAGGGTCTCACGCTGCGTGGCGTGTCGGCCGCAGCCGGAGACATCCGGCGTCCTCGACCGCCGGACAGCGCGCCTCGAGCACGCTCACCCGCCGGGCAGCGTCTCGAGCATGCCGAGCACGGCACGCGCCGTCGGCTCGGGCGCCTCGAGCATCGCCACGTGGCCGATGTCCTCGAACACCCGCAGCCGCGCGTCGGGGATCGCCGCCGCCAGCTTCGGGGCCAGCGCCGGATCGACCAGCCGGTCCCGGCCACCCCAGACGACCAGCACCGGCTGCTGCAGCGCCGCGGCCAGGCGCCAGGCGTTGGCCCGGCCCACGCGCAGATAGGAGACGATCAGTGCCCGCATGCTGCCGGCCAGCGCGCGGTCGGCCCACGGCTGCTCCGCGCGGATGCGCATCTCCTCGACCGCCTGCTCGACCCGCTCCCTCGGCACCCGGTCGGGCCGGCCGAAGCACATCCGGATCATCGACCGCACGTTCTGCTCGGGGGTCACACCGGCCAGGCGGCGCTCGGCCAGGGTCATCGATCCCGGCAGCAGCAGGAGCAGCAGCGCCTTGCTGAAGGCCGGTGGCACCCGGTAGACCGGCATCGCCGGCGAGATCAGCGTCAGGGACCCCACCAGATCGGGCCGGCGAGCGGCGACGACCAGGCTGACCAGGCCGCCGAGCGAGTTGCCCAGCAGGTGCACCGGCCGGCCCTCGGCCTGGCCCGGCTGCCGGCGGATGTGCTCCAGGACGTCGACGACGGCTCGGACGTGACCGCGGATCGAGTACCGCCCCCGCGGCGGCGGCCGGGAGTGCCCGAACCCGGGGAGGTCGATGGACCACCCCTCCAGGCGGACGGCCAGCAGCCCCGCCAGGTCGGTCCAGTTGGTCGATGCGCCACCCAGACCGTGCACGTACAGCGCACGCTCGCGGGGGGCGCCGGCCCGCTCGCCGTCGACGGGTCCGGTCCACGGCGTGCACCGGACGAAGACCTCGCCGCCGCCTACGGGGAGCTCCTGCCCCGGCCACGGCGGCCGGAGGTGTCCCACCTCCGGGAGGGGGGTCGCCGAATCAGGTGCGTCCACGAGGGACGGCGCCCCGCCGACGTCGGACCTGGGCATGTCGGGCATCGACCTCGACGGTAATCCAGCGGTGGAGCGTGTGATGCCGGGCACGAACCCGTCGGTAGCATCCCCGTGCCATGCATCCGCCATCCCCCGCGCCCGCGGCGAACCGCCGCACGGCCCGCCTCCCGCGGGGCGCCCGCCGCGTCCAGCTGCTGCGCGCGGCCCAGGACGTGTTCGTCGCCCAGGGCTTCCACGCGGCCGCCATGGACGACATCGCCGACCGCGCCGGGGTGAGCAAGCCGGTCCTCTACCAGCACTTCCCCGGCAAGCGGGAGCTGTACCTGGCGCTCTTGGAGGAGCAGGTCTCCGGGCTCGCCGACCGCGTCGCCGAGGCCATGGCCGCCACCGACAACAACCGGGCGCGGGTGGACGCGGCCGTCGGCGCCTACTTCGACTTCATCGACGCCGACGGCGAGGCCTTCCGCCTGGTGTTCGAGTCCGACCTGCGCAACGACGTCGACGTGCGGGTGATCGTCGACCGCGGCATCGGCAGGTGCGTCGAGGCCATCGCCGAGGTGATCGCCGCGGACACCGGCGCCGACCCCGAGCGGGCGCTGCTGCTGGCCTCCGGCCTGACCGGTCTGGCCGAGACCAGCGCCCGCTGGTGGCTGCCCCGCAAGGGAACCGTCTCCCGCGACGAGGCCGTGTCGCTCATGTCGGCGCTGGCGTGGCGGGGCATCTCCGGCGTCCCGCGCATCGACGGCGGCCACCCCCTCGACTGAGCGTTCGCTGTCGGCGCACCGGTTCCGGCCGTCCCCCGTCCCGCGGCTGGACTAGCGTTGGGGTCAGTCGCGCGAACCGAGGAGGCATCGCCCACGTGGAAGTCAAGATCGGCGTCCAGCACTCCCCCCGGGAGCTGGTCATCGACAGCCCCAAGACCCCTGACGAGATCGCTGCGGATGTGTCGGCAGCGATGTCCGGCACCACCAAGGACGGCCTGCTGACGCTCGTCGACGAGCGGGGGCGGCGCATCGTCGTCCCGATCGACCGCATCGCCTACGTCGAGATCGCGCAGGCCGACCAGCGCAGGGTCGGTTTCATCGCCGGCACCGCATAGCTCCGAGCACACGAGAAGGGGGCGTCTCCGCTGCGGCGGAGGCGCCCCCTTCTCATGGATTCAGGCCGAGGGCGGTCATGCGCTGGGTGTGCGCGGAGGTGATCCGTTCGATCAGCCGGCCGACGCCGGCCAGGTCACCGGTCCCGGTGATGATCAGCTCGGCCAGCCCGTCGTGCTCGGCGATGACCGCCTGCGAGCGGGTGATGGCCTCGCCGACGAGGCGCCGTCCCCAGAGCGCCAGGCGGCCGGCGAGCCGGCGGTCCGCCTCGATGGCGGCCCGCACCTCGCGGACGGCGAAGTCGGCGTGCCCGGTGTCGTCGAGCACCTCCAGCACGAGCGCCCGGTCGGGTTCGGGCAGGAAGGCCGCGATCTCGCGGTAGAAGTCCGCGGCGAGCCCGTCGCCGACGTAGGCCTTGACCAGCCCCTCGAGCCAGGTGCTCGGCCGGGTGCTCTCGTGGAAGGTGTCCAGCGCGGAGGTGAACGGCGCCATGGCCGCCGCCGGGTCGGCGCCCAGCTCGGTCAGCCGCTCGGTGAGACAGACGTGGTGGCCGATCTCGGCCGCCGCCATGCGGGCCAGGGCGGCCCGGCCGTCGAGCGTGGGGGCCAGCCGGGCGTCCTCGGCGAGCCGGTCGAAGGCGGTCAGCTCCGCGTAGGCCAGCACACCCAGCAGGTCGACGACGGCTCCGGGCTCGGGCTGGCTCACGCGGGTCTCCTCGGCTCGGGCGGGTGCAGCGCCGCTCCCCCCACGAGTGGGGCAGACCACATCATGCGTGCGGCGGGCAGAGGCTAACCGGTGCCCCGCGCTACCATGGGCGCCGGTGGGCCACACGGCTCACCGTGAACTCGTGCGCTGACGACCGTCGGACGACGCCCCACCGGGCCGTCTCCCGGGCAGGTCCCGCAGGGACGCCCGGTCATGCTGGCCGCGTCGGCGCTGGAACAGATCCCGCGACAACCGACCCGGGACAGGTCCGACGCCGCGAACGCGCCGGGACCTCTCCCCCGGCAGACCAGAGGCGAGACCGCTGACCTCCACCGAGAACGACACCCCCACCTCCGACATCCCGGCCGTCGAGCTGGAGCACGCCGAGACCGGCGCCCCCGACCCCGAGCAGCTCGAGCAGACCGTCGAGTCCCTGGGCGGCGCCCCGGTGGCGCCCGACAGCCCGCTGTTCAGCGACTTCGACGTGCACCCCGACATCGTCGCCGCGCTGGCCGAGGCCGGGATCACCCGCACCTTCGCCATCCAGGAGCTGACCCTCCCGCTCGCGCTGGCCGGCAACGACCTCATCGGCCAGGCGCGCACCGGCACCGGCAAGACCCTCGGCTTCGGCGTCCCGATGCTGCAGCGGGTCACCCCGCCGACCGAGGGCGGCGACGGCGTCCCGCAGGCGCTGGTCGTCGTCCCCACCCGTGAGCTGTGCGTGCAGGTGGCCCGCGACCTCGGCGCCGCCGGCACCAAGCGCGGCATCCGCGTCCAGGCCATCTACGGCGGCCGGGCGTTCGAGCCGCAGATCGAGGCGCTGCGCAACGGTGTCGAGGTCGTCGTCGGCACGCCGGGGCGGCTGCTCGACCTGGCCCAGCGCGGCGACCTGATTCTCGGCAAGGTCAAGGCGCTCGTCCTGGACGAGGCCGACGAGATGCTCGACCTGGGCTTCCTGCCCGACATCGAGCGGATCCTCGCGATGGTCCCCGAGAAGCGGCAGACGATGCTGTTCTCGGCCACGATGCCCGGCCCGATCGTGACCCTGTCGCGGACGTTCATGACCCAGCCGACGCACATCCGGGCGCACGGCAACGACGAGGGCTCGACGGTCCCGCAGACCACCCAGTTCATCTACCGGGCGCACAACCTGGACAAGCCCGAGCTGCTCGCCCGGGTGCTGCAGTCGCGCGACCGCGGCCTGGTGATGGTCTTCTGCCGCACCAAGCGCACCGCGCAGAAGGTCGCCGACGAGCTGGTCGACCGCGGGTTCGCCGCGGCCGCGGTCCACGGCGACCTCGGCCAGGGCGCGCGCGAGCAGGCGCTCCGGGCCTTCCGCAGCGGCAAGGTCGACGTGCTGGTCGCCACCGACGTCGCCGCCCGAGGCATCGACGTCACCGGCGTGAGTCACGTCGTGAACTACCAGTGCCCCGAGGACGAGAAGACCTACGTGCACCGCATCGGCCGCACCGGCCGGGCCGGCAGCACCGGTGTCGCGGTCACGCTGGTCGACTGGGACGACATCCCGCGCTGGCAGCTGATCAACAAGGCGCTGGACCTGGGCTTCGACGACCCGCCGGAGACCTACTCCACCTCGCCGTGGGTCTACACCGACCTGGACGTGCCCGAGGGCGCGAAGGGCCGGCTGCCGCGCTCGCAGCGCACCCGCGAGGGCCTGGAGGCCGAGACCCTCGAGGACCTCGGCGAGACCGGCAAGCGCAACCGCCCCGCGGGCGGCTCCGACAGCGGCTCCCGTCGCCGCTCCGACACCGAGCGCCCCGCCGGTGGCGAGGGCCCGGCCGGTGGCGGCAAGAGCCGGCCCCGCCGGCGCACCCGCAGCGGGAGCGACTCGGGCAGCGGCGGCGAGTCCGCGGCCCCGGCCGGGTCCGCCACGGACGGCGCGCCGCAGGCCCAGGGCGGCGAGAGCGGTGACGCCCGGCCGCGCCGTCGTCGTCGCCGTCGTGGCGGCGCCGCCCGCGGTGGCGCGGAGCCGGCCGCCGACGCCTGATGCCGAGGTGGCCGTCCCGACCGCCCCTGCGGGTGTGGCTGTGGATCGCGGCCACCCTGGCGCTCGTCGCCGTCGCGGCCCTGCTGTGGCGGAACTCCGACGCGGCGGCCACTGACAGCACCACCTCCGCACCGGCCGACGTCCTCCGGGGGACGCCGGCCGGTGCCGTGGAGCAGACATGGTCGGCCGAGGGCGACCCGGTGCCCGCCGACGTCGTCGAGGACGGCCGGGTGATCGTCGGCTGGGATCACGGCGTGCGCGCCCTGGACGCCGCGACCGGCGAGGAGGCCTGGCACTACACGCGGAGCAACGCACAGCTGTGCGGCCTGACGGTCACCGACGGCGTGGCGGTCGCGGTGTTCCGCACCGCCGGGCGCTGCGACGAGGCGGTCGGCCTGGAGGCGGGCACCGGCGTGCGGGCCTGGACCCGCAGCCTGAACCTGCGGGGCGACGCCACCCTGGGCTCCACCGCGTCGATCGTCCTGGCCAGCAGCCCGACCGGCGTCGTGACCCTCGAACCCCGCGGCAACAACGTCCGGTGGCGCGCGGGCGCGCCGGGGGGGTGCCGCTGGCTGGATGCCGTGGCCGGCAGTGCAGGCGTCGCCGTCCTGCAGCGCTGCGCGGACGCCGACGCCGTGCAGCTGCGGCTGTACGACGGCTTCGAGGGGTCCGAGCACTGGACGGTCGACGTCCCGGTGCCGGCGGGTGCGGAGGCGTCGCTGCTGGGCGCCGACGACCTCGTCGGCGTGCGAGTCCCCGGTGAGGTGCGGCTCTTCGCGCCGGCCGGTGGCGGGCTCCGGACGAGCCTGCCGGTCGCCCCCGGGGACGCGGCCGGGCAGACCTCCGCCGGGGGGCTGATGCTGGTGCGGACCGGGACCACGCTGTCGGCGATCGACCCGGCGTCGGGCGGTATCCGCTGGACCACCCCGGCGGAGGGGCTGCCGGCGGCCGCCCCGGCGGAGACGGCGGAGCTGGTCGTGCCCACGGCCGAGGGCTTCGTGCGGCTGGACCCGCTGACCGGCGCCGAGCTCGGCCGCCTGCCGGCCCCGGACGTGCCGGCCGACGGCGTCGCGGCCGCCCTCGGCCCGGTCGTGGTCCTCCGCCTGGCCGACGAGGTGCGCGGGTACCGCTGACCCCGGCGCGACACGCGCGGCGGGATCGCGGTTCACTGGGAGGCATGGTCCTGCCCGGCGGTTCCGACTCCCCGATCTCGCTCGCCATCGCTCCCGACGACCTGCGCCAGCTGGCCGCGCACGACGCCGCCGCCCGCACCTTCGACGGCGGCGCCGGGCCGCTCGCGGCCCTGGACACCGGCCCCGGCACCGAGGGCACCGTCCTCATGGTCGCGGGCTACACCGGCAGCAAGGAGGACTTCGCGCCGCTGCTCGCGCCGCTGGCCGCCTCCGGCTACCGGGTCGTGGCCCTCGACCAGCGCGGTCAGTACGAGTCCCCGGGCCCCGACGACCCCGCCCGCTACACCGTGGC
Source organism: Blastococcus sp. SYSU DS0617 (assembly GCF_054051075.1). NCBI lineage: Bacteria > Bacillati > Actinomycetota > Actinomycetes > Geodermatophilales > Geodermatophilaceae > Blastococcus > Blastococcus sp. SYSU DS0617. Next base: position 97,903 of record NZ_JBJHAO010000009.1, read on the forward strand.
CGAGCTCGCCGAGGACGTCGTCGCCGTCGCCCGCGTGCTGGGCGCGGAGGCCGGCGGCCCGGTGCACCTGCTGGGGCACAGCTTCGGTGGCCTGGTCACCCGCGCGGCGGTGCTGGCCGCGCCGGAGCTGTTCCGGTCGTTCACGCTGCTGGGCTCTGGCCCGGCCCAGCTCACCGGCGGACGCGCCGAGCTGCTGGACCACCTCGGTCCGCTGCTGGAGGCCGGTGGCGTGGCGCTGGTGCACTCGACCATGGAGCAGATGTCCATGACCGACCCGAAGGCGCAGGCCGTGCCGGCCCCCACCCGGGAGTTCTACGCCCGCCGCTTCCTGCGCAACTCCGGCGCCGGCCTCCGGGGCATGGCCGACGCGATGCTCTCCGAGCCCGACCGCGTCGAGGAGCTGAAGGCCACCGGCATGCCGGTGCTCGTCGCGCACGGCGAGGCCGACGACGCGTGGATGCCGCACGTGCAGGCGGACATGGCGAAGCGGCTGGGCGCCCGGCACGAGGTCATCAGGAACTCGATCCACTCCCCCGCCGTCGAGAACCCGCCGCGGACCATCGAGATCCTCTGCGACTTCTGGTCCAGCGTTCCGACCGCGTCGTGAGCCGGCTGCCGTCGCGGACGGACTGGACCGACGAGGAGGACCGGCTCGGGTTCTTCGGTCCGGACAGCGTGACCTGGCGGGTGCACGCCGACCCGTCGTTCTCCGTCGGCGGCCTGCGCGCGCTGCTGCTGCAGGCGCTGCACCCGGTGGCCATGGACGGCGTCGCGCAGAACTCCGTGGGGTTCACGCAGGAGCCCTGGCCGCGGCTGATCCGCACCGCCACCTACGTCGACACGCTCACCTTCGGCACCCGGACCGAGGCGGTGCGGGCGGTGGCCCGCGTACGCGGCATCCACCGCCGCCTGGGCGGCACCGAGGAGACGACCGGCCGCAGCTACCGGGTGGACGACCCCGACCTGCTGCTGTGGGTGCACTGCTGCGAGGTCGACTCCCTGCTGTCGGTCGCCCGCCGTGCCGGCGTGCCGCTGACCGACGACGACGCCGACCGCTACGTCGCCGAGCAGGTCACCGCGGCGGCGCTGGTGGGCGTGGATCCGGCCGACGTGCCCGCCTCGACCGCGGAACTGGCGGCCTACTTCGACCGGATGCAACCGGAGCTCTCCGCCACCCCGGCCGCGCGCGACGCCTGCCGGCTGGTCGTGCTGCCGCCGATGCCGACGTGGGTCCGGTACCTGACGCCGGCCCAGCCCGCGTGGGGCGGACTGGCCTCGCTGGCGGTCGCGCTGCTGCCGGTATGGGCCCGGCGGATGTACTCGCTGCCAGGTCTCGGGTTGACCGACGCCGCGGCCACCCCCGCGCTGCGGGCGTTCCGGCAGACCCTGCTCCTGCTGCCGCGCCGGGCGCAGCGCTCGCCGATCGTGTGGGCCGGCTTCGACCGGGTGGGCGCGGAGCGGCTCAGCGCCTGACGGTTCTGGTCTCCGCGACGGCCGCGAACCCCAGGAGGACGGCGACCGGCAGGAAGAACAGGCCGATGCCCTGCGCGAGCAGCAGCGACCAGACGAGCACCAGGACGGCGGCCGCCCCCGTCGCCCACACCGACCACCGCGTCCCGGCGGACCACATCGCGGCCAGGGCCAGGACGACCGGCACGCCCAGGAGCACGACCGCCCAGGCGCCGGAATCCTGCACCACGGGCACCACCAGGGCGAGCGCCACCAGCACCGCGAGACCGGTGGCCCACCGGTGCAGCCGCCCTCCGCGGGCCGGCACGGTCATCCGTCCTCGGCGAGGAAGCTCCACGGCTCCCGCGCCGGGGTGGCGGCCTGGCCCGCCGGGCAGGCCGGCCGGAAGTCGCACCAGCCGCACTGCCGACCGGGCACGACCGGGAAGGCCACGTCAGGGTCCTGCCCGTCGTCCACCGCCTGCAACGCGGCGCCGATGTCGATGGCGACGTCCTCGGCGCGGCGGGCGTGGTTGGCCAGCGACCGCTCGGTGTGCTCGAACGCCGCGACCGTCCCGGTCGGCACGTGGTGCAGCTCCACCCGGGAGCAGGGACGGCGCAGCGTGCGGCGGACGGCGAGGACGTAGAGGGCCAGCGCCTGCGAACCGCGCGCCTCGTCGTCGGTGCTGGGGTTGCGGCCGGTCTTGTAGTCGACGACCACGAGCTCCTCGCCCCGCTCGTCGATGCGGTCGACCCGCCCCGACAGCGTCATGCGCTCGGTGGTCGTGCTCACCGTGCGCTCCCGGGCCCGGGGCTCCAGCTCGGGGTCGAGGTCGGCGACGAAGTCGGTGAGCCAGCCCGCCGCGCGGGCCCGCCAGGCGTCGGACTGCTCGTCGTCGCGGAAGCCGGCCGGCGACCAGGCCGCGTACAGCAGTTGCCGGGCCGACGCGGGCGTCCGGCGCTCGACGGGCAGGTCGTACCACTGGGTGAGCACCTGGTGCAGCGCCGTCCCCACCGTGTGGTGGGCGAACCGCGGACCGCGCGGCGGGCTGGGCCGGTCGACGTTGGCGTGGCGGTAGCGCCGCGGGCAGTCCGAGAAGTCGGCCAGCGACTTGGGTGAGGCCCTGAGCAGCCGTCGCGGCATGCCCGGCAGCACGGACTGCCCGGCGTCCGAGGGGTTGCGCATGCCCGCCACGGTAGCGAGCGGGACCGACGGTCCGCGGTCAGTCGCGGAACGGCGCGGCGCCGGTCCCGGCGGCCACCAGGGCCTCGAACTGTGCGGGGTCGGTGGCGCAGACGCCGATGGGCGTCGTCTTGTTCGTGCCGTGGTAATCGCTGGAGCCGGTGACGATCAGCCCGAGGTCGGCGGCCAGGCCCCGCAGGTGTCGGCGTTCCTCGTCGCTGTGGTCGGGGTGGTCGACCTCAAGGCCCAGCAGGCCCGCCTCGACCATGGCCGCCACCGCGTCGTCGCCGACCACCCGGCCGCGCTTGGTCGCCAGGCCGTGCGCGAAGACCGGCACCCCGCCGGCCGCCCGGACCAGCGCGATGCCCTGCCGGACGTCGGTGTCGGCCTTGGTGACGTAGTAGGGGCTGCGGTGGTGCAGCAGCGTGGCGAAGGCGGCGTCGACGGACTCGACGACGCCGCCACGCACCAGCGCGCGGGCGACGTGCGGGCGGCCGACGACACCGCCGGCCGAGGCCTCGACGATCTCGGCCCACACCACCGGGTAGCCGTCCGCGGCCAGCGCCTCGACGATCCGCTCCCCCCGGCTCAGCCGCTCCTCGCGCAGCCGCGCCCGCTCGGCCGACAGCGCCGGCGAGTCCGGGTCGAACAGGTAGGCGAGCAGGTGCACGCTGATCGGCGGCTGGTCGTCGGGAAACCAGCGGCAGGAGAGCTCCATCCCCGGCACGACGGTGAGGCCGGCGGGCCGGGCGTCCCGGGCGGCCGCCCACCCGTCGGTGGTGTCGTGGTCGGTGAGCGCGACGACGTCCAGCCCGGCCGCCCGCGCGGTGAGCATCAGCTCGGCGGGCGTCTCGGTGCCGTCGGACACCGAGGAGTGGGTGTGCAGGTCGATGAGCATCGGCGTCCAGCCTGCCGCACCGGGCTCCGGCCCGCCGGGCTCAGGGCCCCGGCGGCAGCGGCGGGATGGGTTCGGTGTCCCGCCGCACGGGCGGCGGGGCCGGCGGCGGATCGGGGTTGCCCTCGTCGTCCCCGCTGGCCGCACCCCCCCAGTCGGCGCTGAACAGCAGGCCGCTGACCTCCTTGTAGACCTTCTTCGCGTCGGGCATGAAGGTGATGTGCCGCAGCGCCTGGTCCTGGCCGGCTGACTCGAACCGGAAGCTGCCGTAGCCGAGGATCTGACCGAAGAAGGTCTCCTCCCACGTCAGGTCGGTGATCCGGCGCAGCGGCAGCAGCGTGACGGTGCGGACGATGACGCCCGAGGTCAGCAGCACCCGCCGCCGCGTGACGATGAAGTGCCGCATCCACCACTCGCCGACGCGCAGCGCGTAGTAGACGAGGGACCCGAGCACCACGACCAACCCGACCACGCTGGTGAACGCGTTGTCCGGGTCGAGGAGGAAGAACCACCCGCCGACGGCGAACACCGGCAGGAAGCGCAGCGTGGGCTCGATGAGCACGGCCCAGTGCCGCCGGGTGGCCAGGACGACGTGCTCGCCGGCGAGCAGGTACTTGTCGGCGTCCTTGCTGGCGCGGCCGGGCAGCACCGGGGACGCGGTCACGGGGGTCCTCAGGCGAGGGAGCCGACGAACTCGGAGAGGGACGTCGCCGCGTCCCCGAGGGCCGTTCCGGCGTTGCGCACGATCTCCGCGGACCCCTCGGGGTTCTGGATGACGTACCAGACCACGAAGGCGACCAGGAGCCAGGTGAGGACCTTCTTCAGGTTCACCGCCACCTCCGAGGGGGCTCAAACGGGCAGGCCGGCGGGAGCGCCGGCCTGCAGGGGAAGACCCGCCCGGACGTGGGGCGGACGCGTTCGTCCCATGGGTAACACAGACCCCAGGGGTCACCCCCGCGACGCGCCGATCATGAACCGAGCCGGGTCGGTCCGTCCCGACCCGGTCAGCTCCCGGGCAGCAGGTGCTCGCTCGGCGGACCCAGTGGCAGGTCGGGGTAGATGCGTTCCCGCAGGTCCAGCAGCCGTGGCTCCTCGGCCAGCAGCCAGGCGGCGTTCATCGGCCAGGTCACCAGCCACAGCCAGACGCCGTAGGCCTCGCCCACGAAGGCGGCGCGGTCGTCGGTGGTCGGGACGGCCCACAGGGGGGCGCGCTGACCGGCCGCCTCGACGGCGACCGAGGACGGACCGGAGATCACGTCCCCGGGATCCAGTCCCGGCAGCCCGGCGTAGCCGCAGCCCACGCCCGTGCCCGGCTCCTCGGCGACCAGCACCAGCTCGGCCGAGCCGCCCAGCGGTGCGGGCCCGGCGGTGTCGACGACGATCGCGCGGGCGCCTGGCTCCCCGCCCCACGCCAGCCCGGTCACCGCCCAGCCGGCCGGCATCGGGTCGGGCACCCAGGCGGGCACCCGGGCGTCGGCGGTGACGGCGGCGATGGCGTCGTGGGCCACCAGCACGGTGTGGTGCAGCGGGGTGACGGCGCCGTGCAGATGGCACCAGGCCTGCGCCGCCGATCCCGGCCGGACCTTCAACTGCTCGCCGCAGCGGGGGCAGACCGGCGAGACGCTCATCGGGCAATACCGTCCTGTGGCCGACCGGAATCGTCAAGCGGTGCTCCGGGTGCGGGCCGGGATCGGCGCCCGCGCGCGGGGGCGGCCCGTAGCGTGCCGGTCATGGCTGCGGAGCTCCCGGTGGTGCGGTGCGTGGGGGCGGTCGTGCTGGACGAGGCCGGCCGGCTGCTGCTGATCCGGCGCGGCCACGCGCCGTCGGCCGGGCTGTGGTCGGTGCCCGGCGGGCGGGTGGAGCCGGGCGAGACGCTCGAGGACGCCGTCGTCCGGGAGGTGCGCGAGGAGACCGGCCTGGCCGTGCGCCCGGGCGCCGTGGCGGGGCGGCTGTCGATCCCCGGGGACGGCGTCGTCTACGACGTCACCGACTTCGTGTGCACGCTGGTCGGGCCGCCGGCCGAGCCGGTGGCCGGTGACGACGCCGCCGACGCGCTGTTCGCCGACGCCGCCACCCGGGACGGCCTGTCGTGCACGCCGCGTCTGCTGGAGACGCTGCGCCAGTGGGGTGCGCTGCCGGCCTGAGGTCCTCCCCGGCCGGCAGCGCGGCGCGGTTCAGCCGCGGGGCGTGGGCTCCGGGCGGCCGGGCTGCTCGCCGCCACGGGACTCGCCGTAGGAGCGCTTGGGCACCATGACCTTGCGGCGGAAGACGCAGACGATCGTGCCGTCCTGCTTGTAGCCGATGGTCTCGACGTACACGACGCCGCGGTCGTCCTTGGACTTGGACTCGGTCTTGTCGAGGACCGTCGTCTCGCCGTAGATCGTGTCGCCGTGGAACGTCGGCGCGACGTGCCGCAGCGACTCGACCTCGAGGTTGGCGATGGCCTTGCCGGACACGTCGGCGACGCTCATGCCGAGCAGCAGCGAGTAGATGTAGTTGCCGACGACGACGTTCTTGCCGAAGTCGGTGGTGTTCTCCGCGTAGTTCACGTCCATGTGCAGCGGGTGGTGGTTCATCGTGATCAGGCAGAAGAGGTGGTCGTCGTACTCGGTGACGGTCTTCCCGGGCCAGTGCTTGTAGACCGCGCCGACCTCGAACTCTTCGTAGTACCGACCGAACTGCATGTGCGTGCTCCCGACCTCGACGCGCGTGCGGGCACCGGCACGTGGCAGCGCGCAGGCCGACCGGGCACCCGGTAGCACCGCCCACCACGGACCACCGGTGGCCCGTCTGACGGCTCGTGATCCTACGGAGGACCCTCGCGCTCGCACGCCGAGAGCCCTGGCCGGGCGGCCGCGGAGGTCCGGGCCGACGGTCCCGACGCCCCGGCCACCGCGGCCGTGCCCTCAGAGCAGCGCTCCGATACGGGCGGCCATGTCGGCCTCGTGCTGCTGGTAGGAGCCGGCGACACTGGTGAGCAGCCCGCCCATGCCGTTGAGGGCGTCGCTCACCCCCTGCGCCGAGCGGCGCCACTGCTCGTACAGCTCGGTGAACTGCACGGCGGCCTGGCTGTCGGTCCAGCCGTCGAGCACCGACGTGTTGATGTTGCCCGACAGGGTGGCGGTGCGCGCCGTGCTCTCCCCGGCCTCGGCGCGGCACTGCCCCGCCATCGACTGGAGCGTCGCGATGTCGACCTTCACGGTTCTCCTCTCCGTCCGGGACCCTCCCGGCGAGGGCGAACGGTAGGTCGGCGGGCGCGAGCGGGGGTCTGCTCGTCCACAACGCCTCCCGTTGTCCACAGCCGCGCCCGGACGGGCGCGGGATCCGTGGAGGCACGGGCACGATGCGCCGGTGCCCACACCCCCGTCCTCGGACCGCCGGCCCACGCGGGCGTCCCGGTGCTGGACGGTCCAGGGGGACGAAGGCGTGGTCGACGTGGAGGTCACCGCCGCGGACGACCATCGCGTCGCCGATGTCCTCCCCCTCCTGCACCGCACGCTCGGCGTGCCCACCCCGGGGCTCTGGGCCGGGACGACGCGGCTCGACGACGACCTGCCGCTGAGCTCCGTGGCGCTCCGCCACGGCGCCGTCCTCGGTCTGCGGCCATCCACCGGATCCTCCGCGCCGGACCCCAGCCCGCTGGAACTACGCGTCGTCGGCGGACCGGATGCCGGTCGCAGCCTGCCCCTCGGGCGCGGCGTGCACGTGGTGGGACGGACCGGCGGGTGCGGCGTGCCGATCCCCGACCCCGACATCTCGCGCCGACACCTGGAGATCCGGGTGGGGAGGGGTGCGGTGGAGGTCCGGGACCTGGGCTCGACCAACGGCAGCCTGCTCGGCGACGACCGGCTCGACGACCGGTTCCGTCACTGGCCTCGGGGCACCTGGCTCCGACTCGGGGCGACGGCTCTCGCGATCAGCGACGCCGCGGATCCTCCCGCTGTCGTGGAGCCGCACGCCGGCGGGCGCACCCTGATCCGTCCCCCGCAGCGGCTCCGGGCGTTCCCGACCGAGCACGAGGTGGCCTTCCCGCGGCAGCCGGCGGAGGCAGCGCGGCGGCGGCTGGCCTGGGTCGCGGTCCTGCTGCCCGCCGTCGGGGGCGTCCTCCTGGCCTGGCTGCTGCGCACGCCGACGTTCCTCTTCTTCGCACTGTTGAGCCCGCTCGTGGCGCTGGGCACCTGGGCATCGGACCGCTGGTCGGGTCGGCGCAGCACCCGCCGCGAGCGGGCCGCCTACTGCGAGGACCTGGCCGTGGCCCGGCGCGAGCTGGAGGCCGCGATCAGCGCCGACGTCCGGGCCGCCGAACACGAGCATCCCGACCCGGCGACGATCGCCACTGCGGTCCGCCGCCGCACCGGCCTGGTGTGGAGCCGGCCTCACCGCACGGCCGACCCGCTCGTGGTCCGCGTCGGCAGCGGGCCGGGCCCGGTGCGGGTCGTCCGTCGTGAGGAGGACGGCAGGCCGCAGCGGGAGGAGGCCGAGCACCTCCCCGTCCCGGTCGACCTGGCGGCCGCTGGCGGCCTGGCGGTGATCGGCCCGCGCGCGCAGGCGCTCGGAGCGATCCGCGCGGTCCTCGCTCAGCTGGCCGCGCTGCACCCACCGGACGGCCTCCGGCTGGTCCTCCTCACCCGCCCGGACCGCATCGCCGACTGGACGTGGGCCAGGTGGTTGCCACACCTGGCGGTCGGCGCTGTCGACGTGGGCCCCGATGCGGACGGCTCGCCGGCCGGCGGGGAGAGGTTCCTGCGCGCTCGGCTGGCCGGGCTGGCGGCCGCCCGGACCGCCGACCCGGCCGGAGTCCCGGTGATCGTGGTGGACCGTCGTGTGGAGGGGCGGACGGCCGCCGTGCTGCACGGAGCCCGCGGCACCGGTGTCGTGCTCCTCACCACCGCGGAGCAGCCAGGGGCGCTGCCGGTGGCCGTCGACGCCTCCCTGACGCTCGTCGGGGAGACCGCCAGCACCGGCATCCTCGCCCAGGACGGCTTCCCGGACCGCACCGCGGTGCTGGTCGATCGGATGTCCGTCGAACTCGCGAGCGGGCTGGCCCGCGATCTGGCCGACCTCGTCCCGGTGAGCACGGGCGGGGCGCTCCCGACCGAGGTCCGGCTGCTGGAGCTGCCCGGCTGGGCCCTCCGGCCGGGGTCCGCGGCCGACGCGCAGTGGCCCGACGACCGGGCTGCGCTGCGGACCTGCCTGGGCCGCTCGGCGGACGGCCCGGTGCTCGTCGACCTGTGCAGGGAGGGCCCGCACGCCCTGGTCGCCGGAACCACCGGTTCGGGGAAGTCCGAGCTGCTGCAGTCGCTGATCGCCGGTCTGGCGCTGAACCACCCGCCGGAGCGGTGTTCCTTCCTGCTGGTCGACTACAAGGGCGGCGCGGCATTCGCCGAGGCGGCCCGCCTGCCGCACACCGTGGGGCTGCTCACCGACCTGGACGGGTCGACCACCGCACGGGCGCTGCGGTCCCTGACCGCGGAGCTCTCCCGGCGCGAGTCCCTCCTCGCCGAGCACGGCGTCGCTGACCTGGCGGCTCTGCCGCCCACCGTCGAACTGGCCCGGCTGGTCATCGTGGTCGACGAGTTCGCCACGCTGGTCGAGGAGCTGCCGGGCTTCGTGCCCGGGCTGGTCGGCATCGCGCAGCGGGGCCGCTCGCTGGGCATCCATCTCGTGCTGGCCACCCAGCGTCCGGGTGGGGTCGTCTCGCCCGAGATCCGCGCCAACTGCACGCTGCGCATCTGCCTCCGCACCACCGACGAGGCCGACTCCCGCGACGTGATCGGCTCGGCTGCCGCCGCCCACCTGCCCGTCCACGTCCCCGGGCGGGCGTTCCTGCGGACCGGCAGCGGCGATCCACGCCTCTTCCAGGTGGCCCGGGTCGCCCTCCCGGTCGCACGCGCCGGCGAGGGGCCGGAGGTGCGTCGCTGGTCCTGGCCGCTCGCGGCCGTCCCGCCCGAGCAGCCGACCGCCGCGGGGACCACCGATCTCTCCGAGCTGGTCGAGGCCCTCCGCCGTGCCGCCGAGCTCCGTGACGCGCCGACCCCGCACCGGCCCTGGCAACCGCCACTGCCCGACCGACTGCTCCCGGCCGACCTCGACGCTGCCGTGCCGCACGGCGCGGCGGACCGGGCACCCACCCGCCTGTCCATCGGCCTGGTCGACCGGCCCGACCGGCAGGCCCGCGAACCGCTCGACCTCGATGTCGCCGTCGGTGGTGGTGTCCTGGTGGTGGGCGGGCCGCGCAGCGGCCGCACGACCCTCCTGCGCACCGTGCTGCGATCGGCGACCGCACGGTTGGGCCCGGATGCACTGCACCTCCACGTGCTGGAGACCGCAGGCGGAGGGCTCTGCGCCGAGGCAGCAGCGCTACCGCACACCGGCACCGCCGTCAGCGGCGCCGACCCGTTCCGCACCGTCCGGCTGCTCGACCGCCTCAACCGGGAGGTGGAGGCCCGGCGGACCGCGCCGCCCGGAAGGGCCGCCCCCGTGCTGTTGGTGCTGGTCGACGGGGTCGAGGCCGTCGGGGCCCTGCTGGACGAGGCCGACCCCGGACGTGGGTCCGACATGCTGCTGCGGCTGGTCCGCGACGGCGCCGCCGTGGGAGTGACGTGCGTCCTGACCGCCGACCGGGCGTTGCCCGGCGGACGCTTGGCCGCCGCGACACGCATGCGCCTGCTGCTGCCCCTCCCCGACCGCGCCGACTACGCCGTCGCCGGTGTGCCGGGCCGCGCTGTCCCCACTCACCGGCCGCCGGGGCGTGCCCTGCTCGGCGAGGACGCGCTGGAGTGCCAGCTCGCGCTCCCCCCTCCACCGTCGCCGCGCAGCGCTGTCCCGCCCGGCACGCCAGCGGTCGCGCCGCTGCGGATCGTCGAGCTGCCCACAGCTCCCGTGCTCCCGGTCCCACGGGCGGGGAGGGCCGACGTCCCCGCCGGGACGTGGCGGCTGGCGATCGGCCCGGGTGGCGACGACGGCGATCTGCTCGGGATCGACCTCCACCGCAGCGGCGGGCTGCTGGTCGTCGGGCCCGCCCGCAGCGGCCGGACGGCCGCGCTGGAGTCGTTCGCCCGGCGGCTGGCCGCCGACGGGTGCGAGGTCGCACGGCTGTCGCCCGCGTACGCCGTTCCCGCAGATGCCGCGGCACGGACCTGGCTCGATCCGGCCGATCCGTCGGCGTTGCTCCGCTGGGCGGAGGGCCTGCAGCGACGACGCGGCGTCCTCCTCGCCGACGACCTGGGCTCGGTTCCCGAGTACGCCGGGCTGGCCGCCCTGCCGCGGACCGGGGCGGTGGTGCTCCTGGCAGCGGGCAGCGCCGGACAGCTGACGAGCCACTACCAGGGACCGGTGGCCGCCCTGCGCCGCGCACGCACCGGACTGCTGCTCTGCCCCTCGGCGGCCGACGCCGAGACGCTGGGCATCCGGCTGCCCCGGCTACCCCTTCCCGTGCGACCCGGCAGCGGCTGGCTGGTCGAGGACGGCGTCGCACAGCGGGTGCAGGTCGCGCGGACGGCCCACGACCCGGGAGCGGCGCCGGGTGGGTGAACGCCTCAGAGCAGTTCGAGCGCCGGGCCGATCTCCTGGGTGGCGTACCAGGCGAGCTCGTGCCCTTCGGCCTGGTCGACGACGAACTGCGCGTCCTCGCTGCCCAGATCGGCCTCCAGGACGACGTTGACCGCGGCGCGGACGTCGTCCTCCGCGTCGCTGCCGTCGATGTGGGCGCTGGCGACGTCCCGCATCCGCACGTCCGCACCCACCCGCACCGCACCGCGTTCCACGTGCGGGTCGTCCATCGCGACGACCTGGTCGTCGGGCACGTCCGCGGCGAGGACCACCCTGCGGCGGACCGCGGTGGGGTCGATGTCGAGCAGCCGGAGGCTGGCACGCGCGGCAGTCAGCAGCGCGGCGTACTCGAGTTCCTCCTCGTCAGCCTCGGCGTCGCTGCGCTCGTAGAACTCGCGCAGCTGCGGAGTGACGGCGAACGCCGTGTGCGGACCGGCCAACCGGCCCTCGTCCACCAGCGTCCGCAGCACGGACGTGGTGGCCGGCAGGTACACGCGCACCCCGGTCTCCTCCTGTCGTAGATGGAACGGCGACGGTATCCCCTGCGGCCCGCCGGTCCCTCGCGGTGGGGTCCGGTCCACGGCCGCGCGCGTCAGCGGGCCGTCCCCAGCAGCTCGTCGACCTGCTGCCCGATCATGTCGGCGAGCACGTCGACGTCGCCCACGCTGTCCCGGTCGGCGTTGAACCCGAAGAAGACCGTGCCGTTGTAGCTGGTCATGCCGATCGAGAGCCCCTGCCCTCGCGCCAGCGGGACCACGGGGAACACCTCGAGCATCCGGCCGCCCGCGGCGTACAGCGGCACCTGCGGGCCGGGCACGTTGGTGATCACCAGGTTGAACATCCGCCGGGACAGGCCACGTGCCGCACGCGCCCCCACCGCGTGCAGGGTCGACGGCGCGAAGCCGGTCAGCGCGATGAGGCTGTCCGCGGTCATCGACCGACCGGGACCGCCGACACCCCGCATCATGTAGCCGAGCCGGGCCAGCCGGACCCGCGGATTGGGCTCCCCCACCGGGAGGTCGACCAGGTGGGAGGTCACGCGGCTGGCCGATCCGGCCTCGTCGTCCTGCAGCGACACCGGCACCAGCGCCCGGACCGTGGTGCCGGCCACGACCGGCTCACCGCGGGAGAGCAGCCACTCCCGCAGGGCGCCGGTGACCACGGCCAGCAGGACGTCGTTGACCGTGCCGCCGTGCACGCTTCGGATCCGCTTCATGTCCTCGAGCTCGGCCCGCGCGACCACCACCCGCCGCTGCCGGCCGACCGGCCCGTTGAGCGGGCTGCGCGGAGCCGGCAGCACCGTCGACCGCACGGCGCGCAGCAGCCCACCGGCCACACCCCCGGCGCGCACCGCCGCGGACCGGAGGTCGGTCACCGCGTGCCGTGCTCCCACCAGCGAGGACGGGCGCCGGACGTACTCGTCCAGCGCCTGCAGGACCAGCTCCGCGCCACCCGGCGTCGGTGCGGGCTGCCACGCGACGGGCTCCGGCGCGACGGCGTCCGGGTCGACGTCGAGGAGCACCTGCCCGATGTCGATCGCGCTGAGCCCGTCCACCAGGGCAGGGTGCGTCTTGGTCATGACCGCCACGCGGCCGCCGCTCAACCCCTCGATCAGATAGGCCTCCCACAGCGGGCGGTTGCGGTCCAGCGGCCGGGACGCCAGCCGCGACACCAGGTCCAGCAGCTGGGCCTCCGTGCCGGGCCGCGGCAGCCGGGACCGCCGCAGGTGGCGGGCGAGATCGAAGTCCCGGTCGTCGACCCAGACCGGATCGGCCAGGTGGCCGGGCACCTCGGCGACCCGCTGGCGATAGCGCGGCACCAGTGCCAGCCGGGCCTCGATCAGAGCGGCCAGCGCGTCGATCCCCCCGGGCGGGGGCTCGAGCACCAGCAGACCCCCCACGTGCATGGGGGTGGCGGCCTCCTCGAGGTACAGGAAGGAGGCGTCCAGAGGGCTCAGCCGCTCGACCATCGGGCTCCTCAGGGGGTCGGGGGCGGGAACTCACGCTACGACGGGCGGCCGGCGTCCCGACACAGCAGCGGTCAGCCCGCCCGCCGGATCCTCCGCAGACCGCGCCGATCCGACGCCGACTCCGGCACCTCGGCGAGCGATGCGGCCATGGTGCGCAGCTCCGCGCGCAGGGCGCATCCCGGGACCACCTCCGCCAGCGTCCGCCCGGCGGCGAGCGCGGCGTCGGTCGCGCGACGGTCGGCGGGGAGGAAGAACGCCACCTCGTGGCCGGAGAAGCGCTCCATCGCCGCGGCGATCTCCCGCCTCGGGTCACCCGGCACCGGCCCACGCCTGACCTGGTTCACCACGAGCACCGGATCCACACCGGGGAGCACCTCGCGCAGGTCGTCGAGCGCCCGCACGCTGCGCTGCAGTGCCACCGGGTCGGCGCCGCTGACGCACAGCACGGTGTCGGCCGCGTCCAGCACGGCCAGCGTCGCTCCGTTGCGGCGCGGTGCGGCGGTGTCGAACGACAGCTCCTCGTCGTCCTCGAGGCTGAAGCCGCAGTCCACGACGGTCAGCTCGGCCAGCCGCCGCGCCTCCTCCAGCACCGTCGTGACGGCCCGGGGGCGCAGCTCCGGCCACCGGTCCGCGCGGGCCAGCCCCGTGAGCACGCGCAGCTGCGGTCGTACCGTCCAGGCCAGCCGGACCAGCGCCTCGGGGTCCAGCGTGCCGGTGCTCGCCTGCCGCGCGGCGCCGGCCAGTCCCGGGGAGTCGTCGAGCAGGCCCAGCACCTGGGCGACCACCCCGCCGTAGACGTCGGCGTCGACCAGCAGGCTGGAGACACCCAGTCGCGCCGCCTCGTCGGCCAGGCCCACCGCGACCGTCGTCCGCCCCGGGGCTCCGGTCGGACCCCATACCGCGATCAGCCGGCCACGGCCCACCGGGCGTTCCGCCGCGGGCGGTGGCACGCCCAGTGCGGGGAGCGCAGCCCGCGGATCGGCCACGTCGTGGAAGGCTCCGGACGCGCCCGCGACCGCCTCGCGCAGCGCCTGCGCGATGACGTCGGCCTCGGCGTCGGCGGGGAGCACGTGGAGGACGCCCAGCTGGCGGAGCCGCTCGGCCGCCCGCTCGTCACCCGGTTCGACCAGGCCCACGACCGCCACGCCGGCCGCGGTGAGCCGGGCCACGGCATCGCCGTCCAGCCGGCGCAGCTCTGCGGAGAGCAGCGCGGCCTGACCGGTCCCGGTCGCCGCGGCAGCGAGCAGCTCCGACACGTCCACGCACCGGCGGACCACGGTGACGCCGTGGTCGGACCGGTCGAGCGCGCCGACCAGCGCCGACTCCCACGGGGCACCGGTGACCGCGGTGAAGACCTGGACGGCCATCAGCCGGTCGGCCCCGCGGCCGGCGACCGGCCGACACCGTCGGAGCCACCCTCCACCGACTCGTGGACCACGACGACGAGGGGACGACCACCGATCGCGGCGAGCACCGCGGCGGCCTCGTCGCGCGCCACCGACACGACCACCTGGACGGTCGTGGTGGGAGTCGAGAGGACGCCGTCGGTCCGGCCCGACAGGGCCTGCACCGGCGCCCGCTCGACCACCGGGGTCACGCTCCCACCGGTGGCCGTGGTGGCGCCCACGGCCGGGTCGGCCACGGCGTAGACGTCGACCAGCCCTCCCCGTCGGAGTCCCGGGGGCACGAACCCGGCCTGCACCGGCAGCGCCACCTGCACCAGGTCGGCCGGCTCGTCCAGCGCGGAGCCCGGGATCAGCTCGCCGGACCGCACCGCCCGCGCCAGCGTGCGTCCCTCGGGGCGGGTCGCCGTGGAGAGATAGGCGTCAGCGGTGCCGTCCAGGCGCACGTCGACCGCGACCAGGTCGTCCGCGTCGAGCTCCGTGCCGGCGGCCAGGTCCCCCGTGGCGGCCCACACCGGGACCGTGGCGTCTGCGGCGCCCACCACGCGGGCACCGAGCAGGACCGACCCGAGGACCAGGAGCACCCCGAGGACCAGCCGGAGATCAAGCCAGCGTGGCGCGCGGACCCGGCGCGGTGCCGCACCCGGCGGTAGCGCGGCCGTGGGCGGCGGAGCGGGACGGACGGCGGTCACAGCGCGCTCACCTCTCCTGCGCCCCGATCGCACGACGCGGCGCGTCGTCCGCTGTCGACGCGACATGACGGCATTGGGATGCAGATGATGCGTCATGGGTGCGTTCGCCCGCTGCCGTCATCCACACGTTCGGGTGTGGACAGCTGGCCGGGGTCACCGGTGCGGCTGACAGACTGGTTGCACCGGATGGAGAGGACCCCATGCCCACGCCCCGCTTCCTGACGTTGGACGACGTCGCCGAGATCCTCAACGTCTCGTGGTCGCAGGCCTACGCCCTCGTGCGCCGCAAGGAGCTCATCGCCATCCAGATCGGCGGCCGCGGGCAGTGGCGGGTCGAGGTCGACGAGCTCGAGCGCTTCATCCAGCAGAAGTACGCCGAGGCGCGCGGCACCACCATCCCGGCCGAGAGCGCCGACGCCGAGTAGCCGTCGCCATCCCGTGCCTCAGGGGAGCACGGAGTGGATCAGCCCAGCCCGGGGTGCGCCGTCCGGACGAGCACGACGGCGTCGATGACCACGGTGCGCACGTCCTGCACCGCACCGGCTCGGCGGTGCAGATCGGCCGGGTGCTCGGCCAGCTCCAGGTAGTCCGCTCCCACCCGGTCGATCGTCCCGTGCAGCGCGGTCCCGTCGTCGAGCACCAGCTGGACGGTGGCCCGGTCACGGGCCAGGCCACGCAGCGCGCGCCGCAGGTCCAGCCGGCTCCCCACCGACCCGGCGTCCCGCGCCGCCGCGGTCTGCCGTCCGAGCCCGCTGACCGCCCGCACCGCGGCCGTCGCGACCAGCACCTCCCGGCCGCTGTCGTCGAGGAGCAACCAGTCGGGACCCACCTCGCTGAGCGCCCCCGACACCTGGCCCGCACCCCGGCAGAGCAGGACGACGGGTGATCCGATCGCCCCACCCACCCGGTCGACGAAGCGCAGACCACCGATCTCGTGCCTCGACCGGGATGACGTCTCCGCCCGCTCGGCCGCCACCTGCTCGGCCTCGAACCGGGCCTCCAGGTCGGCGAACAACTGCTGCCAGCGCACTCTCCCACCTCCGCGGACAGCCTAGATGGCGCCGTTCGGTTGCATTTGGATGCATTTGCTTGCTTTCATGACCACTCAACGAGCGGGGGGCGACATGTCGATACGGCGACTGGTGGGGACGACGACGGCCATGGCGGTTGTCGCCTGGGCGCTGACGCTGCTCACGCCGTCGCTCACCCAGATGACCGCCGCGGTGCTCGGGGCCCAGCGCACGGCCGACTCCGCCGGCGCCGACGCGCTGGTGGTGGCGGGCGCTGGCCTGCTCGCCTGGGGCGTCTGGGCGTGGGGAGCCGTCGGCCTGCTGCTCACCGCCGTGTCGGCGCGGCCGGGGGCGCTCGGCACCGCCGCCGACGTGCTGACCGGGGTGGTCCTGCCTGCCGGCGCCCGTCGCGGCGCCGCCCTCGCCCTCGGTGTGGGACTCGGCGTCTCCGCTCCCCTGGCGGGCACCACGCTCCTGGTCGTCACCGCGCCGGCAGCAGCGGCCGATGCGGCACCGGCTCCCGTTCCCGACTGGCCGGCGACCTCGCACGGCGTGGTCCCCGACTGGCCGGCGGCCTCGCACACCGACCCCGGTCCGGGGACGGCACCGTCCACGGTCGCCGCCTCCCCCGCCGTCCCGGCGCTGCCCGACTGGCCCCCCACGCCCGCAGCCGGGGACCACGTGGTGGTGCGCGGTGACTGCCTGTGGGACGTCGCCGCAGCACGCCTGTCCGACCGCCTCGGCCGGACCCCGACCGACGCCGAGGTCGCCAGAGACACGCGCGCGTGGTGGACCGCCAACGCCGCGGTGATCGGCCCCGATCCGGACGTGCTGCTCCCCGGGCAGGTGCTGCACCCGCCCCCTGCGTGATGCCCGCCCGCGCTCCCCGCTGTTCCTGACCGCTGACCACCCTGGAGACCTCATGACCGTCCCCGGCCACCCGACCGCCACCGCTGCGCCGGCTCCGTCCACCCCGACCGCCGACCGGCCCCGACCTGTCCGGCCGGCCCTGCGGCTGGTCCGCGTGCCGACACCCCAGCCCCCGCTGCAGGACCAGCGCCCTCCGCTGCGCCTGGTGCTCCCGGGCGTCGCCGTCCCCAGGCCGCCGCACCGGCCCGGCCCGCGTCCCCGCCTCGCCGGGCCCGCCCGCCGGGAGGACGAGTTCGGTCCGGCCTGGACGCTCCGGGCGGACCTCCCCGACGCCGGGGTCGCCGGCCGCCGGGTGGTCACCCTGGCACTCGAGGTCCTCGCCGGCCGCCGGCCGGTCGCTCAGCTGCAGGCGCTCACGTCACCGGGGGTCCTCGCTGCACTGGCCGGTGGCCGCCGTCCTCGCTGGTGCGCCGAGGGCACCGCCCCGCTGTTCGTGGGCCCGGTACATGTGTGCGAGCCCGTCGACGGCGTGGCCGAGGTCAGCGCGGTCGCCCGCCGGGCGGGACGCGCGCACGCGGTGGCCGCCCGGCTCGAGGGCATCGACGGCAGGTGGCGCTGCACGGCTCTGCAGATCGGTTGAGCCGACCACGGCCGGAGACGCACGACGCCCCGCCGACCGGCGTGGTCGGCGGGGCGTCGTCGGGTCAGCCGGTCAGCTGCTGGCTGCCCCGTGGCACTGCTTGTACTTCTTGCCCGAGCCGCACGGGCAGGGCGCGTTGCGCGGGGTTTCCTTGGTGCCGCTCACCGTCGCCGTCTTGGCCGCCTTGGCCCGTCCGGCCTCCTTGGTCGAGGCATCCAGGTTCGGCGCGGAGTAGGTCAGGTTCTCCGGCGCGCGGCGCGGCTCGTCCAGGCCCTTGACCTGCAGTTCCGGGCCGGTCCCGGACGGGGACGACGTCGGGGCCGCGGGGGCGGCCGTCGCGGCCGCGGGCTCGGACCGGCGAGCCGTCCCGGACCGCCGGGCCGTCGGAGCGGCGGCCGGCGCAGCTGCCGGCGCGGCTGCGGTACCCGAAGGCGCCGCCTGGGCGGTCCTGGCCGCGGCGGCCTTCGCCTCGGCGGCCTGGCGGGCCAGCACCCGTGCCGTCCCCTCCTGGGCCGCGGCCAGCGCCTTGGCCTCCGCCTCGTCCTGCTTGGCCTTGGCCTCGGCGTCCTGCTCCTCCTTGGTCTTCACCTCGAGGTTGAACAGGAAGCCGACCGACTCCTCCTTGATGCCGTCGAGCATCGCGACGAACATGTCGTAGCCCTCGCGCTGGTACTCCACGACCGGGTCGCGGTTGGCCATCGCGCGCAGGTGGATGCCGGCCCGCAGGTAGTCCATCTCGTACAGGTGCTCGCGCCACTTGCGGTCCATGACGCTGAGCAGCACCCGCCGCTCCAGTTCCCGCATGACCTCGGAGCCCAGCGCGGCCTCCCGCGCCTCGTACGCCCGGTGCACGTCCTCGAGCAGCTCGGTCTTGAGCGCCTGCGCGGAGAGCTCGGCCTGGTCGCCGTCGCCCAGCCGCTCGACGACGTCCTCGATCGTCACGCCCACGGGGTAGAGCGCCTTGAGGCCGGTCCACAGCTGCTCGAGGTCCCAGTCCTCCGCGTAGCCGGTCTCGGTCGCGCCGTCGACGTAGGCGGCGACGACGTCGTCGACCATCGTGCGCAGCTGCTCGTGCAGGTCCGCGCCCTCGAGCACCTTGCGCCGCTCGTCGTAGATGACGGTGCGCTGCCGGTTGAGCACCTCGTCGTACTTGAGGACGTCCTTGCGGACCTCGAAGTTCTGCTGCTCGACCTGGGTCTGCGCGGACTTGATCGCCCGGCTGACCATCTTCGACTCGATCGGCTGGTCGTCGGGCACCCGCAGGGTGGTCATCATCGACTCGAGCATCGGGCCGTTGAACCGGCGCATGAGGTCATCACCGAGGGAGAGGTAGAACCGCGACTCCCCCGGGTCGCCCTGCCGCCCGGACCGGCCGCGCAGCTGGTTGTCGATGCGGCGGCTCTCGTGCCGCTCGGTACCCAGCACGTAGAGGCCACCGGCCTCCACGACCTGCTCGTGCTCGGCCTTGACCTGCGCCTTGGCGGCGTCCAGGGCGTCGTCCCAGGCGGCCTCGTACTCCTCGGGCGTCTCGGCGGGCGACAGCCCGCGGGCCCGCAGCGCCTCGTCGGCGATGAACTCGGCGTTGCCGCCGAGCTGGATGTCGGTGCCTCGGCCGGCCATGTTGGTGGCCACGGTGACCGAGCCGGCCCGCCCGGCCATCGCGATGATCGCGGCCTCACGGGCGTGGTTCTTGGCGTTGAGCACCTCGTGCGGGATGCCGCGCTTGAGCAGGTACTTCGCCAGCACCTCGGACTTCTCGACGCTCGCGGTGCCGACCAGGACCGGCTGGCCGTTCTCGTGCCGCTCGGCGATGTCGTCGACCACGGCGTCGAACTTCGCCGTCTCGGTCTTGTAGATGACGTCGGAGCGGTCCTCGCGGATCATCGGCCGGTTCGTCGGGATCGGGACGACGCCCAGCTTGTAGGTCTGGTGCAGCTCGGCGGCCTCGGTCTGGGCCGTACCGGTCATCCCGGAGAGCTTCTCGTAGAGCCGGAAGTAGTTCTGGAGGGTGATCGTGGCGAGCGTCTGGTTCTCGTCCTTGATCTTCACGCGCTCCTTGGCCTCGATGGCCTGGTGCATGCCCTCGTTGTAGCGGCGGCCCGAGAGCACGCGCCCGGTGAACTCGTCGACGATGAGGACCTCACCGTTGGTGACGATGTACTGCTGGTCCTTCTTGAACAGCTCCTTGGCCTTGAGCGCGTTGTTCAGGTAGCCGATCAGCGGGGTGTTGACCGCCTCGTAGAGGTTGTCGATGCCGAGCTGGTCCTCGACGAACTCGACGCCCTCCTCGGTGACGGCGACCGTGCGCTTGCCCTCTTCGACCTCGTAGTGCACGTCGCGCTTCATCATCGGCACGATGCGGGCGAACTCGCCGTACCACTTGGCGCTGGTCTCGGCCGGGCCGCTGATGATCAGCGGGGTGCGCGCCTCGTCGATGAGGATCGAGTCGACCTCGTCGACGATCGCGAAGTGGTGGCCGCGCTGCACGAGGTCGTTCTTGCTCCACGCCATGTTGTCGCGCAGGTAGTCGAACCCGAACTCGTTGTTCGTGCCGTAGGTGATGTCGCAGCCGTACTGCTCCCGCCGGGTCGCCGGCGGCTGGCCCGAGACGATGGTGCCGACGGTGAGCCCGAGGAACCGGTGCACCCGGCCCATGGACTCGGCGTCGCGGGTGGCCAGGTAGTCGTTGACGGTGATGATGTGCACGCCGTCGCCGGTCAGGGCGTTGAGGTAGGCCGCCAGCACCCCGGTGAGCGTCTTGCCCTCACCGGTCTTCATCTCGGCGATGTTGCCCAGGTGCAGCGCCGCACCGCCCATGAGCTGCACCCGGAAGTGCCGCTGGCCCAGCGTGCGGGTGGCCGCCTCCCGGACGACGGCGAACGCCTCGGGCAGCAGCGCGTCCAGGGACTCCCCGCCGGCGTACCGCTCCTTGAACTCGTCGGTCTTCGCGCGCAGCTCCGCGTCGCTGAGGTCGACGTAGTCGTCCGCCAGGTACTCGACCGCGTCCGCGATCTTGGAGAGTCGTCGGACCTGCTTGCCCTCGCCGGCGCGGAGGATCTTCTGGAACACCACGACCCCAGCGTAGGCGGCCCGCCTGGGAACGCGGCCCGTCCGAGGTCCGAACCGCCCGCTCGCGTCCTCTAGCCTCCCGCGGGTGTCCAGGAATCCCGCAGACCTCGCCCCCGCCACGCTCGAGTTCCTCACCGAGCGGCACCTGGCGACGCTGACCACGCTGCGCGCCGACGGCAGCCCGCACGTCGTCCCGGTCGGGGTCACCTGGGACCAGGCCACCGCCACCGCCCGGGTCATCACCTCCGGCACGTCGGCGAAGGCGCGACACGTCCGCGCCGGGCAGGCGCGCGTCGCGGTGTGCCAGGTGCAGGGTGCCCGCTGGCTGACCCTCGAGGGGACGGCGGTGGTGAAGGACGACGCGGCGTCGGTGGCCGACGCCGTCGAGCGCTACGCCCGGCGGTACCGCACCCCCCGGGAGAACCCGGCGCGGGTCGTTCTCGAGATATCGGTCGACCGGGTGCTGGGCAACGCCTGAGACTGCTCCGGTGGATCTGACCCTCGTCGACCTCCTCACCGAGGTCGTGCGCACCGACCGGCTCGTGCTGCGCCCCTACCGGCCCGACGACGCCGAGGCCGTGCACCGCGCCTGCCAGGACCCCGGCATCCAGCGCTGGATCACCGCGATCGCCTCGCCGTACACGACCGAGGACGCGCGGGCCTGGGTCGAGGAGGTCGCGCCGGGCGAGCGGGCAGAGGGACAGGGGATGCCGGCGGTGGTCGAGGCGGACGGGGCGCTGATGGGCGCCGTCGGCCTGACTTTCCGGCCGGGCCGGCTGGGCCCGGAGATCGGTTACTGGATCGCGCCCTGGGCCCGCGGGCACGGGTACGCCGCCGAGGCCGCGGACGCTCTCGCCGGCTGGGCCCTCGGCCTGGGTGCGCACCGGGTGCACCTCTACGCCGACGTGGGCAACACCGCCTCGCAGGCGGTCGCGCTGCGGGCGGGCTTCACCCGCGAGGGCGTGATCCGCTCCTGCCTGGACCAGCGGGACGGCTCGTGGACCGACGCCGTGCTGTTCTCCCGGCTGCCCGCGGACTGAGCGGGAGGAGGGCGCCCCGCTGCGAGCGCCCTCCTCCGTCGATCAGGCGGGCGCGGCCGCGGCGACGGGGCTCGGCGCGGCGCCGTCCTGGGCCACCGGCGCCAGCCGGATGAGGCCGTAGTCGTAGGCGTGCCGGCGGTAGACGACCGTCGGCTGTCCGGTGTCGGCGCACTGGAACAGGTAGAAGTCGTGGCCGACCAGCTCCATCTCGTGGAGGGCCTGGTCGACGTGCATGGGCGTCGCGGGGTGGTGCTTCTCCCGCACGATCCGGCCGGGCAGGTGCTCGTCCAGCTCGGTGACGTGCTGCCCGGACGCGAGCTCCCGGTCGAGCTCGAGCTGCTTCTCGATGGACAGCTCGGGATGCCCGGCGTCCAGCGCGGCGGCGGTCGACCGGACGCTCTCGGGCGTCCGCCGGCCGTGGTGCACCCGGCGGCGGTCCGCAGCCCGGCGGAGGCGGTTGTCCAGCTTCCCGACCGCGAGGTCCAGTGCGGCGTAGAAGTCCGGTCCGGCGGCCTCGGCCCGGACGACGGGGCCCTTGCCGCGCAGGGTGATCTCCACGCGCTGGCAGTGGTCGGACTGGCGGGGGTTCTTCTCGTGGAAGAGCTCCACGTCGATGCGCTGAATCTTCAGCTTGCCGTCGAAGCGATCGGTGGACCCGACCTTGTCCTCGACGTGCTGTCGGTAGTGCTCGGGAACTTCGACATTGCGACCACGTACGACGATCTCCATGAGACCTCCCGGTGAACTTCCGGTGTTGGGTCGCTTCGACGCTAGTCGCTCCACCATCGTCCCGACAGTCGATCAGCGCGGCCGCCGGACCGGCTCTCCGAACCTGCCTGGAGACCCCGCGGACCGCGGCCGGACCGGCTCCCGCGGGGTGGCGGCGACGACGGCGCCGAGCACCGGCGGACCTCCCGGCCGCGCCCGCGCGGCGAGGACCGCGGCCGCCTCGGTGAGCGTCGCTCCGCTGGTCACGACGTCGTCGACGAGGACCAGCGCACCGTCGACGACGCCTTCCGCGGGGCGCAGCGCGAAGGTCCCCGCGAGGTTGGCCCGTCGCTCGCCCGCGGACAGCCCGGCGGAGTCCCGTACCCGGCCCCGGCGGCACAGCAGGCGGGCCTGCGCGGCGGGGACGCCGGCGGCGCGGAGCTCGGAGACCGCCCGCGCGGTGAGCTCGCGGACGTGGTCCCGGCCGCGGACCCGCAGTGCGGCCGCCGAGCTCGGCACCGGGACGAGCAGCACCTGGCGCGGGGGCGGCCCGGGGACGGCGGACACGACGGCGGCGACGGCGAGGGCCAGCGCCGTTCCCAGCGGGCCGGCCAGCTCCGCCCGGCCCCGTTCCTTGAACGCCAGGACCGCCGGCCGCACCGGCCCGTCGTAGGCGCCGGCGGCCACCGTCGGCGGGAAGCCCTCGGGGAAGCGCCGGGGAGCGGCGAGGTGCGGGCGGGCGAGCAGCGCGGCGCAGCCGCGGCAGAGCAGGTGCCCGGGCAGCCCGCAGCCGGCACACGTGCGCGGCAGCACCAGATCGGCCAGCGCGGACCACGCCGACCCGGCCACCCGTCCAGCGTGGCCGCGTCGACGGTGCGGCGGTGTCCTGGCGGCCGATCTGTGGACGAAGACCCCGGGCCGGCGGCCGGCGGGCTCAGAGCGGGTAGAAGGGCGCCGATCCGGTCAGCGGTTCCTGGCCGCGGACCAGCGTCCCCCACGTCCCGCGCGACCACTGCCAGAGCCGGCCGCCGGCGACGACCAGCGGATCGCGGCCCGGGGCGGCGCCCAGCGAGATGGGCTCGTCCGGCAGGCCCGACGTCCCCTGCGCCGTCAGCCCCCAGCCGTCGACGCCGAGCGAGTACGGCGTCTCCTCCCCCGGATCGCCGGCCAGCACCCACAGCTGCCCGTTCGAGCGCCACGCCACGTCGACCACCGGCGAGAGGGTGGGCGCCACCCCGGGGAGGTCGCGGATGGCGACGCCGCCCTCCTCGGAGCGCACCACCGTGCCCACGTGCAGGCGGCGACCGAGGGGGCCGTCCACGACGACGGCCAGGCGCACCCCGTCCGGGGAGAGCTCGATGACCTCCGCCCGCCCCAGTCCGGCCAGCGTCGGCGCGTTGACCGCCTGGGGAGTGCCACCGGCGGGCACGCGGACGATGTCGGTGCCGTCGCGCACGACCCACACCTCGGGCCGGGTCGCGGCCACCGTGGGAGCGCTCAGCGTCGCCCCGGAGAGCACGGGGGCGAGCTCGCCGTCGTACGGCCCGGCCAGCAGGGTCGCTCCCCCGGGCTCGGGTCGCACCCCGGCCAGGAAGCTCAGCTCGCCGTTGCGGACGTCGGCCGACACCGCCGCCGACGCCAGCCCGTACCGGCCGGTGCCCGCCGGCCCCGGAGCGGGCGCGCCGTCGTCCGCGGTGCGCAGCGCACCGGCGTCCAGGTAGTGCCCGACGGTCTCCAGCGGGGTGGCGTCCGGGTCGAACGCCGGCCAGTCGTCGGTGGTCTGCTCCACCGGCACGTCGTCCAGCGGCAGCGGCTCGCCGTCGAGGGTGATCACCACGGAGCGGATGCGCTGCCCGTCGAGCCCGGTCAGGCTCCACACCAGCTGGGCGCTCAGCTCGCGCAGGGGGGTGTTGGCGTCGATGACCAGCTCGTCGAAGTCGAGGTCGACCGTCGCGACCTGGTCCTCGACCGTGACCGTGCGGACCAGCCGGGCGCCGGAGAGCGGATTGCGCACGCCGAGGGCGAGCGCCGCGGACGGGCCCTCGATCAGCCGGTTGACCAGGGCCGTGGGCTGCGCCTCGCCACCGATCAGGTAGCGCGGATCGGGGACGAGCTGCCGCTGGGTGGGGTCCAGGAAGAAGGCGTCGACGGGGTCGTAGAGCCGCTGGAAGTCGGTCGCGACGATGACCAGACCGTCGGGCGGATCGCTGATCCGCCACTCGCCGTCGACCTCGACCAGCGGGAAGTCGTAGGAGAACACGTCGGTGCCGGCCACGGTGAAGATGCCGCGCTCGTCGATGGTCCCGACGCGTTCGGCGGTCACCTCCACCGAGCCGGCCTCGCTGGCGACGGTCGCGTACCCCGGGCTGATGATCGTGATCGCGCCGGCGTCGGACCACGCGGCCGCCGCCTCGGGGGTCAGGTACTCCTTGGCCACGGGGCGCCCCGGCGCACTGCTGGCCGCGGCGTCGATGAAGCCGCGGACGACCTCCTCCGGCGTCGCGCCCGAAGCCGGGGGCAGCACCGGGACGCCGACGTCCTGGACCGGCCGGGCCGGCGCCTGGGTGATCTGCACCGTCGGTGAGCTGGTCGGGACGATGGAGCACGAGGTCGACCCCAGCAGCAGCGCGGCGGCCAGCGCCGGCAGGACCGCCCGGCGCGTCATGCCGGGTCCCCCGGGCGGCGGACCACCGTCGGGCGCAGCGCCAGCGGCGAGCTGGTCAGCTCCCCGCCGGCGGTCAGCGGCAGGGTCAGCCGGAACTGGGCACCGGACCCTGGCTGCCCCCAGACCTGCAGCCACCCGCCGTGCAGCCGGGCGTCCTCGAGGCTGATGGACAGCCCCAGCCCGCTGCCGCCGACGCTGCGGACCCGCGAGGGATCGGCCCGCCAGAACCGGTCGAAGACGTGCTGCGCCTCGGCCGGGCTGAGGCCGACCCCGTGGTCGCGCACCGTGACGGCGGCGGCGGTGCGGTTGGCGGCCAGGGTGATCTCGACGGGCCGGCCGGCCCCGTGCTCGATCGCGTTGCCGACGAGGTTGCGCAGGATGCGCTCCACCCGGCGGGCGTCGACCTCGGCCATCACGTCCTGGTCCGGCCGGTCCACGGTCAGCTCGCAGCCGTGGCGCTCGGCCAGGGAGTACATGCCGGCCGCGACCCGCGCCACCAGCGCCCCGAGGTTCGTCGACTCCGCCTCGAGCACGGCGGCCCCGGCGTCGTAGCGGCTGATCTCCAGCAGGTCGGTGAGCAGTCCCTCGAACCGGTCCAGCTCGCCCTTCAGCAGCTCGGCGGACCGGCCCACGTGCGCCGGGAAGTCACCGCGCGCGTCGTGCAGCACGTCGGCGGCCATCTGCACCGTCGTCAGCGGCGTCCGCAGCTCGTGCGACACGTCGGAGGTGAACCGCTGCTGCAGCTGGGACAGCCCCTCCAGCTGGGTGATCTGCCGCTGCAGGCTGTCGGCCATCGCGTTGAAGCTGGTGGCCAGGCGGGCCAGGTCGTCCTCGCCGCGCACGGTCATGCGTTCCTCGAGCTGGCCCTCGGCCAGCCGCTGGGCGGTGCCGGCGGCGCGCCGGACCGGGTCGACCACCAGCCGGGTCACCAGGACGCCGATGCCGACGACGAACATGGTGAGCGCGAACCCGCTGATCACCACCGTGCTGCGGATGAGGCCGAGGCTCTCGGCCTCCTGGGTGAGCGGGAAGACGTAGTAGAGCTCGATCTGCTCGGTGCCCGCGGTGTCGCCCTGCACCGGTGCACCCACGACCAGGGAGGCCCGGGGCTCCCCGGCGTCGTCGGGGATCTCGTCGTACCGATAGGACTGGTTGCCGGCATCGACGTCGGCCCGCAGGTCGTCGGGCAGGGCCTGGTAGATCAACGGCCGGCTGGGACCGGGCACCTCCCGGCTCCCGCTCCGGTAGGTGAGGACGACGTCGAAGTCGCCGGCCGCGCCGCCGCGCTGCCGCAGGGCGTTGACCGTCCGGTCCAGCGTGGCGCGCACGCTGGACGCGTCGCCGGTGGCGATGCCGGCGATCTCGCTCTGCGCGTAGAGGACGCCGGCCTGGGCCTGGTCGATCGCGGCCTGCCGCTTGACCGACAGCAGCTGGTCGCGGATCTGGCTGAACAGCACCAGGCTCACGATGACCACGACGGTGCCCGCCACGACCATCGTGATGGCGCCGACGCGCACCTGCAGCGACGAACGCCAGGCGTGCAGGGCGCGGCTCGCGCTCCGGCGGGCGAGCCACCGCGCGCGGCGCCGGGCCAGGCCGGCCCGCCGGCGCAGGCCCCGGCGGATCCGGGCCAGCTCGTCGGCGCGGGGCCGCTCGGGCCCGGGCGGCGGGGGCGCGCCGGTGGCCACCGGGGGCGTTCGGGTGGCGGTCACGCAGCCATTGTCGGCCAGCCGGCGCCCGAGGCGGCGACGCCGCTCCCCGGGCGCTCGATCAGGGCGGGCCCGCCTTGTAGCCGACCCCGCGCACGGTGAGGACCACCTCGGGCCGCTCGGGGTCCTTCTCGATCTTGGCGCGCAGCCGCTGGACGTGGACGTTGACCAGCCGGGTGTCGGCGGCGTGGCGGTAGCCCCACACCTGCTCGAGCAGCAGTTCCCGGGTGAAGACCTGACGCGGCTTGCGGGCCAGCGCGACCAGCAGGTCGAACTCCAGCGGGGTCAGCGCGACCGGCACGCCGTCCCGGGTGACCTGGTGCGCCGGCACGTCGATCTGCACGTCCCCGATCGCGAGGCTCTCGGCCTGGCCGGTCTCGCCCCGGCGCAGCTGCGCGCGCACGCGGGCGACCAGCTCGACGGGCTTGAACGGCTTGGTGACGTAGTCGTCGGCGCCGGCCTCCAGGCCCTGGACGACGTCGATGGTGTCGCCCTTGGCGGTGAGCATCACGATCGGCACGGTCGACTGGGTCCGGATGTCCTGGCAGATCTGCAGGCCGTTGCGGCCGGGCAGCATCAGGTCCAGCAGGACCAGGTCGGGCCGGGTCTGCTGGAAGACGCCGAGGGCGCGGTTGCCGTCGGAGACGAAGGCCGGTTCGTACCCCTCCCGGCGCAGCACGATCCCGAGCATCTCGGCGAGGGCGGCGTCGTCGTCGACGACGAGGACACGGCCGCGGCTGGGCCCGTTCTGCGGAGCGGTGGGTGGCACGGGACCCATTCTGCGCTGGTCAGGGCCCAACACGCCCGCACCCCACCCGCCCGGGTGGGGCGGATGGGGTGCGGGACCGTGCGCGGGAGTGCCTGGACGGCCCTTCCGCGGGCGCTCAGTAGCGGTAGTGGTCGCTCTTGTAGGGACCCTCGACCGGCACGCCGATGTAGTCGGCCTGCACCTTGGACAGCTCGGTCAGCTTGACGCCGAGGGCGTCGAGGTGGAGCCGGGCGACGTGCTCGTCGAGCTTCTTCGGGAGCACGGTGACGCCGGGGGTCTTGCCCTCGTAGGCGGCCCGGTTGTTCCACAGCTCGATCTGCGCCAGCGTCTGGTTGGAGAACGAGGCGCTCATGACGAAGCTGGGGTGCCCGGTGGCGTTGCCCAGGTTCAGCAGCCGGCCCTCGGAGAGCACGATGATCGTGTGGCCGTCCTCGAACCGCCACTCGTCGACCTGCGGCTTGATGTTCGTCTTGACGACGCCCGGGGTCTTCGCCAGACCGGCCATGTCGATCTCGTTGTCGAAGTGGCCGATGTTCCCGATGATCGCCTGGTGCTTGGTCGAGGCCAGCTGCTCGGCCGAGATGATGTCCTTGTTGCCGGTCGTGGTGATGATGATGTCGGCCTTGCCGATCACCTCGTCCAGCGTCGTGACCTCGTAGCCGTGCATGGCGGCCTGCAGGGCGCAGATCGGGTCGATCTCGGTGACGATCACGCGGGCACCCTGGCCGCGGAGGGACTCCGCGCAGCCCTTGCCGACGTCGCCGTAGCCGCAGACGACGGCGACCTTGCCGCCGATCATGACGTCGGTGGCGCGGTTGAGGCCGTCGATGAGCGAGTGGCGGCAGCCGTAGAGGTTGTCGAACTTGCTCTTGGTCACCGAGTCGTTGACGTTGATCGCCGGGAAGAGCAGCCGGCCGTCGCGGGCGAGCTCGTAGAGCCGCATGACGCCGGTGGTGGTCTCCTCGGTGACGCCCTTGATGCCCTGGCCGATGCGGGTCCAGTAGGAGCCGTCCTCGGCGATCGTGCTGCGGAGGGTGTCCAGGATGACCGCGTACTCCTCGGAGTCGGCCTCGGTGGTGTCGGGGACGACCCCGTCGGCCTCGAAGCGGGTGCCCAGGTGGACGAGCAGGGTGGCGTCGCCGCCGTCGTCGAGGACCATGTTCGGGCCGACGACCTCGCCCGACTCGTCGCGGAACTCGAAGAGGCGCTGGGTGCACCACCAGTAGTCCTCGAGCGTCTCGCCCTTCCAGGCGAAGACCGGCACGCCGGCGGGCTCCTCGGGGGTGCCCTCGCCCACGACGATCGCCGCGGCGGCGTGGTCCTGGGTGGAGAAGATGTTGCAGCTGACCCAGCGGACGTCGGCGCCCAGCGCGGTCAGGGTCTCGATGAGCACGGCGGTCTGCACGGTCATGTGCAGCGAGCCGGCGATGCGCGCACCGGCCAGCGGCTGGGCGTCGCCGTACTCGGCGCGCAGCGCCATCAGGCCGGGCATCTCGTGCTCGGCGAGCTGGATCTCCTTGCGGCCGAAGCCGGCGAGGGAGAGGTCGGCGACCTTGTAGTCGGCGTCGCCGATCGGCGTGGACAGCGTGCGGGTGCCAGTGCTGGCGGTCATGAAGGCTCCAGGGTGTGCCCGGCACGGGAGCCGGGCGATGCAGTCGGATGCAGGGTCGCTTCGATCCCCGGTACCGGGGAGAGCGAGCATGCCGAGGCTTCGGCGGGGCTCGTGCCGTCACCCAGGATAGGCGCTCCCCGGCGTCCCGTCGCCCGCCGACCACCCGAGGGGGTCAGGACTCGCAGCCGACGCCGTCCCCGTCCCGGTCGAACTTCTGCTGCCAGCCCGGGTCACCGACCCGGATGGGCGCGGCTCCCGCGGCCTTGACCTCGGTGCAGTTGGCGTAGGACGCCGACGGGGCGGGAGCCGGCGCAGGTCGTGGGGCGGGCACGGGAGCCGGGGCGGGCGCGGGCGCCGGGGCGGGCGCGGGCGCCGGGGCGGGCGCGGGAGCCGGGGCGGGCGCCGGCGGGCGCTGCGGCAGTACCGCGACCACTCCCCCGGGCAGCGGCTCGGCCGGGCACGAACTGAGCACCGTGGCCATGGCATTCCGCTCGGCCTGGGTGACCCACGCGCCGTAGCGGACCTTCACGGCGATCTGCCGGGCGACGTAGGCGCAGCGGAAGGACTTCGCCGGCGGCAGCCAGGTGGCGGCGTCCCCGTCGCCCTTCTGCATGTTGAGCGGCCCGTCGACGGCGAGCAGGTTCAGCGGGTCGTTGGCGAACCGGGTGCGCGTCGCGGTGTCCCACTGCTGGGCGCCCTTCTGCCAGGCGTCCGACAGCGCGACCACGTGGTCGATCTGGACGTCGCTGCTGGTGTCCTGGCCGCGCTGGAAGGCGATGGTGCGTCCCGAGTACGGGTCGGCGAGCGTGCCGGTGAGGACGACGCAGTCGCGGGTGCCGGGCTTGACGGTCTCGGCGGTCAGGTCCCGGGCCAGCACGTCGTTCCGGGTGTCGCAGCCGTTGCGGTCGGTGTCCACCCAGCCGTTGCCGAACAGGTCCCGGTCGTACCCGGTGCGCGGCGCCCGGCCCTTGACCTCCAGCGCGGCGAGGGCGGCCAGGGCCGAGGTCGGGGCGGCGGTGCCGACCACGGCGTCGGCCGACTCGGCGTTCAGCGCGCCGGCGGACTCGGCGATCCCGTCCGCCTCGACCTCCGCCTCGGCCGTCTCCTGCTCGGCGAGGGCGGCCTCGGCAGCCGCGGCGGCAGCCTCCGCCTCGGCCGCGCTCAGCGACTGCTCGGCCTCGTCGACCGCGGTGGCCTCCGACGTGGCGGCCGGCGTGCCCGCCTCGTCGCAGCCGCCCAGCAGGGCCACCGCGAGCAGCGGGACGAGCGCCGCCCGCGCGAGCCTGCGGGTGCGGACGAGCGGGCGAGCGGACACGGAGTTCCCCCAGGGCGAGACGACGGCGCCCGGAACGTAGGCCGATGCCGCGCGCCGCCGGTGCCGCGACACGCAGGACGCGGCGTCACCCGTGGGGAACGCCGCCCTCAGGAGAGGTTGGTCGTGACCCGGTAGAGGACGGCGGGCCCGCGGGCGGAGACGGGGGTGCCCGCCGGCACGAACGCCGAGGCGCCCTGGGGCAGGGTCAGCTCCTCCGCGGCCGAGGAGAGCACGGCGGTGCCCTCGGTGCACAGCAGGAGCTGCGGCCCACGGGTGGTCAGCGTGCCCACCTGGTCGCCGAGCCGGCAGTGGGTGAGGTCGAACTCCTCGACCGGGACCGGGTAGCGCAGGCCGCCCGGACCGAGCACCGGGTGCAGCACCGGAACGCGCCCGTCGGTGAAGTCGAGCACCTCGATCAGCGCCGCGAGGTCCACGTGCTTGCCCGTCAGCCCGCCCCGGAGCACGTTGTCGGAGCTGGCCATGACCTCGACGCCGGCGCCGGACAGATAGGCGTGCAGGTTCCCCGCCGGCAGGAACACCGCCTCACCCGGGGCGAGCCGGAGGTGGTTGCACAGCAGCGAGATGACCACGCCCGGATCGCCGGGGTAGGTCTCGGCCAGCGCGGCCGCCCAGCGGTAGGTGTTGATGAACTCCGGGTCGTGCGCCGCGACGAACCCCGCCGCCGCCCGGGCGACCTCGCCGACCAGCACCTCACGCTGTTCCGGCAGCAGCGCCAGCAGCTGCGGGATGGCCGACCGCAGGCCCCCGCGGGCCAGCGCGGCGATCGTCGGCTTGAGCTCGGGGACCTGCAGCTTGGCCAGGCAGTGCAGGGACTCCTCCACGGGGCGGAAGCCGCAGAGAGCCTCGACAGGGGTGAGTGCCACCAGCATCTCGGGCTTGTGGAACGGGTCCCGGAAGGTGCGCGTCGGGTCGTCGCGCGGCACCCCGGCCGCCTCCTCGGCGGCGAAACCCGCCTCGGCCTGCTCGGTGGTGGGGTGCGCCTGCAGCGACACCGGCTTCTCGGCGGCGAGCACCTTCATGAGGAACGGCAGCCGGACGCCGAACCGGTCGAGGACCTCCGGGCCCAGCATGAGCACCGGTTCGGTGGCGATGGCCTTGTCCAGCGGCACCCCGTCGGAGCGCACGCTGGGCTCGTCCGGGTGGGCGCCCATCCACAGCTCCGCGTGCGGGCGGTCGGCGGGCGAGGGTGCGCCGATCAGCTCAGGGATGACGGTGTGCGAACCCCACGGGTAGTGACGCACCGCATTCTGAAGCTGCCACATCGGCTCAGGCTAACGCCCCGGTCCGGCCCCCGGACCTCCCGCCGGGACAGCGATGCCCCCCTCGTGCGCGGCCTTCCCCCGTCGGGGTGAGGTCACGCCGGCGCGCACGTCGGCGGCGCCCAGCCGCGCCGCGTCGGCGGTGTGATCGTCGGGCATCCGCTGCGACTCCCGTTCCGCCTCCACGCGTGCGGCGTAGTGCGCGACCTCCCGGGCGGTGCGCTCCTCGTCCCAGCCGAGTTCCCGGGCCATGAGCGCGGCGACCCGGGGCGCGGTGTCCACGCCGCGGTGCGCCGTCTCGATGGAGATCCGCGTCCGCCGGGTGAGCACGTCGTCGAGGTGCAGCGCGCCCTCGGCGGTGACCGCGTGCACGACCTCGGCGGCGAGGTAGTCCGGAGCGCCGGGCAGCGGCTGCCCCAGCTCCGCGTCGTCCGCGGCGAGGGCCAGCAGGTCCGGGGTCCGGTCGCCGTGCCGGTGCAGCAGCCGCTCGACCGCCGCCTCGGGCAGCCCGGCGCCGGCCGCCAGCCCCGCGGCGCGGTCGCGCACCTCGCTCCAGCGGTGCGCCCCGACCAGCGGCAGGTGCGCGGTGCGGGACGCCGGCACGCCGGGCAGCCCGGCCACCGCCGCGTCGACGGCGTCCTCGGCCATGACCCGGTAGGTCGTGTACTTGCCGCCCGCCACCAGGACGAGGCCCGGCACCGGGGCGACGACGGCGTGCTCGCGGGACAGCCGGCTGGTCTCGTCGGACTCCCCGGCGAGCAGCGGTCGCAGGCCGGCGTAGACGCCGAGGATCTGGTCGGCGGTGACCGGCCGCACGAGCACCCGGTTGACCTGGTCGAGCAGGTAGCCGATGTCGGCGCTGCTGGCCGCCGGGTGGTCGCGGTCGAGCTTCCACGGGGTGTCCGTGGTGCCGACGATCCACTCCTCGCCCCACGGGATCACGAACAGCACGCTGGTCGGGGTGCGCAGGATCAGCCCGTCCTGGGTCCCGCCCGCCGCGGCCAGCGAGCCCCCGTCGATGGCCGACCGCGGCACCACCAGGTGCACGCCCTTGGAGGCACGCACCCGGAGGTCCGGCGCGGCGTCCCCGAGCATGGTGCCGATGTCGTCGCTCCAGACCCCCGTGGCCGCCACGACGCTGCGCGCCCGCACGGTGAAGGACGAGCCGTCGGTGAGGTCGGCGGCGTGCACCCCCACGACGGCCGCGCCCGGCCCCTCGCCGTCGCGCAGCAGGCCGGTGACGCGGGCGCTGGAGAGCACCCGGGCGCCGTACCCGGCGGCGGTGCGGACGACGGCGAGCGTGTGCCGCGCGTCGTCCACCTGCGCGTCCCAGTAGCGGATGGCGCCGCGCACGGCGTCGCGGCGCAGCCCCGGGAACGCCTCCAGGGTCGCGGTGCGCGAGAGGTGCCGGTGCCGGGGTATCGGCCGGTTGCGCGTGAAGGCCGCCCCCAGGACGTCGTAGAGCGCGACACCGGCGCCGAAGTAGGCGCGCTGCCACACCGGCGAGGTCAACGGCAGCAGGAAGGGCAGCGGCCGCACCAGGTGCGGCGCGATCGTCTGCACCAGCCGGGCGCGCTCGTGCAGCGCCTCGTGCACCAGGGGGAAGGCGAACTGCTCGAGGTAGCGCAACCCGCCGTGGATGAGCTTGCTCGAGCGGCTGGAGGTGCCCGCCGCGAAGTCGCGCGCCTCCAGCAGCGCCACCGACAGCCCCCGGCTGGCCGCGTCCAGCGCGGCGCCGGCACCGGTGACACCACCGCCGATGACGAG
The DNA here is from genome assembly GCF_054051075.1 of Blastococcus sp. SYSU DS0617. Lineage (NCBI taxonomy): Bacteria > Bacillati > Actinomycetota > Actinomycetes > Geodermatophilales > Geodermatophilaceae > Blastococcus > Blastococcus sp. SYSU DS0617. Next base: position 131,498 of record NZ_JBJHAO010000009.1, read on the forward strand.
CAGGTCGACGACCTCGCCGTCCAGCCGTGCACGGTCGGCGCGCCGCCGGGCCGGGGAGAGCAGCGTCCGGTCGGTCTTCCCCGCGTCCATGCCCCTACTGTCCCCTGCTCAGTGCGCTCCGGCACCACTCCCGGCGTCGGCCGTGCGCCGGTGGAACGTGAGGGTCATCACCACGACGACCAGGGCGCCGACGAGCAGCCCCAGCAGCGCGCTGCCCAGCGTGTTGACCAGCCAGCCCACGACACCGCCCAGGGCGCCGGTCGCGTCGTGGGCCGCCTCCTCGAGGTGGTGCACGAACTCGTAGAGCGGGTGGAACCCCAGCTCGTCGGTGCCCACCAGGATGATGTGCCCGCCGACCCAGAGCATCGCGGCGGTGCCGACCACGGTCAGGGCGCTCAGCAGCTTCGGCATCCCTTTGACCAGCCCGCGTCCCAGGGCGGCCAGGCCCGAGCCGGAGCGCCGGGCGAGGCTCAGGCCGATGTCGTCCATCTTCACGATGAGGCCGACGACGCCGTACACCAGCACGGTGATGCCGAGCGCGACGACGACGAGGATGGCCGCGCGGGACAGGAACCCCTCGCTGGCGACCTCGTTGAGGCTGATCACCATGATCTCGGCGGACAGGATGAAGTCGGTGCGCACCGCCCCCGAGACGATCGTCTTCTCGTCCGGGAGCGCGTCCTCGACGGTCGCGTGCTCCTCCGCGTGGCCGCTGAACCGGTGCCAGATCTTCTCCGCGCCCTCGTAGCAGAGGTAGGCGCCGCCGATCATGAGGATCGGTGTGAGCAGGAACGGCAGGAACTGGCTGAGCAGCAGGATCGCCGGGAGGATGATCAGCAGCTTGTTGCGCAGCGACCCCAGCGCGATCTTCCGGATGATCGGCAGCTCGCGGTCGGCGTTGAGCCCGTGCACGTACTGCGGGGTGACCGCGGTGTCGTCGACGACGACGCCGGCGGCCTTGATGCTGGCCCGTCCGGCGGCCGCCCCGATGTCGTCGATCGACGCGGCGGCGGCTCGCGCCAGCACCGCGACGTCGTCCAGCAGGGCTACGAGTCCACCCGCCACGGGAGGTCCTTTCCGTCGGTCAGCACGCGTGCTCTACCCATGATGCCGACGCTGACGCGCCGGACCCGCTCACGGGCGGCGTCCCCGCTCGGTGTCCAGCGCCAGGGCCAGGTAGACGGCGGTGAAGTCGGCGACGGCGAGCTGCCGGGCCAGCCGCGGCAACCGGCCCGAGGCCGCCTCCCCCTGCTCGGCGAGGCCGCTGACGGGGACGTTGTGCCTGGCGGCGGTGCGCAGCACCTCCTCCATCGCCTCACCGGCCGACCGGGGCTCGCGCTCCCCCGCACCGTCGTGCCCACCGGCCAGGGCGTCCCGGATGGTCAGCAGCCGGAGCCGCCGGCCGGCGTCGTCGGCCCGGTCCCGGAAGAAGTCGTCGGCGTCGTGCGGCGCCAGCGGGCCACCGAGGACGGCGCAGGCCGCGACCCGCTGGTCGGGCAGCCGGAAGTCGGTCGCGGGCAGCCCGGCGAGCGTGGCCAGCTGGTCGGCGATGCGGGTCGCCGCCGCTCCGGCCAGCGGCCCTTCCGCGGCGATGACGGGCATCGAGTCGAGCAGCTCCACCGCGAGCGTCTTGGCCGGGTTGACGACGGTCTCCCGCGCCGGACCGCACTCCTGCGCCGTCGCGTCGAGCGCTGCCGCGATCGCGTCCGGATCGGCCACGTCGCCGGGCAGCAGACCGAGGTCGGAGGCGAGCAGGAGCATCGGCGTCAGCAGCGACCACAGCGTCGTGTGCTGCACGCGGGAGTCCGGCAGGGCCACGTACGGCGCACGGGCGACCGAGCAGGCCGCGCGCAGCGGCGCGTCCTCCCCTCCGATCCCCAGCAGCGAGATGCCGCGGCGGGCGGCCTCGTACGCCGGGCCGACGGCGTACGCGCCGGCTCCGGTGCGGGTCGCGACCACGACGACGTCGCTGGGCCCGGTCCACGCCGGCAGCGCCGGCCCCGGCAGGACGTCGACGGTCACCGGACTGGCCGGGCCGAGGAGCGCCCGCAGCACCGAGGCGGCGACGGCGCCCTCGCGGCGGGCGACGATGACCAGCCCGCGGGGCCGCCCGCCGTCGGTGATCCGCTCCAGCCCGGTCTCCCGGGTCAGGCGCGCGGTCTCCCGCACCTGCGCCCCGGCACCCGCGACCGCCGGCAGCAGGCTCCGCGGATCACGGGCCCGCATGACGTCGAGGTCGTCGAGGACCTCCTCGGCGAGCTCGGGCGGGATCATGCGCCGTGTTCTCGGCCCGCCCCGCCACCCTCGCGCGCCCCACCGCCCCGGCGACGCGCCTCGTCCAGGAGCAGGACGGGGATGCCGTCGCGCACGGGGAAGGCCCGGTCGCAGGTGGTGCACAGCAGCTCGCCGGCCGCCTCGTCGACGGTCAGCGGGCTGTGGTGGGTGTCGGGGCAGGCCAGGATGGACAGCAGCTCGGGGTCCAGCCCCAGCGGTCCACCGGTCGTCGTGTCGCTCGTCATGCCCGCACCATCCCCAGTACCTGATCCCGCAGTTCGGTCATCCGCGCCTCGTCCGGCGCCTCCACGTTCAGCCGCAGCAGCGGCTCGGTGTTGCTCGCCCGCAGGTTGAACCAGGCGCCGTCGGGCAGCTCGACGGTGAGACCGTCCAGCTCGTCGATCCGCGCCCCCTCCTGGTCGGCGAACGCCGCGCGCACGTCGGCCATCCGCGCCGCCGCGTCGTCGACCGTGGAGTTGATCTCCCCGGAGGCCGCGTAGCGCGAGTAGGCCGCGGTCAGCTCGGACAGCGTGCCGGACTGCTCGCCGAGCGCGGCGAGCACGTGCATGGCCGCCAGCATCCCGGTGTCGGCCCGCCAGAAGTCGCGGAAGTAGTAGTGCGCCGAGTGCTCGCCGCCGAACACGGCGTCGGTGCGGGCCATCTCGGCCTTGATGAACGAGTGGCCGACCCGCGTGCGCACCGGCTCGCCCCCGTGCTCGCGCACGATCTCGGGCACGGCCTTCGAGGTGATCAGGTTGTGGATGATCGTCGTCCCGCGACCCTTGGCCAGCTCGCGGACGGCGACCAGCGCGGTGACCGCCGAGGGGCTCACCGGCTCGCCGCGCTCGTCGATGACGAAGACCCGGTCGGCGTCGCCGTCGAAGGCCAGGCCGATGTCGGCGCCGTGCTCGCGGACCGCGGCCTGCAGGTCGACGAGGTTCGCCGGGTCCAGCGGGTTTGCCTCGTGGTTCGGGAAGGAGCCGTCCAGCTCGAAGTACATCGGCACGACGTCCAGGGGCAGGCCGGCCAGGACCACCGGCACGGTGTGCCCGCCCATGCCGTTGCCGGCGTCCACCACGACCTTCAGCGGCCGGACCGCCGAGAGGTCGACCAGCCCGCGCAGGTGGGCGGCGTACTCGGCCAGCACGTCGCGCTGGCTCACCGTGCCCACCCGGTCGGGCTCGCGGTCGTAGCCGTCCCGCTCGGCGGACGCGCGGATGTCGGCCAGACCGGAGTCCTGCCCGATCGGCGCCGCGCCCGCGCGGCACATCTTGATGCCGTTGTACTTGGCCGGGTTGTGGCTGGCCGTGAACATCGCGCCCGGGATGCCCAGCGACCCGGAGGCGAAGTACAGCATGTCCGTCGAGCCGAGCCCGGCCTCGACGACGTCGAGCCCTCGGCTGATCACACCTTCGGCGAAGGCCCGCGAGAGAGGCACCGAGGAGTCCCGCATGTCGTGGGCGGTGACCACCGACGTGGCGCCGCTGTCGGCGTGGACGAACTCGGCGAAGGCCGCGCCGATGGCGCGTGCCACGACCTCGTCCCACTCGTCGGGGACCACGCCGCGGACGTCGTAGGCCTTGATGATCGATGAGAGGTCGTCCACGACCGCGACCCTATAAGGACCCCGTCCTTCTCACCCCTCGCAGGCTCGGGACGAGTCCCCGGACGGGGCAGCCACGTCTCCGGGCCGAGGCGCTAGCTGAGGTCGGGGAGGACGCGCAGGTGCCCGCGCCGGGTGCCGCGGCCGTCGTCCAGCGGGTCGCGCGCCGGCTCGGGCCGGGCGGCCTCGCGGACGGCGTCGGCCAGCGCGAGCAGGTCGTCACCGGTCGGCCCGACGTCCTCGAGATCGATCTCGTGCCGGACGACCTCCCAGCCGCGGGGCACGGTCAGCCGCTCGGCGTGGAACTCGCAGAGGTCGTAGCTGTGCGGCTCCGAGAAGGTCGCCAACGGCCCGACAACGGCCATCGACTCCGCGTACACGTAGGTCAGAGTCGCCGCTGCCGGTTGCGCGCAGCCGCTGCGCGAGCAGCGACGGGACTGCCTCACCACCGGTTCCTCACGCAAGGCACAGTAAACCCGCCTGCGGGCCCGCCGCAGCAGGCACACCGGGATGTCGGGCGCGGTGACCCCATCCTGCACGATGACCCCGTGGGCATCGACACAGGTCCGGTCCTCGTGCTGGGCGGCCGGAGCGAGATCGGCGTGGCCGTCGCCGTCCGGCTCGCAGCACTCGGCTGCGACACGTTCGTGCTGGCCGCACGGCGGCCCGCCGACCTGGACGCGCAGGAGGACGAGCTGCGCCGGGCGGGCGCCACGACCGTCGGCCGGGTCGCCTTCGACGCCGACGACCTCGCAGGTCACGCGACCGTCCTCGCCGAGGTCGAGGAGCGCTTCGGCGTGCCGGGCACGGTGGTGGTGGCCTTCGGCGTGCTGGGCGACCAGGCCCTCGCCGAACGCGACCCGGCCGCCGCGGTCGCCGTCGTGCACACCGACTACACCGCCCAGGTGCACGTGCTCACCCTGCTGGCCGACCGCCTGCGGGCCGCCGGCCGCGGCACGCTCGTCGTCTTCTCCTCGGTGGCCGGGGTGCGGGTGCGGCGGGCCAACTACGTGTACGGCTCGGCGAAGGCGGGGCTGGACGGGTTCGCCAGCGGGCTGGCCGACGCGCTGGCGGGCTCCGGCGTGCGGCTGCTGCTCGTCCGCCCCGGCTTCGTGATCGGCCGGATGACCGAGGGCATGTCACCGGCCCCGTTCTCCAGCACGCCGGACCAGGTGGCCGACGCCGTCGTCGCGGGGCTGCGGGGGCGCCGGGGCGAGGTGTGGGTCCCGGCCGTGCTGCGGCCGGTCTTCTTCCTCCTCCGGCTGCTCCCTCGCGCCGTCTGGCGGCGGATGCCGCGGTGATCGCGTCGCCGCACCCGCGGGGCGCCGTAGGCTTCGCCCCGTCATGACCGGTCCCTCGCGCCGTCCCGCCCGCTCCCGCCGCGACCGCCACGGCCGGGGCCTGCGCGGCCGCCTGGTGCCGGCCGAGGTGCCGCTGGCGCGCAGCCGCGCCGAGCAGTTCGACGACCTGGTGCTCGACGCGGTCGAGGAGCTCGAGCGCCGGTGGGAGCGCGAGCTCGCCGGCGTGGAGTTCGCCGTCGAGGACGTGCCGTGGGTGGACCACACCAGCCCCGACGACGTGGTGCTCGACGCCGACGTCCTGGACGACGCCAGCGTGCCGCTCGCCCGCGTCCTGCCCGCCCACCGGGAGGACGGCCGCGAGGTACCGCCGCGGATCATCGTCTACCGGCGACCGCTGGAGCTGCGGGCCGGTGACCGGGAGGACCTCGCCGACCTGGTGCGTGACGTGGTGGTCGACCAGGTGGCCGTGCTGCTGGGCCGCGACCCCGAGGAGATCGACCCCACCGCGTAAGGACCTCCTGCCCCCCGCCGCTCGCACGCTCGCGGCGGGCCCCTGCAGGACGCCGCACCCGCACCTCACCAGGGCCGTCCTGCGATGCTGGGCACGATGGACGTTCCCGCCGCGCCCTGGATCGCGCTCGGCGCGGTGCTGGGGATCCTGCTCGTCCTCGCGACCGGCGCGGCCGTGCTCCGGCTCCGGACGCCGTCCGCCCCGGCGGCGCCGCCCCGGCCGGCCGCTCCGCCACGGGACGACCTCGCCGAGTTCCTGACCTCCCCGCCGGGCACCGGGGACCACGCCGTCGAGGAGCGCGACGACGTCTGGGCCCCGCTCGGGCCGCCGCCCGTGGTCCCCGCAGGCCCCGGGGGCAGCCCTCCCCCGCCGCCGGGCTCCCGCCCCGGCACGGTGCTCGCCGGTCTCGCGGTCGTCGCCCTGCTGCTCGTCGGACTCGCGGCCGCCCTCGCGGCGTCCGCCCGGTCCCCGGAGCCGGCGGCCGACGCCACGACCGGCGCCACCCCCGCCGCCACGCCCGCCCCGCCCTCCGGCGAGCCGGACGGGATCGCCGCCCGGCTGGCCTTCGGCGGTGTCGTCCTCGAGGAGCACGCCGTCGGCATCACCGCCGCCTACCCGGAGCTGGAGCTGTCCGTCGACGACGCGGGACGCGCCGTCGCGCGGCTGCGACTGCCCACCGCCAACTGCCTGGCCACGTCCGCGCCGCCCGAGGCCGGCGGTCCGGGCTGCCGGACCGGGCGCACCGAGTACGCCGAGCTGGCCGCACCCGACGTGCAGGTGGTCCGCGACGGCGACCAGCTCTCCGTGTCCGGCCGGTTCCCGACCTTCCTGCGCTCCCCGGGAGCTCCCGTGCGGTGGACCGGCCGGAGCTACGACGTGTCGGCCACCGTCGTCGCCACCGGCGAGGAGCGGGCCGGATGGCGGACCGCCGAGGGCGAGCTGCGCTGGGAGGACCAGCGCACCACCACGCGGACGGACGGGACGCCGAGCGTGCTGCGGGCGGACGCCTGAGCCGCGGGCCAGGACCACCGGCTCACGACCGACGGCGACCAGGGCGCGCTGCCCCGAACACAGCGCAGCCGCCGACGGGGATCGTCGGCGGCTGCGGATCGAGCTGCGGCGGAGGGGGTGGGCGACCTCAGACGGCGCGGCGGCGCAGCCGACGGCGCTCGCGCTCGGAGAGACCGCCCCAGATGCCGAAGCGCTCGTCGTTGGAGAGCGCGTACTCGAGGCACTCGGCCTTGACCTCGCAGCCGGTGCAGATCTTCTTGGCCTCACGGGTGGAGCCGCCCTTCTCGGGGAAGAACGCCTCCGGGTCCGTCTCGGCGCACAGGGCGCGCTCCTGCCAGGACTGCGCCTCGGACTCCAGGCCGATGCCCAGCAGCCCGCTGATCCCGGTACCCGAGGGGGCAGCCAGGCCCTGCCCGGCGCCCGCGCCGAACCGGTCGGTCGTCCGGTCGCTCCCGTTGACGTAATCGCTCAACCACGAGACCTCGGCCATGACGATGCTCCCCTCTCGCTCTCGTCCCGGTGCGCGGCTGTCGAGACGTTCCCGAACCGCTCAGCACTCGATGACGTCGACGGAATTACACGCGTGTCGTTGCCCGGCCGTCAACTTTGCTCGGTGTAAGCGACACGCCACACGAGCCCCATCCGTCACGCCCCCTTCGTCACATCTCGTCTGCTCCCCCGACACGCCCGTGGAACAGTGCACAACTGCCTATCGGGCACGATGTGTTTCGTGCAGATCGTGGTGCTGGCTGGTGGGACCGGAGGGGCTCGATTCCTGAGGGGGGTGCGGGCGGCCGCGCCCGAGGCGGACATCACCGCGGTGGTGAACACCGGCGACGACGTGACCCTGCACGGGCTGCGCATCTGCCCGGACCTCGACACCGTCGTCTACACCCTCGGCGGGGGCATCGACGAGGACCGCGGGTGGGGCCGGACGGGCGAGAGCTGGACGGTCAAGGAGGAACTGGCCGCCTACGGCGCGGACCCCGACTGGTTCGGCCTCGGTGACCGCGACCTGGCCACGCACCTCATCCGCACCCGGATGCTCGACGCCGGCTACCCCCTGTCGGCCGTCACCGCGGCGCTGGCCGACCGCTGGCAGCCCGGCGTCACGGTGCTGCCGATGAGCGACCAGCGGGTCGAGACCCACGTCGTCGTGACCGACCCGGAGAACGGGCGTCCGCGCGCCATCCACTTCCAGGAGTGGTGGGTGCGGCACCGGGCGGAGCTGGCGGCATCGGCCTTCGTGCAGGTCGGTGTGGACGCGGCGCGCCCCGGCCCGGGGGTCGCCGAGGCGTTCGCCGGCGCCGACGCCGTCCTGTTCGCGCCGTCGAACCCCGTCGTCTCGATCGGGACGATCCTGGGCGTCCCCGGCATGCGCGAGGCGCTCCTGGCCACGCCGGGGCGCATCGCCGGCGTCTCACCGATCGTGGGCGGTGCGGTCGTGCGCGGGATGGCCGACCGCTGCCTACCCGTCCTCGACATCGAGGTCAGCGCCGAGGGGGTGGGCCGGCACTACGGCGCCCGCCCGGACGGCGGGCTGGTCGACGCGTGGCTGGTGCAGCCCGGCGACGGGGCCGACGTCCCCGGCGTGGACGTCCGGCAGGTCCCGCTGCTCATGTCCTCCCCCGAGGCGACGACGGCGCTGGCCCGCGCTGCCCTGGAGGCCGCCGGTGTCTGAGCCGCCGGCGGGGATCGCGGTCCTCCCGGTGCGCGGGCTGCCGGAGTTCGCACCCGGCGACGACCTCGCCGCCGCGATCGCCGGGAGCGCCCCGTGGCTGGCCGACGGCGACGTCGTGGTCGTGACCTCGAAGGTGGTCTCCAAGGTCGAGGGGGCGCTGGTCCGGGTGGAGCCCGGCGCCGACCGCGAGGCCGCGCGGCAGTCCGCGATCGACGGCCAGACCGTGCGGGTCGTGGCCCGGCGCGGGCCGCTGAAGATCGTGCAGACCCCGCACGGCTGGGTGGTCGCCGCGGCGGGCATCGACGCGTCCAACGTCGACCAGGGCTCGCTGGTCCTGCTCCCGGAGGACTCCGACGCCTCGGCACGCGCCCTGCGGTCCCGGCTCGCGGACCTGCTCGGCGTCGACGTCGCCGTGGTGGTGAGCGACACCTTCGGCCGCACCTGGCGCGAGGGGCTGACCGACGTTGCCGTCGGGTCGGCCGGGATCGCGGCGCTCGTGGACCACCGGGGTGCCGTCGACGCCCACGGCAACCGGCTGGAGACGACCCGGATCGCCCTGGTGGACGAGCTCGCCTCGGCCGCCGACCTGGTCAAGGGCAAGCTCGACGGCGTGCCGGTCGCGGTGGTCCGCGGTCTGCCGCCGGCCCCGGCCGACCCCGACGAGGGCACCCGGCCGCTGGTGCGGCTGCCCGCCGACGACCTGTTCCCCTACGGCTCCCGGGACGTGGTCGGCACCCGTGCCCCCGCCCGCGACCTGGTGCCGCGCGCCGGTGAGCTCGACGCGGTGGCGGCCGCGTTCCGGACCGCCAGCGCGGCGCTGCCGGAGTTCCCGGTGGTGCTGCGCTACGGCGGGGAGGACGACGGCGTCGTCGACGTCCACCTGAGCGACGCGGTGACCACCACGACCGCGGTCAACCTCGGGGCGCTGCTCGGGGCCGCGATCGTGCAGCTGCACGCGGAGGGCTGGGCCACCCGCTGGGAGCCGGCCGCCACGGCCGGTGGCACCTCACTCGTCGGGAGGCTGTGGCTGGGCCTCCGGCCCACCGGGGGCGGCTCCGGTCGGTAGCGTGCCTGCTCATGCGCGGGATCATCCTGGCCGGGGGCACGGGGAGCCGGCTCTTCCCCATCACCCAGGCAGTGAGCAAGCAGCTCATGCCGGTCTACGACAAGCCGATGATCTACTACCCGCTGTCGACGCTGATGATGGCCGGCGTCCGCGAGGTGCTGATCATCACCACCCCCGGTGACTCCGACGCGTTCCGCTCGCTGCTGGGGGACGGCAGCCGCCTGGGCATGCGCATCGAGTACGCGGTCCAGCCGCGGCCCGAGGGCCTGGCGCAGGCCTTCCTGATCGGCGCGGAGTTCCTCGACGGCGAGGCCGCCGCGCTGGTGCTGGGCGACAACATCTTCTACGGCGCCGGCCTGGGGACCGCCCTGGCGCGGCTGCCGGAGCCCGCCGGTGGCCACGTGTTCGCCTATCACGTCGCCAGCCCGCAGGAGTACGGCGTCGTGGAGTTCGACCCCGACGGCCGGGTGCTGTCGATCGAGGAGAAGCCGGCCGCGCCCAAGAGTTCCTACGCCGTCCCGGGGCTGTACTTCTACGCCGGCGACGTCGTCGAGGTGGCCCGGGGCATCACGCCGAGCGCCCGCGGCGAGCTGGAGATCACCGCGGTGAACGAGCACTACCTGCGCGAGGACCGGCTCACCGTCACCGTGCTCGACCGCGGCACCGCCTGGCTGGACACCGGCACGTTCGCCTCGCTGCGCCAGGCCACGGAGTTCGTCTCGGTGGTCGAGGAACGACAGGGCCTCAAGATCGGCTGCATCGAGGAGGTCGCCTGGCGCAACGGCTGGCTGGACGACGAGGGTCTGGAGCGCGCGGCCGGGCCGCTGGGCAAGAGCGGCTACGGCGACTACCTGCTGGGCCTGCTCGCCGAGCCGCACTGAGGCCGGCAGTGGGCATGCCGGCAGCCGACGGGCGCCCTGCCCCGGAGCCGGACCGCGCCTAGGCTGGGAGGCGAACCGCCCGAGCCGGCCGTTGCCGCCGGCGGTGGCCGCCGGGACGACCGTGCAGCCAGCGCAGGACGGACGAGCCACAGTGCCCCGCACCGCCCAGGACCGCCCTCCCGAGCCCACGGAGAGACCACCGGGGCAGGTCCCGGCCACCGCGACGCCCCGGGGCCGCATGCGCAACCTCGAGAAGGCCCTCTACGCGGCGGTCCTGCTGGGCATCCTGGGCGCCGGCTGGGCCCGTCGCTGGACGTCGGACGACGCGTTCATCAACTTCCGCGTGGTCGAGAACCTTCTCGCCGGCAACGGCCCGGTCTTCTCCGCCGGTGAACGGACCGAGGTGGCCACGAGTCCTGCCTGGCTCGCGCTCCTGACCGTGGCGGAGTGGCTGGTGCCGGGGGACGGCGTCGCCTGGATCTCCGTGGTGCTCGGCCTGGTCGGGACGGCGGCCGGGGTCCTGCTCGCCATGCTCGGCGCACGCGCCCTGTTCGGCGGGACGGCGGCACCGCTGTCCGTCCCCTTCGGGGCTGTCGTCCTCCTGGCTCTGCCGCCGACGTGGGACTTCACCACCTCGGGGCTGGAGACGGGCATGTCCTTCGCCTGGCTGGGCGCGTCCTTCTGGGGGCTCGTGCGCTGGATGCAGAGCGAGCGGCGGTGCGCCGGCCGGCCGGTGTGGCTCTACGTGCTACTCGGCGTGGGCCCGCTCGTCCGGCCCGACTTCGCCCTCATCGCCGGGGTCCTGCTGCTGTGGACCACCGTGTCCGCCGTCGGCCCCTGGTGGCGGCGGCTGCTGGGACTGGCCGCCGCCGGGCTGCTGCCGATCGCCTACCAGGTCTTCCGGATGGGCTTCTACGGGCTGCTCGTCCCCAACACCGCCGTCGCGAAGGAGTCCGGCCGCCCGCTCTGGGGACGCGGCACGGACTACCTGGTGGACCTCGTGGCGCCGCACCTGCTCTGGGTCCCCGGCCTGCTCCTCGTCGCGATGCTCGTCGCCCTGCTGCCCTCGCTCGCGTGGCGGGCCCGCGAGTGGTCGCTCGTCGGCGCCGTGCTCCTGGCGGCCGTGGCGCACGCGCTCTACGTGGTGCGGGTCGGCGGGGACTTCATGCACGCCCGGCTGCTGATGCCGAGCCTGTTCCTCCTCCTCTGCCCGTTCGCCGCAGTGCCGTTCGTGCGGGCTCGCGCCTGGACCGGCGCCGCCGTCCTCACCGTGACCGCGGTCTGGGCGCTGGCCTCGGCGGCGATCCTGCGCACCGACTACGCGGGGAGCGTCTCCGCCGACGGCATGATCGCCGACGAACGCGGCTTCTACGCGGGCCTGGCGGGGGTCGCGAATCCGGTCACGCTCGAGGACCACGGCGGTACCGGACTGGCCGACTACGTCGACCGGGTCAACCAGCTCGCCGCCGACGGCGAGGACCTGGTGGTGCTCCAGGTGACGCCCGTGCGACCCGACACCGAGCTCGAGGTGCTCGCGCCCTCGTCGGGTGGCGTCGTCTTCTCCGTCGGGAACGCCGGGTTCTACGGGTACGCCTCCGACCTCGACGTGTTCGTCCTCGACGGCCTGGGCCTCACCGACACGGTCAACAGCCACATCGAGGCCGGGCCGCCCGGGCGGCCGGGGCACGAGAAGATCTACCCGGCCTGGTACCTGCTGGCCCGCTACGGCTCGCCCGAGCTGGCCGAGCGCCAGGTCGAGGACCTGCCCGCCGTCGAGCTGGTGGCGGCCTCGCGTACCGCGCTCGCGTGCGGGGACCTGGCCGAGCTGGTGGAGGCGACGACCGAGCCGCTGACCTGGCAACGCTTCGGGGAGAACGTGGTCGGTGCGCCGGATCGCACCTCGCTGCGCATCCCGATCGACCCGTTCGCCGCGGAGCGGCGGTTCTGCTGAGCGGTGCTCAGATCCGGCGGTGGTCGGAGGGCGCGTTCCGGGGCCCGAACCGCGGCGCCCGCGCCACCCCGTTGACCAGCAGCAGCCGCACCACCCGGTGCCGCTGCCCCGTCCAGGGCGCGAGCAGCGCCATCATCGTGTCGTCGTCGGTGCGGGCGGCGCCGGTCAGCGCGAAACCGACCTGGTTCTTCAGGTGGAAGTCCCCGTAGCTGACGGTGTCCGGGCAACCGAAGACCCGCTGCACCACCTCGGCCGCGGTCCACCGGCCGATGCCGGGGACCGTCGTCAGCCGGCGCCGCAGGTCCGCCGGGTCGACCGCCTCGGGCGGCTCCATGCGGGCGGCGACCGTCGTGACGGCCCGCAGCGCCCGGCGGCGGGCACCGTCCAGACCGCAGCGGTGCCACTCCCAGTCGGTCACGTCGAGCAGCCGGCGGGGCGACGGCGGCACCCGCATGCCCTCCGGCGCGGGTCCGGGCGCCGCCTCCCCCGCCAGCCGCAGCAGCGCCCGCCACACGCGGTGCGCCTCGATCGTGGTGACCTTCTGCTCCAGGACGGCGGGCACCAGGGAGTCCCACGTCCGCTCGGTGCGCCCCAGCCGCAGCCACGGCGTCGTGCGCTGCAGCCGGGAGAGCAGGGGGTGACCGCCGCAGTCCAGCGCGGCCGCGTCGTCCTCCGCGCCGAGCCAGGCGGGTACCCGCCGGCCGGCCCACTCCGCGCCCGGCCCCCAGGCGGCGATGCGCACCTCGCCGGCCACCACGGTGATCCGGACGGTGGCCGCGCCCTCCGGCGTGGTGGTCACCCGCCACGTCCCGTCGGCCTCGAACCGCAGCGTGGGGTCACCCGCCCCGCGTAGGTGCACCGCCAGCGTGCGCCGGACGTCGAGCGGCCAGTCCGGCCGGAAGGCCGACTCGACGGCAGGGGCGGTTCCCGGCGTACGGGCCGGCGTGGTGGTGCTCAGGGCGCGCTCCGGGGTACGAGGTGGCTCTGCTCGCCTCGGGGTGGGTCAGCGGGGCACGACGGTACCCGGGATCAGCGGGGCGCCAGCGGGCTCCGGCTCAGCTGAACCGGTCGCCGTGCCGGGACTCCACCTCGGCGAGCAGCTGCTTGACCCGCTCGGCGTCGCCCACCGGGCAGACCATGGTCACGTCCGCCGTGTGCACCACGACGCAGTCGCGGATGCCGAACAGCACCACCAGGTGGTCCGGGTCGTCGGAGAGGACGACGTTGCCGGAGCTGTCCAGCAGCACCCGCAGGCCCCGCCCGGCGTTCCCGTCGTCGTCGGTCTCCAGGGTGTGGGCCAGCGCCGGCCACGACCCGATGTCGAGCCACTCGACGTCGAGGTCGACGACGGCGACCCGCCCCGGCTCGGCGGCCGCGGGCTCCAGGACGGCGTAGTCGACGCTGATCTTCGGCAGCGTCGGGAAGACCTCGGCCAGGACCGCGTCCCGCTCCGGTCCGGCCGGCGCGGCCACGATGCGGGCCAGGCCCTCCGCCGACTCCGGGAGGTGGTCGGCGAGCGCGTCGAGCACGGTCTGCGCCCGCCAGACGAACATGCCGGAGTTCCAGACGTACTCACCGGACGCCAGGTACGCCTCGGCGGTCGCGCGGTCGGGCTTCTCGCGGAAGGAGGCCGCCTCGGCCGCGCCGGGCACCTCCGTCGGCGCGCCCTTCTGCACGTAGCCGAACCCGGTCGCGGGCGAGGTCGGGGTGACCCCGAGGGTCACCAGCGCCGTCGGCCGCACACCGAGGACGTCGTAGGCGGTCGTCAGCGCCGTCACGAACCGCTCGACCGGCCGGATGACGTGGTCGGCGCTGACGACGGCGAGCTCCGCGTCCGGGTCGACGTCGGCGACCAGCGCGGCGGTGAGCCCGACGGCGTTGGCGGTGTCCCGGGCCGTCGGCTCCAGCACCAGCCGGTCGGGGCGCAGCCGGGGCAGCGCCGCGCGCACCATGTCGGCATAGCGGGCCGCGGTGCACACCCAGATCCGGTCGGCCGGCAGCACCGCCTCGAGCCGGGCGAAGGCCTCGGCCAGCAGGCTGTGCGCACCGCCGTCGTCATCGGCCACGACGTCGAGCAGCTGCTTGGGGCGCTGGGCGCGGGACAGCGGCCACAGCCGGGTGCCGGAACCGCCGGCCATGATCACCGCGTGCCGCACCTCAGCGCTCCCCGGGGCCGTCGGCCGGCGCGGTCGCCGGGCGTCCCTGGCCCGCGCCGAGGACGTCGAGGTCGGCGGCGCGGCGCTGGAACCGGGCGCCGGCGGCCACCCGGCCGCTGACGTAGGAGAGCAGCATCCGGGCACCGAGCCCGGCCCGGAGCGCGCCGCGCAGCGGCAGGTGCGAGCGGCCGGGGTACTGACCGGACATGTAGCGCAGCGCGCTGGCGTGGTGCACCCGGCGCATGCGGTACGGGTCGCGCTGGGTCGCGTGCCCGCCCTCGTGCACGACGACGGCGGAGGGCACGTAGACGTGCAGCCAGCCGCGCCGGCCCAGCCGTTCGGCGAGGTCGACGTCCTCGAAGTACATGAAGTACCCCGGGTCGAAGCCGCCCACCGACCAGAACGCCTCGAGGTTGATCAGCAGGCAGGACCCCGACAGCCAGCCGGCCGGCCGCTCGCGCGGCGCCTCCCGCTCGCGGCGGTAGCGCGCCGTCCACGGGTTGGCCGGCCACGCCCAGCCGAGCAGCGCGTGCCCGGCACCGGTGGACAGCCGCGGCAGGTCCCGGGCCGAGGGGTAGAGGTCGCCGTCCGGCGTCTTGATGGCCGGGCCGATGGTCGCCGCCCGGGGCCAGCGCTCCGCCGCCTCGAGGAGCGCGTCGATGGAGCCGGGCTCGAAGTGCAGGTCGGGGTTGGCGACGATCGCGTAGCCGCTCGTCCGCCCGGCCAGGCCGGCGTTGGCCGCGGCGCCGTAGCCGATGTTGCCCCCGGTGCTGAGCACCCGGACGTTCCCGTGCTCGGCAGCCGCGCGCTCCGGTTCGCCGTCGGTCGAGCCGTTGTCCGCCAGGACGATCTCCACCGGGCGGCTGGTGGCGCCCGCGATCGACTCGACGAAGCCGCGCAGGACCGCGCCGGGCGAGTAGGTGACCGCCACCACCCTCAGCGGGAGGTCGGCAGGGACGGATGGCATGACAAGAACGTAACGGGCGGGGGAACCGGACAGGTGCGACCGCCCGCTCTCCCCCTCGGGAGGGTGGGTGGTCGTGTATGCAGTGGACCGTAGCCGCGGGGCTCCCGGACCCGCCCCCGCACGACGACCACCGAGGGCGGAGATGAACACGCAGGTGTCCCCGAGGACGACCCCGACCGGGCCGGCCGCCTCCCCGTCGCGGCCCGCCGGCCGGGCCGGCGGGCCGCAGGTGCTCCTCCCGTGGGTCCTCGTCCCGCTCGCCGTCCTGGTGGGCTACCTGCTGCTGCCCCCGGCGGCCGAGCTGCGCAGCCAGTACCAGGCATCGGCCCTCGTCCTGGTGTCCACCCCGCTGCTCGCCTGGTTGCTGACCCGCCGCACGCCGGTCGCCCACCACTGGGCGGGAGCGGTCGTGGCCGCGCTGCTGCCCGCGCTGACCCTCGTCTCGCTGAACGGGACCGACTGGTTCTTCTCCGGTCCGCGTGGGGACCAGTCGTTCCGCATGGAGTACGTCACCCGGTTCGCCGACTCCCTGGCGCTGCAGGACTACACCTACCGGGACGTCCCGGCGTTCTACTCCCCCGGCTGGTTCTGGATCCAGGGCCTGGTCGCGCAGCTCACCGACGTCGAGGCGTGGCGGCTCTACAAGTGGGCCTCGATCGTCACGCTGTACCTGGTGGTCGTCGTCGCCTTCGCACTGTGGCGGCTGACCTGCGGCACCCGGCTGACGGCCCTGCTCGTCGCGGTGACGGTGGTCGGGCTCCCGGCCGTCGGGGCGGGCTGGCTGGGCGCCCAGACGCTGATGTTCTCCGGGGCGTACGAGCCCTACGCGTGGCTCGTCGCCCTGCCGCTGCCCGCGCTGCTGACCTGGTTCGCGAGCGCCCGGGGCCCGTTCTCCTGGCGCCGCGGCCTGGCGCTCGGGGTGGCGCTGGCAGCGGCCGCGTGGCTGTACCTCCTGTACGCGCTCGTCGCCGTCGTCAGCGTGCTCGTCCTGGTCGCGTGGCGGCGGCGCGACTCCTCCCGGCTGCGCGAGGTCGCGGTCGCCGGGCTCACCTCCGTCGTGCTGGTGTCCCCGTGGCTGGGCCGGTTCCTGGTCGAGTACGTGGCCGCCGGGCTCCCGCCCGCGGCCGCGACCACCTGGGTCGAGGAGGACTCCTACGTCAACCTGGTGACCATCAGCGCCTCCCCCTGGCTGTGGGTGGCGCTGGTGGGGGCCGTCGGGCTGCTGGTGCTCGACGGGGAGCGGCACCCGCGGGTCCGCGGCCTCCAGGCCCTCGGCGTCGCCGTGCTGCTGCTGGGCGTCGTGCAACTGGTGGCCGGTCAGGCATCGAACGGCGTCCTGTTCCACCGGGTCCTGCTGGTGCTCGGGCTCTGCCTCCTCGCCGGGGCCACGCTGACGCTCGCGGCGGTCGGCCCGGACCTGCGCACCCGCGCCGTCGGCGCCTGGCCGAGGCTGCCGCTGCGCCGGCTCGCCTTCGCCGCGCTCACCGTGCTGCTGTTCCTCAACCTCTCGGCGCACGCACGCGAATGGATGAACCGGGACGTCGACCTGAGCCGGCTGGCCCACAACCACCCGTATCCCGACGGCAGCCTCCCCGCACTGGCCTCGACCGAGGGGCGGGAGGTCGCCGAGGACGAGGAGGGCGGCGACGTGCCCGTGAACCAGCTGGCCGACGCCATCCGCGACTCGGCGCGCGCAGCGGGGCAGGAGGAGACCGGCGTCGTCCTCACCGACCGCATCTCGCTGCTGGCGACCCAGCCCTTCCACGCCTACCAGCAGTGGTGGGGGCTCTACGCCAACCCGCTGGGCGAGTACGCGGAGCGCCGGTCCTTCCTCGAGTCGCTCGAGGGGCTGCCGGCCGACGACGTCGTCGAGCGACTGCGCGCCGACGAGCGGGCGCCGTCGGTCTTCGCCCTCGAGGTGGAGGACGAGGAGGTGACCTTCGACTCGACCGACCGCGACGCGGGCGGCGACCGCGGGAGCGCCTGGTCGGTCGGCTTCCCCGTGGAGCTGTTCGAGGGGCCCGATTTCGAGACCACGCGCGTCGGCGACTGGCTCGTGGCGGCCCTCCGGAAGGGGTGAGGCGCCCCCCGGCGCGCCCGGCCGAATCGCGTCCGGCCGGTATCGTCACCACCCGTGACCTCCACCGGACCTGAACTCGTCGTCGTCGGCTCCGGGTTCTTCGGCCTGACCGTGGCCGAGCGCGTCGCCACCCAGCTGGACAGGAAGGTGCTGGTCATCGACCGGCGCGACCACATCGGGGGCAACGCCTACTCCGCGCCCGAACCGGAGACCGGCATCGAGGTGCACGTCTACGGCGCCCACCTCTTCCACACCTCGAACGAGCGGGTGTGGAACTACGTGAACCAGTTCACCGAGTTCACGAAGTACCAGCACCGCGTCTTCAGCATCTACCAGGGCCAGACGTACTCGCTGCCGATGAACCTGGCCACCATCGGCCAGTACTTCGGCCGGAGCTTCTCCCCCGGCGAGGCCCGCGCGCTGGTCGCCGAGCAGGCCGGCGAGATCGACACCGCCGAGGCCGCCAACCTCGAGGAGAAGGCGATCTCCCTCATCGGGCGCCCGCTCTACGAGGCCTTCATCCGCGGCTACACGAAGAAGCAGTGGCAGACCGATCCCACCGAGCTGCCGGCCGCGATCATCGCCCGGCTCCCGGTCCGCTACACCTTCGACAACCGCTACTTCAACGACACCTACGAGGGTCTGCCCAAGGACGGGTACACCGCCTGGCTGACCCGGATGGCCGATCACCCGAACATCGAGGTCCGGCTCTCCACGGACTACTTCGACGTGCGGGACCAGCTGCCCACGGACGTGCCCACGGTGTTCACCGGCCCGATCGACAAGTACTTCGACTACGAGGCCGGCGAGCTGGGCTGGCGCACCCTGGACTTCGAGACCGAGGTCCTGCCGATCGGTGACTTCCAGGGCACGTCGGTGATGAACTACGCCGACGAGGACGTGCCCTGGACCCGGATCCACGAGTTCCGGCACTTCCACCCGGAGCGGGACTACCCCACGGACAAGACCGTCGTGGTGCGGGAGTACTCGCGGTTCGCCACGAGCGGCGACGAGCCGTACTACCCGATCAACACCCCCGAGGACCGCGCCAAGCTGGAGCGCTACCGGGAGCTGGCCGCGAAGGAGGCCGCGGAGAAGCGGGTTCTCTTCGGCGGCCGGCTGGGCACGTACAAGTACCTCGACATGCACATGGCGATCGGGTCGGCCCTCACCATGTTCGACAACCGCATCCGGCCCTTCTTCGACCAGGGCGGGTCGCTCGACGGCCGGCTGGAGGACTGACTCCCTGATGACGACGACCACCGCGCGACCCGACGTCGCCGGACCCACCGACGCCGCCGGCCCGGCCGGCACCCTCCTGCAGCGGGTCCTCCTGCCGCGCCCCGAGGACCCGGCGAAGGTGCGCACGCTCTACGTCGAGGAGACCGCGCACCGGCTGCAGGTGGCCGACCGCGCCGGTGGGTCACTGGGCGCCGGCTCGGAGGTCTCGTTCGCGACGTACTTCAACGCCTTCCCGGCGGGCTACTGGCGGCGCTGGACGACGCTGCCCAGCGTGCTGCTGCGGCTGGAGCTGCGCGGCACGGGCCGGGTGGACGTGCACCGCTCCAAGGCCGACGGCACCGCCGTGCACGAGCGGTCGGTCCCGGTCACCGGGGACGGCACCGTCGAGCTCGAGCTCGACCTCACGCCGTTCGTCGACGGCGGCTGGTACTGGTTCGACCTCGTCGCCGACGAGGACCTCGGCCTGGTGCAGGCCGGCTGGTACGCCAGCCGGGCGCCCGAGCGCGAGGGCCGCCTGGCGGTCGGCATCTGCACCTTCAACCGCCCGGCCGACTGCGTGGCGGCGATGTCGACCATCGCGTCGGACCCCGTCGTCTCCGGAGAGTTGACCGCCGTCGTCGTCGCCGACCAGGGCAACAAGAAGGTGCGCGACGACGCCGGCTTCGCCGAGACGGCGGCCGCGCTGGGTGACCGGCTGCACCTGGTCGAGCAGGGCAACCTCGGCGGCAGCGGCGGCTTCGCCCGCGCCATGCACGAGACGCTCGAGCACACCGACGCCACGCACCTGCTGTTCCTCGACGACGACGTGCAGCTCGAGGCCGACAGCCTGCACCGCGCGCTCACGTTCAGCCGGTACACGTCCGCCCCGATGCTCGTCGGTGGCCAGATGCTGCACCTGCAGAACCGTTCCGTGTTGCACACGATGGGCGAGGTCGTCGACCGGCACGCCTTCCTGTACCGCCCGGCGGCGCACGCGCAGATGCAGCACGACTTCGCCGAGGAGTCGTTGCGGGAGACCCCGGAGCTGCACCGCCGGGTCGACGTCGACTACAACGCCTGGTGGATGTGCCTGATCCCCCGCGAGGTGCCGGAGAAGATCGGGCTGCCGCTCCCGCTGTTCATCAAGTGGGACGACGCCGAGTACGGGCTGCGCGCCAAGGCCGCCGGCTACCGGACGGTCACCCTCCCCGGCGCGGCGATCTGGCACCTGGCCTGGACCGACAAGGACGACGTCAGCGACTGGCAGGCCTACTTCTTCGCCCGGAACCGGCTGATCGCGGCGGCGCTGCACAGCCCGCACACCGACGGCGGCGGCATCCCGGCCAGCGCGGTCAAGGCCGACCTCAAGCACCTGCTGAAGCTCGAGTACTCGGCGGTCGCGCTGCACATCAAGGCCTACGAGGACTTCCTCGCCGGGCCCTCGACGGTGTTCGCGTCCCTGCCCACGGCCCTGGCCGACGTGCGGGCGCTGCAGCAGCAGTACCCCGACAGCCGGGTGGTGACCACCGACGTCCCGGACCCGGAGATGGACGCGGTCGTCGTCGAGGGCATGGCCGAGCCGCCCGTGGGCAAGGTCGCCATCGCGAAGGCGCTGGTGCGTGCGGCCCGCCAGGCGGTCCGGCCGGCCCGGCCGGCGGACGACCGGCCGCAGCTGCAGGTGCCGGCCCAGGACGCCCAGTGGTTCGTGCTCTCCCGGCTGGACAGCGTCACCGTGGGCACGGCCGACGGCCGCGGTGTCACGTTCCGGCACCGCGATCCGGCCACGGCAAAGCGGCTCGGGAAGCGCTCACTGGAGCTCAACCGGGAGATCCGCCGCCGCTTCCCCGAGCTCTCGCAGCAGTACCGCGCGGCCTTCGACGAGCTGACCTCCCAGGAGGCGTGGCGCACCGCGTTCGGGCTGCCCGACGGCTGAGGGGCGCCCTCAGGGGCGGGTGAACCGCTCCCGGCGCCCCTGCCGGACCAGGCCCAGCCAGGTGCGCAGGCCCGCGAGGTCGCCGCGGGCGAGGAAGAACCAGGAGAACCGCACCAGCTCCAGCGGGAACAGCCAGCGCATGCCCGGCTGCGCCATCAGGTACCCGCGGTTGCGGTAGGTGAAGAAGCGCTTGGTCTCGTCGGCCGGGTACTGCGCCGACAGCCGCCCGCCCAGGATGGGGCGGAACTCCTCGGTGCCCTCGGGGTGCAGGTAGGCGGCGCGCAGGCAGGTGCCGAACCGCAGACCGGACCGGACCAGGCGGCGGTGCACCTCGGTCTCGTCCCCGCGCAGGAAGAGCCGGTAGTCCGGCACCCCCACGGCGTCGAGCGCGTCGGCCCGGAACAGGGCGCCGTTGAACAGCGAGGCGTACCCGGGCAGCAGGTCCATGCCCGCGAAGTCGGCGCGCGTGCGGCGCCAGCGCAGCCCCCGGCGCAGCGGGAAGGCCAGCCGGTCCGGGTCGGCCTTGTCGACGACGGCCGGGGAGACCTCGGCCAGGTCGTGGGTGCGCGCGCACTCGAGCAGCGTGGCCAGGACGGTCTCGTCGGCCGGACGTCCGTCGTCGTCGGCGCACCAGACCCACGCGGCCCCCTGCGCGAGGGCGGTGAGGATGCCCAGCGCGAAGCCCCCGGCGCCCCCGAGGTTGCGGTGCGAGGGCAGGTAGACGGTGGCGACGTCGGCCGCCGCGACCACGGCAGCGGTCTCCTCGTCCGCCCCGTTGTCCACGACCACGACGCAGTCGACCGGCCGGTCCTGCCCGGCCAGGGCGGCCAGGCTCTCGGCCAGCAGCGCCGGGCGCCGGTGGGTGACGACGACGGCGACGACCGGTCCGGTCTGCTCCGCGCCGGCGGCCGGGGCGGGGACCGGGGCGCTCACGTGCGGCTCGCCGCGTCGTCGAGCCAGGGGTCCCGGCCCTTGTAGGCCGTGAGGACCTCGCGCAGGCTGCCGCGCTGCTTGACCCGGCCGTGCTCCATCCAGATGGCCGAGGTGCACAGCCGGCGGAGGAACTCGTCGGAGTGGGAGGCGAAGACCAGCAGACCGGCCCGCTTGACCAGTTCCTCCAGGCGGTCGCGCGCCTTCTCGAGGAAGGCGGCGTCGACGGCGCCGATGCCCTCGTCGAAGAGCAGGATCTCCGGATCGATGCTGGTCACGACGCCGAGCGCCAGCCGCACCCGCATCCCCGTGGAGTACGTGCGCAGCGGCATCGCCAGGAAGTCGCCCAGCTCGGTGAAGTCGGCGATCTCGTCGATCCGCGACTCCATCTGCTTCCGGCTCATGCCCAGGAAGAGGCCGCGGATCATGATGTTCTCGTAGCCGGAGATCTCCGGGTCCATCCCGACGCCGAGGTCGAAGACCGGCGCAACCCGCCCCTCGATGTGCGCCGTCCCACTGGTCGGTGCGTAGATGCCCGACAGCAGCCGCAGCAGCGTCGACTTGCCCGCCCCGTTGTGCCCGACCAGGGCGACGCGGTCGCCCTCCTCGATCGTGATGTCGATGTCGTGCAGGGCCTGGATGACGGGCACCTTGCGGTCGTCGGAGCTGATGTTGCCGCCGACCATGCCCAGGACGGCCTTCTTCAGCGACCGGGTCTTGGCGTCGAAGATGGGGAAGTCGACGCTCGCCTGCCGGGTCTCGATGCGGACCACGTGGGTTGTTCCTCTCTGCGGGCGGCTCAGACCCAGTAGGGGACGCGCGTGCGGTAGCGGCGCATCGCCCACAGGGTCACCGCCCAGCCGACGAGCGTGATGCCCACGACGACGGCCCAGTGGTGCCAGACCGTCTCCTGCCCGAGCATCGGCCGCCGGATGATCTCGATGTAGTGCAGGACGGGGTTGATCTCGGCGATGCGCGCCCGTTCGGCGATGGCCGGGTTGGGGCTGTTGAGGAAGTCCTCGTAGATCCACACGATGGGCGTGAGGAAGAACGTCAGCTGGACGACGCTGCCGACGATGGGGTTGAGGTCGCGGAACCGGCTGCTGGCCATGCCGAAGAGCAGCGCGATCCATGCCCCGTTGACGGCGAGCAGGGCGAACGCGGGGAACGCCAGCAGGCTCGACCAGTCCAGCGGCTGCGGCCAGATCATCAGCATGACGGCGTAGACGATCAGGTTGTGCGCGAACAGCAGCGTCTGGCGCCACACCAGCCGGTAGACGTGCACCGAGATCGGGGCCGGCAGGTGCTTGATCAGCCCCTCGTTCTTGATGAAGACGTCGGCGCCCTCGAGGATGCAGCCGGAGATGAACGCCCAGACGATGAAGCCGACCAGGATGTAGGGCAGCTGCTCCTCGAGCGGGTTGCCGAACAGACCGGCGTAGAGGATGCCCAGCGCGACGGCGGTGACCGCCATGCTGATCGTGATCCAGATCGGGCCGAGGACCGAGCGCCGGTACCGCTGGCGGATGTCCTGCCAGCCCAGGTGGGCCCACAGCTCGCGGGAGCGCCAGCCGGCGACGAGGTCCTTCCTGGCACCCGCCCAGGCGGCGTTCGACGACGCGGTGACAGCCACGTTGGTCGAGGCTACCGTCCAGGGCGAGGCCCCCGGCGCACTCGGTGATGCCAGGGGCAGTCGGGGCTGGCGGTTCCGCAGGGACGCGCCGGCCGGCCGGCGGAGGCGCCCGGGGCGCACATCGCCCGCGACTACCCTCGCCGCATGTCCTCGGCCCGGCCGGCGCAGGGGCGGGCAGCGCACCTCCGTCTGCCCCTGATCCTGCTCGCGGCGCTCTCCCTGCTGTCCTCCGTCGCGTTCGTGCTCGCGCCGGTGGAGCGGCCGGAGGCCGTCTACGGCTGGCCGTCGGCCCCGGGGGACGCGACGGCGGTCGCGATCCCCCTGATGCTGGAGCGCCCCGTCGAGGTGCGCGCCGAGTGGGACTGCGCCGCGGCACGGGCGGCCGACGACGGCACCGTCCTGCTGTCCACCACTCCCCTGGACCGGCCTCCCGGCGACGCCGGACTCGCCGGGGGGCTGCGGGTCGCGGTCGACGGGGACGACCTGGTCGTGCGCTCCGGCGCCGACCTCGTCGCGCAGCCGATCCCCGGGTCCGGCGACTGCACGTGGGAGCTCACCTCCTCGGCGGAGGCGACGACGCTGCGCCTGGACGGCGAGGTCGTGGCCGACGAGTCGGGCGACCTGCGTCCGGCGGTCGCCGGTGTGTTCAGCGACGTCGCGGACCCCGCGGGGCTGTCGGTCGAGGTCACCGCCGACACGGTCTTCCAGACCTCCCCGACCCCGCTGAAGTACGTGCTCGGCGTGCTGGCCGTGCTCGCGCTGGCCGGCGCCGTCGTCCTCGTCGTCCGGCGGGAGCGGCGGACCGCCCCCGCCGGTACGGACCCACCGGCTCCCACGGGCCGCCCGGGTGCCGGCGTCGTGCGGCGGGGAGTCGACGCCGTCGTCGTGCTGGGCCTGGCGGTGTGGACGGTCATCGGGCCGATGACCGTGGACGACGGCTACATCGCCGGCATCATCCGCAGCCGGGACGAGAACGGCTTCGTCGGCAACGTGTACCGCTGGTTCAACGCCCCCGAGGCGCCGTTCGGCTGGCACTACGAGCTCCTGGACCTGTGGTCCGGGATCAGCCAGAGCACCCTCTGGCTGCGGGTGCCGTCGTCGCTGCTCGGGATCGCCACCTGGCTGCTGATCGCCCGGGGACTCCTGCCGCGGCTGGGGCGCTTCGCGGCGAACCGGTGGACCTACGCCATCGCCGCGGCCACCTTCGCCCTGTGGTGGCTGCCCACCAACCTGGGACTGCGACCGGAGCCGTGGGTGGCCGCCGGGCTGGCCGCGGTCATGGTCCTGGTCGAGCGCGGGGTGCGGCGCGGCCGGTCGGCCGAGCTGCTGCTCGGGCTGGTGGTGGCCGGGGCGACGCTCGCGGTCACCCCCACCGGCGCGGTCGCCTTCCTGCCCTTCCTGGCCGCGGCGGTGCCGATCCTCCGGCTCGCCCGCACCTCGCCCCTCGGACTGCCGGCCCTGACCGTCGCGGCCGCGGCGTCGGCCGCGACGGCCCTGCTGCTGGTGTTCGGCGACCAGAACCTGGCCGCCCTCGCCGAGGCCAACCGGATCCGCGGCGCCCTGCCCGGCGCAGTGCCGTGGTCGGACGAGCCCGAGCGCTGGTACCTGCTGCTGTCCAACGGCGACCTGCAGGGATCCCTCGGCCGGCGGGTCCCGGTGCTGCTGGCCGTGCTCGCGGCCCTCGGCGTCCTGTGGCAGCGGGTCTCGGCGCGCTGGCCGCACACCGCGGACAGCTCCGTGGCCGGGCGGCTCGCCGCCACGTTCGGCCTCTCCCTGCTGGTCCTCCTGGCGACGCCGACGAAGTGGACGATGCACTTCAGCGCGCTGGTCCCGGTCGGCACCGCCCTCGTCGTGGTGGCGGTGCACCTGTTCGGCCCTCGGCTGCGCGCCGGCTCGGCCGGCGGGCGGATACCCACCGCCGCCCTCACCCGGACCGCGGTGCCCCTCGCGCTCGTGCTGCTCGTCGGCGCGCAGTCGTGGGCCGGGCTGAACCGGTACGCCTACCTGTCCGACCTCGGCGTGCCGTGGAACGACACCCCGCCCGAGGTGCTCGGCCTGAGCATCTCCTCGATGTTCCTCATCCTGGCCGTGCTGGTCAGCGCGGGGACGGCCGCGGCCGTGATCTGGGCGCGGGCGCGCGACGTCGAGGACGTGCGCGTACCGCTGGCCCGGTACCTGCCGTCCCCCGGCCTCGTGGCGGTGGGACTGATCGTGCTCACCGTCGCGCTGCAGCTGGGCAGCTTCGTCCAGTCGACCCGTACGCGGCAGGACACCTACACGCTGGCGTCCGACGCGGCCGCCACCCTCGGCGGCGAACCGTGCGGGCTGGCCGAGGAGCTGCAGGTCGAGCCCGACCCGGCCGCGGGCCTGCTCCCCCCGGCGACCGTGGCCGGCAGCGGCGGCGAACCGGTGCTCGACGGGTTCGCCGCGGTGGCCGACGGCCGGAACCCGGCCGGGCCGGACCTCACGATGGCCGGAGTCGCCCTGCCGGGCTGGGCCGCCACCCGGGACACCGACGAGCCGGCCCGGCTGGTCACCGGGTGGTTCGAGCTCCCGGACGCACTCCGGGAGGAGCGCCGGCCGCTGGTCGTGACCACCAGCGGGCACCGCCGGGCGGGCACGAGCGTGGTGGCCGAGTACGGCCGCGCCCGCGGCGGTGACGTGGAGGTCCTCGGCAGCGTCCGGGTGCCCGACATCGGTGGCGCCCCGGCCGCGCGCGACGGCCGGCTGGACCCGGGTGCGGTGCCACCGGAGGCGGAGCTGGTCCGGCTCGTCGCCCAGGACGGTGCCGTCGAGGGCGACCTCCCGCTGGCGGTGTCGGTCCCGAGGGTGCCGGTGACGCTCCCGTTCCAGGACGTCGTCGACCCCGACTCCCCCGCACTGGTCGACTGGCCGGTCGCCTTCGTCTTCCCCTGCCAGTCGCTGGCCGTGCAGCGCGACGGCCTCACCGACGTGCCGGACTGGCGGATCTCCCCCGCCGCCCCCGACGAGGCCGGGGACATCGTCGTCCAGGAGGACCTCGGCGGCCCCTACGCGCCGGCCCGCTCCCTCGTGGACCAGGAGCAGGTGCCGGTCTACCTGACCGGACGGCCACTCGAGCGCCCCGTCTCCCTCTACGCGTGGGAGCCCCGGACCGAGCTGGCGGAACCCGTGCGCCGCATCACGACCGAGACGGTCGCCGGCTGGGTGGGCTGACCGCCGGCGCCGGCGGATCCAGCCGGGTTCAGGCCCGGCGGACGGCGACGAGGTACTCCCCGACGACCTCCGAGTCGAACTCCGGTCCGTCGAAGAGCTCGGCGGGGAACACGACGTCGTAGAACTCGACGTTGGGGGCGGCCGGGAAGGTGTCCCGGCTCATCCGCAGGTGCAGGCCGTCGTCCTCGATCCGGAACACGAAGGCGGTGGGCGGCGCCCACGGGGCGTCGTCGAGCCGGGCGAGCAGCTCCGCCGTGCTGCCGCTGCGGGCCAGCTCAGCCACGAACTCCGCCCGCTCCTCGTAGTCGGCCAGCGGATTGGCGTAGTGCCGGGTGATCTGCTGGAAACCGCGGTAGGGGTGGAAGGACAGCAGCGAGTAGTTCGTGGTCAGCACCACCGTGTCGCGCGGCCGCCCGCCGGTCTGCCGGCCGATCGCGGCGGCGAGCGCGTCGCTCCAGCCCTCCTCCCGCTCCCGGTCGGCCTCTCCCCGCGCGTCCGCCCCGCTCGGGTAGGGCGTCGTCCAGGCCGCCTCCACCCGCTCGTCGAGGTCCCCGATGCGGTCGGTGAGCACCTGGGTGGCGGCCAGCGCGGTGAGCAGACCGCCGGCGACGGCCACCCGGCGGGCCGGCCATCTCCGGCGCGCGGCCTGCCCGGCGGCCGAGGGAGCCAGCTCGGCGAGGACCAGGACCCCGGCGGTGGCCAGGCCGAGCACCAGCACGCTCTCCATGCGGAAGGCCAGCAGCGTCGTCCCCCCGGCGAGCGCGAGAGTGCTGGCGGCGTACCAGGCGTACGCGCACGCCACCGTGACCCCCAGCGCGGCGAGGACGTCGGGGCGCCGTCCCCAGGACGCGCAGACCCGGGCCACCAGCCCGAGCACGCCCAGCGTGAGCAGCAGCCGCCACGGGTCGGCGCCCAGGACATCGGGCAGCCGCGCGGAGTCCGCGGGCAGGAAGCGGGCGGCGGCGTTGGGCCCGACGCCGGAGCGGAGGGCCTCCAGCAGGAAGGGCGCCCAGGCGGGCAGGGCCACCACCAGTCCGATCGCCGCCACGATGCCGGCGTCCCGCAGCGCCCGGCGGCCCACGGCCCCCCGGTCCTCCCGGGCGGCCGCGACCGCGAGAACCGCGAGGACGACGACCAGCAGCGCGGCGAAGAAGCCGTACAGCGTGTACGAGCTGCCGGCCGCCCCGACGAACACCCCGACCGCCAGCAGCCGACCGGTCGCCGCCCGGGGCTCGCCCACGACCTGGGCGAACGCCACGGCGGCGGCCGGGAGCAGTGCGGCGGCCGGCCACGAGTACGGCTCGGTCGCCGACAGCCCCACCCCGGCCACCAGCGTGACCGCCCCGATCGCCACCGCGGTCCGCCCGCCGACCAGCCGCGACCAGACGCACCACACCACGACCGGCATCAGCGCCACCGTGGCGACGGCGATCGGCTTGTAGGCGACCCACGGCTCCACCCCGGCTGCCGCGGCGACCCGTCCGGCCGGCCAGAACCAGCCGGCCGGGTAGAAGGGCGGGAGGTCGGCGTAGTTCATGTCGCTCAGCGCCGGGCTGTCGGTCAGCCGGGTGAGGTACTGCACGCGGAACTGCTGGTCGCTGACCAGCCCGCCGAAGTAGTACGCCGTCCCGTGCAGGGGCAGGGCGAGGACGGCCGTCGCCGTCCCCGTCAGGCCGGCCGCGACGAGTACCGAGCGCACCCAGGACGGCAGCCGCCCGGACAGCGCCCCGGCCAGGACGACGGCGCTGCCGAGCACGACCGCCCACGTGGTCGCCGCCACCGGGACGTTCGAGCTCGCCGGCAGGTCCGTGGCCGCGATCGCCGCCTGGACCGCGCCGGTCACCGCCACCGCGACCACCGCCAGCAGCGGCACGTGCCGCCAGGGCACCACGAGCGCCCGGCCGTCGTCCCCGCCCGACGCTGCGCGTGCCACCCGGTCTCCCCCACGACGCTCCGGCACCGGCCGGACCGGCGGGCTCACCCATTGCTGGCGCGCCCGATCCTCCCACCCCGGATGTGACCACTGCGACCAACGAGGGCTCCCGTGACCAGGTGGGCGGAACCTGCCCGCTGGGGCGACGACTCCTGTGTCGGACGACCGATCGGTGCGCCTGCCCGATCTACCATCCCCCGTACCGACGAGCAGCCGCCAGCAGTGAGGAACTCCGTGAGCCGAGACCGGAACGAGCCCGACGACCGTCACGGTCGTCCGCTCCCGCCGAGCCTCGACCCGCGCGCCGGCCGGCCGCCCCGCCGTAGCGCCGATCGCGACCCCTCGCGCGCCGAGACCTCCGGGCGGACGGGTGCCGGCGCCCGTCGCGCCGCCGTCGGCGCACGCGCGGTGGCCACCGTGCTGTCACTCGTCCTGCTGGTCGCCAGCGGCTGGGGCTGGTACCTCGGTCAGGTCGCGGACGCCGCGGTCAACCGCACCGACGCCATCCCGAGCAACGGCAACGACGGCAGGGGCGGCTCGGCGATGAACCTCCTGCTGGTCGGCAACGACAGCCGCACCACCCTGTCCGACGAGCTCAAGTCCGAGCTGCACACCGGCGGCGACCAGGGCTTCAACACCGACACGATGATCCTGGTCCACGTGCCGGCCGACGGGTCCCGCGCCTCGTTCGTCTCCTTCCCCCGCGACTCCTACGTGGAGATCCCCGGCTACGGGAAGGACAAGCTCAACGCGGCCTACGCCTACGGCCGGCAGAACGCCCCCGACGACGCCTCGGAGGAGGAGAAGTCGGGCCAGGGCGCGCAGCTGCTGGTGCAGACCATCAGCGGCCTGACCGGCCTGCGGATCGACCACTACGCCGAGGTCGACCTGCTCGGCTTCTTCAACCTCACCGAGGTCGTGGGCGGCGTCGAGGTCAACCTGTGCGCGCCGGTCGACGACCGCAAGTACTCCGGCGCCGTCTTCCCGGCCGGGCCACAGGTCATCTCGGGCGCCGACGCCGTCAAGTTCGTCCGCCAGCGCCACGGGCTCCCCCGCGTCGACCTCGACCGCATCGTGCGCCAGCAGGTGTTCATCGGCGGGGTGCTCCGCAAGATGCTCTCCGAGGACGTCATGCTGGACCTCGGCCGGCAGCGCGAGCTCGCCGAGGCCGCCTCCAAGGCGCTCACCGTCGACCGGGACCTCGAGCTGCTCGAGCTCGCCCAGCAGATGCAGTCGGTCACCGCCGGCAGCATCAAGTTCCAGACCATCCCCATCGTCACCCCCGACGGGCGCGACGAGCAGGGCCGCTCGATCGTCCAGCTCGAGGACGAGGAGACCCTGCACGCCTTCTTCGCCGACCTCTCGGCGGAGCCGGCGAAGCCCGCGACGACGCCCGCCCCGACCAGCGAGGCTCCTCCCGCGCCGGAGCCGTCGGAGGTCACCGTGGAGGTCTTCAACGGCTCGGGCACCCCCGGGCTGGCGGGCACCGCCGCCGACTCGCTCACCGGGGCCGGGTACGTCGTCGGCAGCACCGGCAACGCCGACTCGATGGACTACACCCGGACCGAGATCCGCTACGCCGCCGCCAGCAAGGCGCTGGCGACGAAGCTGGCGACCGCGGTCCCGGGCGCGAAGCTCACCGCCGACGAGGACGTGCCGGCCGGCACCACCCACCTGGTGATCGGCTCGGACTTCAACGGCATCGGCCAGGCGGTGACCGCCCAGCCGGCCGCCGAGAAGCCGGAGGCCGCCCCGGCCCGGACCGCCGCCGACTCCTCCTGCATCAACTGACGGCGGGGGGTCGCCGCCCGTTCGCCGGCTGTTAACCTCGGCGGACCTTTTCCGGCGTCGATGGTTGCGGTCCCCGTGCGCGGGCGCTCACCCCACAGAGGAGACAGGCCCCTGCTGTCCCACCTGGTCCTGGACGACGACGGTCTCTCCTTCCGCGCCTCGCGCCAGGACGAGGACCGCGTCGTCGACCTGCTGCTCGGCGGTCGGCGGATCTGGTCGTTCCGCGTCTCGGCCACCGACCCCGAACCCGCGGCGGACCCGCCTCGCCGCCGGCTGCCGTGGCCGCGGCCGCTGCGGCCGTACCTGACCGGGACCGGCACCATCGGCCTGCGCCCGGTCGACGGCGGACCCGACGTGCTGACCGCCGACGCGCGGTTCGGCGACAGCGACCAGCCGCTCCGGTTCGACGACCGCCACGGCATCGGGCTGGTCATCAACAAGTTCGGGCGGATCGGCCACGCGCTGGCCGACTACGACCCCGGCATGGTGCAGCGCCTGCTGGACAACCTCGACCGGATCCGGGCCGCGCTCGCCGAGCACCGGCCCGACCTGCCCGTCTACGTCATGAGCGGCACCCTGCTCGGCCCCTACCGGGACGGCCGGATCATGCCGCACGACGACGACGCCGACCTCGGGTACCTGAGCCCGCACAGCCACCCGGCGGACGTGGTCCGGGAAGCCTTCCAGCTGGGTCGCATCCTGCGCGCCGCCGGGTTCGAGGCGATCCGCGCCTCGGCCGGCCACGTGCAGGTCCACTTCAGCCACGAGGGCCGGCCCGACGCCTACGTCGACCTGTTCACCGGGTTCATCGACGAGCAGGGCTGGTGGCAGCACACCTTCGCGATCCGGCTGCAGGCGCGACGCGACCAGGTCGTCCCGACGATCACGATCGACGTGGAGGGCCGCCCCGAGCCCGCGCCCCGGGACCCGGAGCTCATGCTCGAGGCCAACTACGGCCCGGGCTGGAAGGTGCCCGACCCCTCGTACCGGTTCGACATCCCCCGCTCCGTGCAGGACCGGTTCTGGGGCTGGTTCTCCGACTACGGCATGGACCGGACCATGTGGGAGGACTTCTACCGCTACGACATCGAGGGCGCCCGCGTGCCGCTCGGCAGCGCACCGTCGGACTACGCCCGGTGGCTGGCCGCCCGGATACCCGCCGGCGCCCGGGTGCTGGAGCTCGGCACCGGGCGCGGTCACGACGCGCTGTGGCTGGCCCGGCAGGGGTTCGACGTGGAGGCGCTGGACTACGTGCGCTGGCCGATGCGCGCGGCCGCCGAGGCGGCCGAGGAGCAGGGTGCGGGCGCCCGGTTCCGGGTGCTCAACCTCTACGACCTGCGCCGGGTGATCGCACTGGGGGCCGAGATGGGCGCCCGCCGGGAACCGCTGGTCGTCTACGCCCGGGGGCTGCTGGGCAACTACTGGGACATCGGGCGCCCGATCCTGCTGCGCGGGCTGTCGATGCTGCTGCGCAGCGGCGGGCAGGCGCACCTGGACGTGCCCCGCTCCAGCCTGCTGCCGCAGCCGGGCACCGGCGTCCCGATGCACCGGGCGGTGCCGGTGGACACCCTGCGCGCGGAGATGGCTCCCTACGGGCTGCGGATCGACGAGCTGCACGACGCCGACGAGGTGGTCGAGCACACGCCCTGGGAGACGGGCACCGACCCGCTCCCGACGACGAGGATGGTGGTGACATGGCAGCGACCGGTGCGGTGAAGCGGCTGGTGCGGGCGCCGGCGAAGGCGTTCCGGAAGGCCCTCTTCCCGGACTACGAGGTGGTGCTGCGCGACATCCGGCTGGCCTTCGAGTCCCTCGAGGCCGCGCACCGGGGCATCGCCGACCTGCAGGTGGAGAACGCCGCGCTGCGGTCCCGCCTGGACGAGGCGCACCTGCGGCTGGACGAGGCCCACGGACGTCTGGACGAGGCGCTGCCCCGGCTGGCCGAGGGCCTGCTGGAGGAGCGGCGGCTGAACCTGCGCATCGCCGAGCTGACCGACCTCGTGACCGAGATCGTGCTGCCCCTGCACGACCGCGACATCGACCCGCAGCAGCTGCAGCGGCTGGCGCCCGACACGCTCTGAGGCATCCCCGACGGGCGGCCGCCCCTTCAGGGACCCGCGCCGAGCGTGCGAGGTGTGGGGGGAAAGGGGTCTCCTAGAAGGGCAGCCGGCGGAAGACCGCGCGCGGCGTGTGCCGCAGCCCGCTCATGACCCAGCGCATCGCGCCGGGGACCCACACGGTGTGCCGGCCCTTGCGGACGCCGGTGACGATCGCCTCGGCCACCGCCTCGGGCGTGGTCGACAGCGGCGCCTCCGCCATCCCCTCGGTCATCTTCGACCGCACGAACCCCGGCCGGACGACGAGCACGGAGACCCCGGTGCCCACGAGCGAGTCGGCCAGGCCCGAGTAGAACGCGTCGACGCCGGCCTTCGTGGAGCCGTAGACGTAGTTGGACCGCCGGGCCCGTTCGCCGGCCACCGAGGACAGCACGACGATCGCCCCGTGCCCCTGGCTCCGCATCCGGTTGGCCAGGACCGTGCCGACGACGACCGGGGCCACGTAGTTGACCCGGCCGAGCGCACCGGCCGCGTCCGGGTCGGTGGCGAGCTGCTCCTGGTCGCCGAGCTGGCCGAAGGCGACCACCGCGACGTCGATGTCGCCACCGGCCGCGGCGGACTCGACCATGCGCCCGGGCGAGTCCGCGTCGTCGGCGTCGAAGTCGACGACGTCGACCTCCGCGCCGGCGGCGCGCAGCTCCTCGGCGACGGCGGCCCGGCGCGGGGTGTCCCGGGCCGCGACGACGACGCGCAGCGGCCGCTCGTCCAGGTACCGGCGGGCCGTGGCCACGGCGATGTCGGAGGTGCCGCCGACGAGCAGCAGCGAGCCCGGGGATCCGAGGGCGTCGATCACAGCGAGAGCCTCCTGGCCAGGTCGGACGTGAACACGCCGTCGGGGTCCACCCGCTTGCGCACGGCGCGGAACTCCTCCAGCCGGGGGTACATCCGCGCGAAGGTCTCCGGGCGCACCCGGGAGTCCTTGGCCAGGTAGGTCCGCCCCTCGGCGGCGACGACCACCTCGTCCAGGGAGTCGAGCAGGCCGGCCAGCCCCTTCATCACGGGGATGTCCAGCGCCAGCGTCCAGCCCGGCGACGGGTAGGACAGCATGCCGGGATTGCCGGGGCCGAACCGCTTGAGGACGGCGAGGAAGGACGCTGTCCCGAACGAGCTGAGCCGGTCCAGCACCTCGCGCATGGCCTCCTCCTGCCCGAAGGGCACGGTGACCTGGTACTGGACGAACCCGCGCGGTCCGTAGATGCGGTTCCAGCCACCGACGGCGTCGAGCGGGTGGAAGAAGGTCGGGATGCTCTGCAGCTGGTCGCGCTTGCGCTTCGGCGACTTCCGGTACCAGAGCTCGTTGAACGCCGCGACCGTGGCCAGGTTGAGCAGGCCGGGCGGGAAGACGTCGGGGACCGACACCTTGATCGACCCGTGGTACTTCAGCGGGTCGGCCCGGCGCTTGGCGGGCAGCTCGTCGAGCGTCGCGAAGCGCCCGCGGGTGACCACCGAACGCCCCATGCGCCTGCCCTTGGCGAGGGTGTCGATCCAGGCGACCGAGTACTCGTAGAGGTGGTCGGTCTCGCTCAGCAGCGTCATGAGCGAGTCGAGGTCGGGCGTGCGGTCGGTGTCGACCAGGCAGCGGGAGGTCTCGATCCGCTTCATCTGCACCTGCGCGCGCAGGATGACCCCGGTCAGGCCCATGCCGCCGGCGGTGGCCCAGAACAGGTCGGGGTCCTCCTCGGGGCTGACCCGGCGGACCTGACCGTCGGCGGTGAGCAGGTCCAGCCAGCGGACGTGCTGGGAGAAGCTGCCGGCGACGTGGTGGTTCTTGCCGTGGATGTCCGCGCCGATCGCCCCGCCGACGGTGACCAGGCGGGTGCCGGGCGTGACGGGCACGAAGAAGCCCTGCGGGACGAAGCGGTTCATCAGCTCGTCCAGCGAGATGCCGGCCTCCACGTCGACCAGACCGGTCTCCGGGTCGAAGGACAGCACGCGGGAGGCCGCGGTCATGTCGAGCACGTGGCCACCGGCGTTCTGCGCCGCGTCGCCGTAGCTGCGGGCCAGCCCGCGGGCCACGACACCACGACCGCCGGCCGCGGCGAGCACCGCGCGCACCTCGGCGTCGTCGTGGACGGGGGTGAGCACGGCCGGCGTGGGGGCCGTGCGCCCCCAGCCGTTCAGCAGGGTCTGGTCAGACATCGAAGACTCCCAACGCCATGGTGACCACCCACAGCACACCGAGGCAGAGCAGGACGCGGTCGTGCAGGACGATCTCCTCGGGTGCGCCGGCGGAGCCCTTGTCGACGTCCACGGCGTACCTGAGGATGGCCATGACGAACGGGGCGATGGAGATGGTCGACCACGGGATGCCGTCCTGCGTCTCCCCCATCTCGAAGGCCCAGAGGCTGTAGGCGGTGACCGCCACACCGGCCGAGAGGCTCCACACGAACCGCAGGTAGCTGGCGGAGTACTCCTTGAGCGTCTTGCGCGTCGCGGCGGCGTCGCCGACCAGGACGAGCTCGGAGTAGCGCTTGCCGGCGACCATGAACAGCGAGCCGAACGCGGCCACGAGCAGAAACCACTGCGAGAGCATCAGCCCGGCCGCCACACCCCCGGCGATCCCACGGAGCAGGAAGCCCGAGGCGACGACGGCGAGGTCGATCACCGGCTGGTTCTTGAGGAACACGCAGTAGGCCAGCTGGATGACCACGTAGCTGGCCAGCACCCACGCCAGCTCGGGCCGGGTGAGCAGCACGGCGGCCACCAGCGCGACGGTGAACAGCACGGCGGCCAGGGCGAGGGCCAGCCAGCGCGGCACGATGCCGGCGGCGATCGGCCGGAACCGCTTGCGCGGGTGCCGGCGGTCCTCCTCCACGTCGATGGTGTCGTTGACGAGGTAGACGGCGGAGGCGGCGAGGCAGAAGAGCACGAACGCGGCGGCGGTCGGCCGCATGACGTCGGCGTTGAAGATCTCCCCCGCGGCCAGCGGGGCGGCCAGCACCAGCACGTTCTTGACCCACTGGCGGGGCCGCAGTGCCCGCACCAGGCCCCAGGCGAAGCTGCCCCGGAAGCCGGGGAGGCGGGGGGGCGGCTCCGGAGCGGACGAGGACTCGCCGTGGCCCGGTGCCGTCGTGGCCTCCGGTGCCAGCGCGGGGCTCGACTGGGGATGCACGGTCACGCCTTCCTGCCTGGGTCTCGGGTCATGCGGCGCCGCACGGCCGTGGCCACGCCCGCGCCGAGCACGGCGCCGGACACCACGTCCGAGGGGTAGTGGACCCCCAAGAGCACCCGGGAGACCAGCATCGCGCCGGTCGCCACCACCATGGGGGGACGGCCGACCAAGGGGCCGAATCCGACGGCCGCCGCGGCCGTCGAGCAGCTGTGCGCGCTCGGGAAGGACAGCCGGCTCGGCGTCCCCACCAGCGCCGGGACGTCCTCCAGGGCGGGCCGCACGCGGCGCACCACGCGCTTGACCGCCACACCGGCCGCGTGCGCGGCGACGACGCCGGCGATCCCGGCCGCCCACTCCTCGCGCCGGCGGCCCGAGGCCCAGCCGGCCGCGCCGAGGGCCAGCCAGCCGAGCGCGTGCTCCCCGAAGTGCGACATGCCCCGGGCGACGGGGACGGCCGGGGTGCCCCCGAGCGCGCGGCGCGTGGAGCGGAGCACCGCGTGGTCGATCCGGATCAGGGCAGCGCTCGGTGCGGCGGTCATCGAGTGACGACTGTAGACGCGCGGCCCCGCCGTCGCCCGGAGCACGCGGGGCGGACCGATCCGTCGCAACTCTCCCTGCCACTCTTGTCCCGTGTCCACCACCCGACCCATCCCGCCCGGCGCCGGGCGGCCGGAGGCGGCCCTGCCGGGCGACCTGCTCGCCGCCGTCGCCCGCCGCAACGCCGCCGCCCCGCTGCTCACCTCCTACGACGACGCGACCGGCGACCGCGTGGAGCTGTCCGCCGCCACCCTCGCCAACTGGGTGGCCAAGACCGCGAACCTGCTCCAGGACGAGTTCGACATCGGGCCGGGCAGCACCGTGGCCGTGGCGCTGCCCGTCCACTGGCAGACCGCGGCGGTGCTGCTGGCGGCGTGGAGCTGCGGAGCGGCGGTCCTGGACACCGCCGCGGAGGACGACGACCGCCTCGCCGACGCCGACGTGGTCCTCGCGGACCGGGGCAGGCTGCCTGCGCTGGAGGAAGCGCTGGCGACGGGCGGACCGGAGCTGCTCGGGCTGTCCCTGCACCCCCTGGGCCTGGGCATGACCGGCTATGCGGGAGCAGCCCGCGACTTCGCCCTGGAGGTCCGCGCCCAGGGCGACTTCTTCTCCCCCTGGCAGTCGCCGGACCCCTCGACACCCGGCCTGGTGACCGGCGGGCTGACGCTGGACCTCGGCGGCCTGGTCGCCGCCGCCGGCGAGCTCGCCACCCGGCTGGACATCCGGCCCGACGACCGCGTGCTCGTCGACGCCGCGACCGCGGCCGAGGCCGGGCCGGTGGTCTGGCTGCTCGCCCCCCTGGCCGCCGGCGCCTCGACGGTGCTGGTCAGCTCCCCGGCGCCGGAGGAACTGCCGCGACGGGCGGACACCGAGCGCGTGACGGCCACCCTGGGCGTCCGGATCGAGGGGATCCGCCTGCTGGGCGCCCCGGCCTGAGCACCGCGGAGGAGGTGGCGTCGTTCGCGACGCGCCGTGATCGGGCGGTTACTGGACGCGGGCGGGCGGTTCTTGGTCTCCTGCATCCGCGCTCCACCTGTTCCGACCCGCTGCTCAGCCGCCATCGGATGCGACGGCTCAGCCGTCCTCCGTCTTCCGGTGCGCTGCGCTCCACACCACTGAGGTGTCGCTGTGCCTTCCCGCTCACGCCCGTCCGGCCGCCGCCGCACACTCGTGTTCCTCCTGTTCGCGGTCGCCGTCGCCGTCGCGGCCGGCTTCTGGCTGACGACCCGCGCGGACGACGACCGCGACACGACCGCGGGGAACGCCTCGCCCACGGCAGCAGCCACGACCTCGCCACCCGTCACGGACAGCGAGGAACTGGCCAGCCTGGGCCCGGATCGCACCGGCGGGGCCCCCGTGCCGACCGAGCCGGCGACCGAGGTCGCCACCGACTCGCCGGTGCCGACGCAGGACAGCAGCGCCGAGGTGACCCCCCAGCTCACCTACTACGGCTGGAGCGCCGACCTGAAGGCGGTCGAGGCCGGCGGGATCGTCCTGGGCCTCGTCGAGTCCGGCGGCACCTGCACGCTGACCCTGAGCCAGGGCGGGACCGCGGTCGAGGTCACGGCGACGGCCGTCGACAACGTGACCTCCACCTCGTGCCCGGCGATGACGGTCCCCGGAGCGCGACTGGCGCCGGGCACCTGGCAGGCCACCCTGTCCTACGAGTCCGGGACGTCGCAGGGCGTCGCGGACGCAGTGGCGGTCGAGGTCCCGTGATGCGCCCCGTCCTGCGCGTCCTCGCCGTCCTCACCGTCGTCGCCGCGTCGCTGCTGAGCCCGGTCGCGACCAGCACCCCGGCCCAGCAGGCGGACGCGGCCGACACCCGGCTGTTCGACCCGGGCAACATCATCTCCGACGCCGTCTTCTTCGACGGGCGGGCGATGACCGCCGCCGAGATCCAGAGCTTCCTCATCAGCAAGAGCCCCAGCTCCTGCCCGGACCCGGCGCTGGACACCAGCCCGTGCCTCGAGGACTTCCGGATGGACACGGCCGCGAAGCCCGCGGACAGCCTGTGCGCCGGCTACCAGGGGGCGGCGCGGGAGAGCGCCGCGCAGATCATCGCCAAGGTCGCGGTCTCCTGCCGGGTCAGCCCCCGGGTCATCCTGGTGCTGCTCCAGAAGGAGATGGGCTTCATCACCAGCAGCAACCCGACGGCCAAGATGTACGACCGGGCAGCCGGCTACTACTGCCCGGACATCGGGACCGGGTGGTGCCACCCCGACTACGCGGGGCTGCAGAAGCAGCTGTACAACGCGGCCAGGCAGTACCAGCGGTACGCCGCCAGCCCGACGAAGTACAGCTACCGGGCGGGGTACACCAACACCATCCAGTGGAGCGTCCCGATCTCGTGCGGGACGTCCAAGGTCTTCATCGACAACCAGGCGACCGCGGGGCTCTACAACTACACCCCCTATCGGCCCAACCAGGCAGCCCTCAATGCCGGCTACGGCACCGGGGACAAGTGCTCGGCCTACGGCAACCGCAACTTCTGGCTGTACTTCACCGACTGGTTCGGCTCCACCCAGTCCTCCGGTGGCGGCGCCATCGCCGCGCGGGCCGCGCAGCCAGATGCGGCGATGCTCGGCAGGGCGACGTCCGGGATCATCTGCGGCCTGCCCGACCGCGGCTGCTTCCGCGCCCACGAGGCCGGGGCCATCTACTGGTCGCCGGCCACCGGCGCACGCCTGATGTGGGGTGGCATCCACGAGAAGTGGGCGGCGATGGGCTGGGAGAAGAGCCGGCTGGGGTACCCGACCACCGAGCAGGTGTGCGGGCTGCCCGGGGGCGGGTGCTTCCAGGAGTACGAGGGCGGGGCCATCTACTGGTCGCCGGCCGGGGGCGCCCAGCCGGTGGTCGGGGCGATCCGGACGAAGTGGAACAGCACCGGGTGGGAGGCCGGACCCCTCGGGTACCCGATCTCCGGCGAGTGGTGCGGTCTGTCCGGCCGCGGCTGCGTGCAGAAGTTCGAGGGCGGC
This sequence comes from Blastococcus sp. SYSU DS0617, assembly GCF_054051075.1. Lineage (NCBI taxonomy): Bacteria > Bacillati > Actinomycetota > Actinomycetes > Geodermatophilales > Geodermatophilaceae > Blastococcus > Blastococcus sp. SYSU DS0617. Next base: position 170,360 of record NZ_JBJHAO010000009.1, read on the forward strand.
AACATCTACTGGTCCTCGGCCAGCGGCGCCCACCCGATGGTGAACGGCGCCGTGTTCGACACCTGGCGGGCGCGCGGCGCCGACAAGGGCACCCTCGGGTACCCCACCGGTGACCTGGCGTGCGGCCTCCCGGACAGCGGATGCATGCAGTCGTTCCAGAAGGGCGCCGTCTACACCTCGGCGTCGCAGCCCACCCGGGTCGTCGTCGGAGCCGTGGCGACGAAGTACGCCGCGACGAAGGCCCATGCCGGCGCGCTGGGGTACCCCACGACCAGCACGGTGTGCGGACTCCGCGACAGCGGGTGCTTCCAGTACTTCGAGCGCGGCTCCATCTACAGCTCCGCGGGCGGGGGCACGCGGACGGTCCTCGAGGGCGCCATCCAGAGGACATGGGCGGCCTACCGCTGGGAGAGCGGCCCGCTCGGCTACCCGGCCACCGATCAGCGGTGCCAGCACTGGGGCTGCTCCCAGCAGTTCACCGGCGGCGCCGTCTACCTCACCAAGGACGGCACGAAGGTCGTCTGGGGGGCGATCTACGCGGCGTGGACCAACGAGCGCCAGGAGAGCGGCCCGCTGGGCCTTCCGGTCCGCGGTGAGATCTGCGGCCTGGTCAAGCGCGGGTGCTTCCAGGAGTTCCAGAGGGGCAGCATGTACTGGTCGCCCACCACGGGCGCCCACCGGGTGAACGGCAAGATCCTGACGGCCTGGGGCAAGCAGGGCTTCGAGAGGGGCTCGCTGGGCTACCCGACGTCGGCTCCCGTGGTCTCCTCCAAGGGGATCACCCAGCGGTTCCAGGGCGGAACGCTCGTGCAGGCCAGCGGCACCGGCACGGTCACCCGGAAGTAGCGCGGTCACCGCCGCGAGCGGCCGGAGGGGACGAACCCCTCCGGCCGCTC